>NZ_JBPJUQ010000009.1:0-236916 GCF_051192615.1 Streptosporangium sp. G11
TCGTACATGAGCTGGTACGTCAGCGTGCCCGACTTCGAGACCAGGCCGATACGGCCCGCGCTGGTGATGTCGGCCGGGATGATCCCCGCGTTGGACGCGCCGGGCGAGGCGATGCCGGGGCAGTTGGGCCCGATGATCCGGGTCTTGCCGCCCTTGGCGACCGCGTACGCCCAGAACTCGGTGGTGTCGTGGATCGGGACGCCCTCGGTGATGACCACGCAGAGCGGGATCTCGGCGTCGATGGCCTCCTTGACGGCGTCCTTGGTGAACGCCGGGGGCACGAAGACGACCGAAACGTCGGCGCCGGTCTCCTTGATGGCCTCGGCGACGGTGCCGAAGACGGGCAGGCCCTCGTGGACGGTGCCGGCCTTGCGGGCGTTGACACCGCCGACGACGCGGGCGCCGGAGGCGAGCATCCGGCGGGTGTGCTTGGTGCCCTCACCGCCGGTCATGCCCTGGACGATGATCTTGCTGTTCTCGTTCAGCCAAATGGCCATTACGCACCTACCGCGGCGAGCTCGGCGGCGCGCTTGGCCGCATCGTCCATGGTGTCCACCAGTTCGACGCCGGAAAGCTTGGCGTCGGAGAGAATCTGACGCCCGAGTTCGGCGTTGTTGCCGTCGAGACGGACGACCAGCGGGCGGCTCACGGTCTCACCGCGGGCGTCCAGCAGCTGGAAGGCCGAGACGATGCCGTTGGCGACCGCGTCACAGGCGGTGATGCCGCCGAAGACGTTGACGAAGATCGACTTCACCGCGGGGTCGGAGATGATGATCTCCAGGCCGGCCGCCATCACCTCGGCCGAGGCGCCGCCGCCGATGTCGAGGAAGTTGGCGGGCTTGGGCTGACCGGGGAACGCCTCGCCGGCGTAGGCGACGACGTCCAGGGTCGACATGACCAGGCCGGCGCCGTTGCCGATGATGCCGACGGAGCCGTCGAGCTTGACGTAGTTGAGGTCCTTGGCCTTGGCCGCGGCCTCCAGCGGGTCCTCGGCGGCCTTGTCCTCGAAGTTCGCGTGGTCCAGCTGGCGGAACGACGCGTTGTCGTCGAGGGTGACCTTGCCGTCGAGGGCCTTCACCTGGCCGTCGGCCGACAGGATCATCGGGTTGACCTCGACGAGAGAGGCGTCCTCGTCGACGAAGGCGCACCAGAGCTTCTCGATGAGCTCGGCGGCGCCGTCGAGCGCGACCTCCGGCAGCCCTCCGGCCTCGGCGATCTCGCGGGCCTTGGCCCGGTCGACGCCGTCCAGGGGAGAGATCGGAACCTTCGCGACCTTCTCCGGGGCGCTGTGCGCGACCTCTTCGATGTCCATGCCGCCCGCGGCGGAGCAGATGGCGAGGAACGTACGGTTGGCGCGGTCGAGCAGGAAGGAGAAGTAGTACTCCTCCGCGATCGCGCTGGCCTCCTCGATCAGGACCTTGTGGACCGTGTGGCCCTTGATGTCCATGCCGAGGATGTCGGTGGCCTTCCGCTCGGCGTCGGCGGCGTCGTCGGCGACCTTCACGCCGCCGGCCTTGCCTCGACCACCGGTCTTGACCTGTGCCTTGACAACGACACGGCCGGTCAGCTGCTCGGCTGCCGCCCGTGCCTCCTCCACGGTGTGCGCGACCACGCCGCGCGGCACCGGGATGCCGTACTCCGCGAAGAGCTCCTTCGCCTGATGTTCGAACAGGTCCACGAGGGTCCGTCCTTGCTTGTCCGGCTGGTGTACAGATGTGAGCGGGCCGACTCCATGATCCAAGGGGGAGCCCGGCGGTTTTGCGCCAATGAAGCCTAGCCCGCCTGATGGGATGACCAGGTAACCGGGTTCCAGATCGTACGCCCCGAATGCTGTCGGCGCCGAACCGGTGGGCCCGCCGCCGGTCCCGCGGGGCGGTTCACCGGACCGGCGGAAGATCTGTCAGGGGTTCGTCAGGCCGGCGGGAAGACCGGCCAAAGGACCGGCGAGGGATCCGCCGGTCGGGCGGGGGTCGTCAGACGGGTGAGGTGATCGCGCTGCGCACCCAGTCGACGATCTCCTGGGTGGTGGCGCCCGGGGTGAAGACGCGCGCGACGCCCATCTCCTGGAGCGCGGGCATGTCGGCCTCGGGGATGATCCCGCCGCCGAACACCACGATGTCGCTCGCGTCGTTCTCCTTCAGCAGCTCCAGCACCTTGGCGAAGAGCGTCATGTGCGCGCCGGACAGGATGGACAGCCCGACCGCCGCGGCGTCCTCCTGGATCGCGGTGCGCACGATCTGCTCGGGTGTCTGGTGCAGGCCGGTGTAGACGACCTCCATCCCGGCGTCCCGCAGCGCCCGCGCCACGATCTTCACACCCCTGTCGTGGCCGTCCAGCCCCGGCTTGGCGATGACGACGCGGATCCTTGACACGGCATCCATCCAGACCTCCTTGTCTGCGCTCCCCTCGCGACGTGAGAGCTGTCCGCAGCGTAACCGGCCATGTCTCGCCGGGCTCGGCGGGCCACCGCGAACCACGGTACAGCGGCCCGGATTTCATCGCTTTTCCGTACGACGCCGGCTTTCCATACGGCATCGGTTTCCCGTACGGCACCGCGGACCGCCTCCCGGAACGGCCGCGCCCGCGCGTTAAACCGGCCGGAATGCGCGAGAGGACGGGAGCGCCACAGGAAAAGAAAATAACCGTCCGTGATTGGATGGAAGCGGATCCATGTTCCCGGCACGGCACACGACAGGGCCCCAAAGGCCGAGCGGGTATCTCTGCACCGAATGTGCACAGTTAATTCAAGGCAATCCTCCAAATGCGCTACCATTCCGTGATCTTGTTTCACGAGAATGTGTTGCCCCTCCTCCAACGGGGGCGGGGGATCAATCAGGAGGGTTTCCCTTTGAAGCGATACATCGCCGGGCTGGCATGCGCCGCGACGGCCGTGCTGGGCGTTCCGGCGCTGGCATCGACCGCGCACGCGCAGGCCGCCGATCCGGTCAGCGCGCTGAAGAGCCAGTTCAAAATTGGTCGCGGCGTCACGTACGTCGACACCATCAAGACGAAACTCGGCGGCAAGAGCACGGTTCTCGGCAAGCGCAACGGAGAATTGCAGTTCGACACCTCCGGGGTCAGCGCGTCGGACCACACCACCCAGCTCCGCTTCGCGGAGGGCGCCCTCACATTCGGCACGGGAGACAACGACTTCAGCGGCGAAGAAACCGACCACGAAAAGACCAAGGAGGAGGAGAACTTCGAGAAGCTGTTCGCCGGACTGGCGGAGCCGGAACGCGTCGTACGGGTCGACAAGAAGGCCTACGTCTGGGGCGGGGCCTACGGCCAGTTCCTGCCCAGGGACAAGCCCTGGCTCGGATTCCCCGAGGACACGTTCGGCCTGACCGGCTCGCTGGGCCAGTTCGTCAACGTCGCCGAACCCGCGACCCTCAAGGCCCTCCTCGCGCGCGCCACGGTCAAGCGCCCGGCCGCCTACGCCGGAAAGATCACTTTCGGTGAGCTCCAGAAGGTCTCGCCGTGGTTCCGGGTCACGCAGGGGCGGAAGCTGTCCGGCAAGGAGACCAAGACCACGGTCAGCTGGAAGCTGTTCCTCGACGCCAAGCGGCTTCCCGTACGGCTGGCGACCTCGTATGAGGCCTTCCCCGGCGGCCCGACCTCCATGGTCGACACCAGCTACAGCGGCTGGGGCTCGGAGGTCGCGATCGCCGCTCCGCCGGCCGACCAGGTCGCCACGGTGAAGGAGCTCGAGGCGGGCTTCGAGGCCGACACGCCCATCCCGCTGCTCACCGTCAAGTGATCCTTCCGCGCTGACCACGAGCCGCACCGCGAGCCACGCGCCGCACCGCGAACCGCACTGCGCACCGCGACCGAGCGCGCACAGCACCGCGGGCCGCGGGCCGCACCCGGAGGGGGAAACCCCCCGGGTGCGGCCCGCGGCGCCCGCCGGCGGCACACGACCCGACGCCTCCGGCGATTCTTGATCCGATATTTCGGGATATAGGTAAGAATCTTCTTCCGCCCTCCGCGATGACGCGAGGACACATACGGGAGGACCCCCTTGATGAGGCGAAGGATCGCCGCCCTGACCGGCGCCACCGTGGCAGCCCTGATCGTTCCCACGCTGGTGACCGTCGCCCCGGCGAGCGCCAAGAGCGCCCAGACCCCCAAGGCCACTCAGACCGCGGCGGCCGACCCGGTCTCGGCGCTGAAGCGCCATTTCAAAACCCACAGGGGCGTGAAGCTCACCGAGAACACGAAAATCGTCGGTGAGAGCAAGAAGAACCGCGCGATCTTCACCCGGCGGAGCGGTGTGCTGGAGTTCGGCAGGACCGGCCTGGTCGCCTCGGACCTGACCACCAGGTTCAACCTGCCCTCCCAGGGCGGCGAGTTCAAGGGCCTGTTCACCCCGTCGCGGACGATCTCGCTGAAGGGCGTCAGCTACACCTCGGGCGGCATCTTCGCCGAGTCCATGCCCGAGGGCAAGAAGTGGCTGCGCACCCCCGGTGACACGCTCTCCCTGGTCAGCGCCGTCCAGCAGATCATCAGCACCGTCGAGCCCGGCACGCTCAAGGCGACCCTGGCCCACACCGGCGCCAGGCGTCCCGGCGGGACGTGGGACGGCACCCGGACCACGGTCCACTCGGGCACCATCACGCTGGGCGAGCTCTTCAAGATCTCTCCGTCGGTGCGTACGCTGCTGGCCAAGAAGCCCACCGGCAGGTCCGCGACGCTCCCGGTGACCTGGAAGATCTACATCGGCTCCGACCAGCTCGTCCGCCGGGTCGTGTCGTCGTACACGGAGTCGACCCGGGGCCTCAACAGCACCGAGCTGACCTACGTCAACGACACCCGCTACACCGGCTGGGGCACCAAGGTCACGATCAAGGCGCCGCCCGCCGACCAGGTGGTCGAGTTCGACGAGCTCATCGGCGACACCACCCGGCCCGAGGACCCCATCGGGGACATCCTCGGCAGCTGAACCGGCCCTGGGCGCTCACCCGGCGCTCAGAGCTTCTCCAGCGGCGCGTACGCCAGCAGCAGGGTCTTCTCTCCCCCGCCACCGAAGTCGATCTTGACCTTGGTCTTCTCCGCGACGCCGTCCACGGACACGACCGTGCCCAGGCCGAACTGGTCGTGGGTGATCCGGTCGCCGGGGGTCAGGTTGGGGATCTGCCTGCCGCCGGGCTTCCTGGCCGCCGGGGCGGGGCGGGAGTCGCGGCGGGTCGCGGCGCCCCAGGCGCTCTTCTGCGGGTCGCTGCGCCAGTCGACCAGCTCGGACGGGATCTCGGCGAGGAACCGGGAGGCCGGGTTGAACGCGGGTGAGCCCCAGGAGCTGCGGACGGCCGCCCTGGAGATGTAGAGGCGCTGCTCGGCCCGGGTGATGCCGACATAGGCCAGGCGGCGCTCCTCCTCCAGCTCCTTGGGCTCGCCGAGGGAGCGCATGTGGGGGAAGACGCCGTCTTCCATGCCGGTGAGGAACACCACCGGGAACTCCAGCCCCTTGGCGGTGTGCAGCGTCATCAGCGTCACCACGCCCTGGCCCCCGTCGGCCGCCGGGATCTGGTCGGCGTCGGCGACCAGGGAGACCTGCTCCAGGAACTCCACCAGCGTGCCCTCGGGGTTGGCCTCCTCGAACTCGGAGGCGACCGAGACCATCTCGTCCAGGTTCTCCAGGCGGCTCTCGTCCTGCGGGTCGTTGGAGGCCGTGAGCTCCAGGCGGTAACCGGTGCTCACCAGCACCTCCTGGGCCAGCTCCGAGGGCGTCATGTCGTCGGCCTTCACCATGAGCTCGTCCATCAGCGCGACGAACTCCTTGATGGCCTTGAGCGAGCGGGTGGCCATGCCCGGCGCGTCGTCCGCCCGGCGGAGGCCCTCCCAGTAGGGGATCCGCTCCCTGGCCGCGAACGCCTCGACCATCGCCTCGGCGCGCTCGCCGATGCCGCGCTTGGGCACGTTGAGGATGCGGCGCAGCGACACCACGTCGTTGGGGTTGGACAGGAAGCGCAGGTAGGCGAGCAGGTCGCGGACCTCCTTGCGCTCGTAGAAGCGCACCCCGCCCACCACCTTGTACGGCAGGCCGGTCCGGATGAAGATCTCCTCGAACACCCGGGAGGCGGCGTTGGTCCGGTAGAAGACGGCGACCTGGCCAGGAACGACGTCCTCGTGGTCGGTGAGCCTGTCGACCTCCTGCGCGACGAACATGGCCTCGTCGTGCTCGTTGTCGGCGACATAGCCGGTGATCTTCGCCCCGGCGCCCTGGTCGGACCAGAGGTTCTTGGGCTTGCGGCTCGCGTTGCGCGAGATCACCGCGTTGGCGGCGGACAGGATCGTCTGGGTGGAGCGGTAGTTCTGCTCCAGCAGGATCGTCCTGGCCTCCGGGTAGTCGCGCTCGAACTCCAGGATGTTGCGGATCGTCGCGCCGCGGAAGGCGTAGATCGACTGGTCGGCGTCACCCACCACGCACAGCTCGGCCGGGGCGACCCCGCCCTCCCTGACCACGTCCCCGTCGGCGGTGCGCAGCTCGGGACGGCCCGCGATCTCGCGGATCAGGGTGTACTGGGCGTGGTTGGTGTCCTGGTACTCGTCGACCATGATGTGACGCCAGCGGAGCCGGTAGTGCTCGGCCACGTCGGGGAAGATCTGGAACAGCGTCACCGTCAGCATGATGAGGTCGTCGAAGTCCATCGCCCCGGCCTCGGTGAGCTTCTGCTGGTAGTTGCGGTACGCCTCGGCGAGCTTGCGCTCCAGGTGGGTGGACGCCTGGGCCGACGCCGTCTCGTAGTCGATCAGCTCGTTCTTGAAGTTGCTGACCTGGGCGGAGAAGGACCTCGGCGGGTAGCGCTTGGGATCGAGGTCCATCTCGCGGCAGACCATCGCCATCAGGCGCTGGGAGTCGGCCTGGTCGTAGATGGAGAAGCTCGCGGGAAAGCCCAGGCGCTTGGCCTCGCGGCGCAGGATCCGCACGCACGCGCTGTGGAAGGTCATCACCCACATCGCCGCCGAGCGCGGGCCGATGAGCCGGTCGACCCGGTCCTTCATCTCCCTCGCGGCCTTGTTGGTGAAGGTGATCGCCAGAATCTCCTGCGGCTGCACACCCCGCTCGCCCAGCAGGTAGGCGATGCGGTGGGTCAGCACCCGGGTCTTGCCGGAACCCGCGCCGGCGACGATGAGCAGGGGGCTGCCGTGGTGCACGACGGCCTCGCGCTGCTGGGGATTGAGCCCGTCGAGCAACGGATGGGTCAGGGAAGAGGCTGGGATCGACACGTCACCTAGGTTAGAGCGACCGGCCGACAACCGGGTCCAGCCGCCGCAAAGGAATGCGGGTGGACTTGCCCACGGTTGTGATGACCGAGCGGTACGCGGAAAACGGAAAGGCCCTCCCATGCTTTCGGAAAACGAGATCAACCGCGTGCTGGCGGTCACCGCGCACCCCGACGACGTCGACTTCGCCGCCGCGGGCACGATCGCGCTGTTCACCGCGCGAGGCGTCGAGGTGACGTACTGCGTGGTCACCGACGGCGACGCGGGCGGCTTCGA
The DNA here is from genome assembly GCF_051192615.1 of Streptosporangium sp. G11. Classification (NCBI taxonomy): domain Bacteria; kingdom Bacillati; phylum Actinomycetota; class Actinomycetes; order Streptosporangiales; family Streptosporangiaceae; genus Streptosporangium; species Streptosporangium sp. G11. Next base: position 7,498 of record NZ_JBPJUQ010000009.1, read on the forward strand.
CCGCGAGCTGGACAACGGCGGCATGGCCGAGCTGCGCCGGGTCGAGCAGTCCAACGCCGCCAAGGCCGTCGGCGTGACCGACGTGCGCTACCTCGGCCACCACGACGGGACCGTGGTGCAGAGCCTGGACCTGCGGCGCGACATCACCCGGGTCATCCGCCAGGTCAGGCCCGACCTGGTGATCACCCACAGCCCCGAGCGCAACCACCGGTTCATCGCCCCCAGCCACCCCGACCACCGCGCCGTCGGCGGCTGCGCCCTCGACGCCGTCTACCCCGACGCGCGCAACCCGTACACCTTCCCGTCGCTGCTGCTCGACGAGGGGCTGGAGGCGTGGACCGTCCGCGAGGTCTGGCTCAACGGCGGACCGACGCCCGACCACTACGTGGACGTCACCGACACCTTCGACCGCAAGCTCGCCGCCCTGCGCGCCCACGCCAGCCAGATCGGCCACCTGGAGGACTTCGAGGACTTCCTGCGGGGCCGCTTCTCGCAGATCGCCACCGAGGCGGGCTTCGGCGAGGGCCGCTACGTCGAGGCCTTCCAGCGGGTCCCCACCGCCTGATCTCCCCGGAGGGTCTGGAAGCCTGGAAGGCACCCGACGGGAAGTCCGCGCCGTTGAACAACATCCATCTGTCGCTCGCCACCGTCGTCGTCGTCCTCCTGCTGGCCGCCGGAGCCGCCGCCGTCGCCCGGCTCGGCCGCCTCGGGCACGCGCCCTCGGTGCTCGTGGCGTGCCTGCGCGCCGTCGTCCAGCTCGGCGCGGTGTCCCTGATCATCGTCTGGGCCGTCGAGCACGCGCTCGCGGTGACGGTCTTCGTGCTGGTCATGTACGGGGTGGCGAGCGTGACCGCGGGGCGCAGGATCACCTCGGGTCCCGCCGTCCGGTGGGCCGCGGTGCCCATCGCGGCCGGGACGGTGCCGGTCCTGGCGCTGCTGTTCGGCAGCGGCGTCGTCCCGCCTCTGGGCATCACGCTGATCCCGATCGCGGGCATCCTGCTGGGCGGGTGCCTGACGGTCACGGCCCTCGCGGGGCGGCGGGCCCTGGACGAGCTGGCCCACCGGCGCGGCGAGGTGGAGGCGGCGCTCTCGCTGGGCCTCTCCGACCGGGACGCGGCGCTGGAGATCTGCCGCCCGCCCGCCGCGCAGGCGCTGGTGCCCGCGCTGGACCAGACGGGAACCGTGGGCCTGGTCACGCTGCCCGGCGCCTTCGTGGGGATGCTCCTGGGCGGAGCCGACCCGCTCCAGGCCGGAGTGGTGCAGCTCGTCGTGCTGGTCGCGCTGCTGGCCGCGGAGGCGGTGGCCGTGGTCGTCACGATCGAACTCGCCGCCCGCGGCTACTTCGGCGGCGGTCTGCGGCCCGGAGCGGGACCTTCCGGCGGGGCCGGGCGGGTCGGACGGTCCGGACGGTTCGGGTTGGCGAGGTTCGGCGGGGCCAGGCGGGCGAACAGGTAGCCCAGGGAGTTGGTCGCCACGTGGAACATCGCGGGGGCGGCCAGGCCGCCCCTCCTGCGCAGCTCGGTGAAGAGCACCCCGGCGAGCCCCGTCGTGACCACCGACCCGGCCACGACGCGCACCACCCGCCACGCGGGCGCCCGCCCGGGTACGCCGGGGACCGCGGGTACGCCGGGGACCGCGGGTACGCCGGGGGCCGCGGGGACGCCCGGCGCGTCCGGTCCGGTGGGCCGCTCGCTCCCCGCGCCCTCCACGCCGGAGTCACGGGCGGCGGGAACGTCGAGGGCCTCCCCCGCGGCCAGGCGGCTCAGGGCGGGGTTGGCGGCCATCATGTCGAGGGAGGGCAGGATGTGCCAGAGGCCGAAGAGGACCGAGGAGACGGCGGTCGCCGTACCGCGGCCGTGGGAGCGGGCGACCAGGGCGTGCAGCACCCCGCGGAAGCCGACCTCCTCCAGCAGGACCGTGCCGACCGGCACCTGGAGCAGGGCCTCCTCCAGCGCGCGGGCGCGAGACAGGGACAGGGCGCGCTCGTCGTGGAAGAACCCTCGGGTGGCCGGGACGGCGATGCCCACGGCGTAGGCCCCGGCCACGGCGGAGGCGAGCGCGCCGCCGATCCGCAGGCCCCGCGAGCGCCGGTGGAATCCCAGCTCGGCCCAGGAGAGCCCGGAACGGCGGGCCATGACGACCAGCGCGCCGGTGGCCGCGGCCGAGGTCAGCGGTGCCAGCCTCGGCGCCAGACGGTTGTTGAGCACGTTGGCCGCCACCAGCACGGCCACCGCGCCCGCCAGCGCGCCGGGCACCGCCTCGGGTCCGGCACCGGCGGATAGCCCCGGCTCGCGCTCCATGCCCACGACTCCCCCGAACGTCGTCTCGCGCCCCGCGTGCCGGGACGTGCCCGGGGACCGCGACCCCGGGCACGTCCCGTGATCTTCGGGATCCCCTCGAATCCGGTTCGAGGCTACGCGACGGGGGCTCAGCCCGTGGCGGCCTGGCGCCAGCCGGTGGGGAAGCGCAGGCCCCGGCGTTCCCTCACCGTCAGGCCGCCCCAGATCCCCTCGGGCTCGGCCGCACGGAGCGCGTAGGCCCGGCACTCGTTCAGCACCGGGCACCGCTCGCAGACCGCCTTCGCCCTCGCCTCGTGCTCGGCCGACTGCGTCAGCGGGAAGAACAGCTCGGGATCGCTCGTACCGCAGGCACCTCGCGCGGCCCAGCCGATATCCCGCACCATCATCCGCATGACATCGCCCCCCTGGTGGCTCACCGTCGACCTCAGGGTAGGTGGACCGTGAAGGCGGGACATCAGCCTCCGGGGGGATTCGTACGTACTCATCGCGGGGTACTCCGGCGGGCATCCCTTCCCGGCCCCCTCCGGCTCCCGTACGCGCGACGAGCCCCCGGTGGCCTCAGCAGGCGGTCGTCCCCTGGTTGTATCCCTTGGCGAAGAGCTCCTGGCGCTGCCCCGCCGTGCCGTGGGCGTCCGGGCGCAGCCAGTCGTCGGTGGGGTCGCCCGCCGCGGCGAGGTTGATCAGGAGCTCGTCCTCGTCGCCGGGCTCGGTCTGCAGCGAGCCGCCCTTGACGAGCGCTCCCAGGGTCCCCCCGGCGTAGCAGTCGGCCTGGAGCTCCTGCTCGATGTTCAGGCGGAACGCGGTGTTCAGCTGCGCCTGAACCGCGTGCCCGAACTCGTGCGGGATGATCACGTAGACCGAGCCGTCGCCCATCCGCTCGTAGAGGCCGTTCATCCACTCCTCGTCGTAGGCGATGAAGTGTCCCGCCGGGCAGTAGAAGGCGTTGTTCGGCACCGACGGCTGCCCGCCGCAGTCGGGCCCGTTCTCTCCCCGGTAGGCGGTGAACGCGGTGACCGGGCGGTAGGTCAGCCCGGCCGCCGAGAAGGTCTGCTTCCAGTAGGCCTCGGTGAGCTCCCTGGCCAGCTCGACGTCCGACTCGAACGTCTGCCCGCGCGAGCTGGGCGTGGCCCGCTCGCCGGTGGGGCCCGCCTCCGGTTCGGTGCCCTCCCCCACGCTCCCGCAGGCGGTGACGGCTGCCAGGACGAGCGCCAGGAAAAAAGAGAAGGCTTTCATGGGTCCATCGTGACGGAGTCCACGCCCCTCGCGCGAGGGATCGGCGCGACGGGGAACCGGCCGGCGCGGAGACGCGGGCACGCGGCGGGTCCAGGGGGACGGGCAGGGGGCCGAGAGGCGGGTCCCGGGGAAACGGGCGGGTGGCCGAGAGGCGGGACCTCGGGGAAAGCAGAGGCGGACCTCAGAGGGTGGGCCAGGTGTGGACGGGCTCGTTGGTGTGCATGTTCTCGATGTAGCGCAGGGTCATCCGGCGCAGCGCCTCGTGCCTTTCAAGGTCGCCGAGCGCGTTCGCCGCGTCGATCTGCCAGCTCGCCCCGGTCGTGCCCGTCAGGCAGCGCTGCTCGATGATCCCCAGCAGCCGGTCCCTGTCCGCGGGGGCCACGCCCCACAGATCGAGCCCCTCGTAGGCGAGCGGCAGCAGGCGGCGCAGGACCAGCTCGGACGCGACCACCTCGCCGAGTCCCGGCCAGAAAAGCCGGGCGTCCAGGCCGTGCCGGGCGGCGGCGTGCAGGTTGTCCTCGGCCGCGGCGAACGACATGCGCGTCCACACCGGGCGCTCGGCGTACGGGAGGACGCGCATGAGCCCGTAGTAGAAGGCGGCGTTGGCGGCGACGTCCGCGACCGAGGGCCCGGCAGGCAGCACCCGGTTCTCCACCCGCAGGTGCGGGGTCCCGCCCACGACCGCGTAGACCGGCCGGTTCCACCGGTAGACCGTGCCGTTGTGCAGGGTCAGCTCGCCGAGCTGGGGGGTGATCCCGCGCGCCAGCTCCTCGCGCGGGTCCTCCTCGTCGCACAGGGGCAGCAGCGCGGGAAAGTAGCGGGCGTTCTCCTCGAAGAGATCGAAGACCGAGGTGATCCACCGCTCGCCGAACCACACCCTGGGCCGCACGCCCTGGGTCTTCAGCTCCACCGGGCGGGTGTCGGTGGCCTGCTCGAACAGCGGGATCCTGGTCTCCTGCCAGAGCCTGCGGCCGAACAGGAACGGCGAGTTGGCCGCCAGCGCCACCTGGGGGCCCGCGATGGCCTGGGCGGCGTTCCAGTTGGCGGAGAACGCCTCCGGGCTGACCTGGAGGTGGAGCTGGAGGCTCGTGCACGCGGCCTCGGGGGTGATGCTGTCGGCGTAGGTCTCCAGGAACTCCTCGCCCTCGATCGACAGGTGCAGGTCCTCGCCCCTGGCCGCGAAGATCTGCTCGTTGAGGAGCTTGTAGCGGGGGTTGGCCGAGAGCGTGCCCTCGTGCACGTCGCTCTCTCGCAGCGTGGGCAGGATGCCGACCATCACCATGTGCCCGCCGACGGTACGGGCCCGTTCCTCGGCGTGGTTGAGCCGGTCCCTGATCACCTTCTCCAGCCGGGCGGCGCCGTCCCCCTCCAGGGACTCGGGCAGGACGTTGATCTCCACGTTGAACTGGCCCAGCTCGGTCGCCCAGTCGGGCTCGGCGATGGCCTCCAGCACCTCGATGTTCTTCATGGTGGCCTCGCCGCGCTCGTCCACGAGGTTGAGCTCGATCTCCAGCCCGGCCCTGGGCTCGTCGAACTCGAATCTGGACTCGCGCAGCATCTGCGCGAAGACGTCGAGGCACCGGCGAACCTTGTCCCGGTAGCGCCGCCGGTCCTCGCGGCTGAACACCATCGCAGGTACATCGCGTCCCATACTTCGCAGAGTCGCACACAAGTAACTACTCGTACAGAAGGCTGCGGGTACGGATGCGCGGAGGTTCAGACCAGGCGCCGCGCCGTGGCCCAGCGGGACAGCTCGTGGCGGTTGGAGAGCTGCAGCTTGCGCAGCACGGAGGAGACGTGGGTCTCCACCGTCTTCACCGAGATGAACAGCTCCTTGGCGATCTCCTTGTACGCGTAACCGCGGGCGATCAGCCGCAGGACCTCGCGCTCGCGCTGGGTGAGCGAGTCGAGCTCGGGGTCGATCGGCGGGGCCTCGCTGGAGGCGAACGCGTCCAGCACGAACCCCGCCAGCCTCGGGGAGAAGACCGCGTCGCCCTCGGCCACCCGGCGGATGGCGTCGGTGAGCTCGCGCCCGCTGATGTTCTTGGTCACGTATCCCCTGGCACCGCCCCGGATCACGCCGATGACGTCCTCCGCCGCGTCGGAGACCGACAGGGCCAGGAAGCGGACCGTGGAACCGGAGCCGAGGATCCGGCGCAACACCTCCTGGCCACCGCCACCGGGCATGTGCACGTCGAGGAGGACCACGTCGGGCCCCAGCGCGGTGATCGCCTTGACCGCGGACTCCACGTCCTCGGCCTCCCCGATCACCTCGATGGAGTCGCCCAGCTCGGCCCGCACGCCGGAACGGAACAGGCGGTGGTCGTCGACGATCAGGACCTTCACCACGCTCATCGGACTTCCCCTCGCGGCCCCGAGGGCCGCTCTCCGGTTCGCCGCGGTCCCGGGAACAGGGCTTCGGCTCGCTGCGATCCTACGGGCAGGACTTCGGCCCGCCGCGATCCCGGGGGCGGGGCCCCGGCTCGCCGTGCCGTGGTTCGCTCGCTACTCACGCCTTCTCCAGCTTCATGGTCAGCATCACTTCCGTGCCCTCGCCGGGCTCGGTCCGCACACGGGCGCTGCCCCCGTGGCGCTCCATCCTGCCGATGATCGACTGGCGGATACCCATACGATCCTCGGGCACATCGCCCATGTCGAACCCGGCTCCCCGATCCCTGACGAAGACGGTGACCTCGTCCGGTTCCGTCTCGGCGTACACGGAGATGACCTCGGCCCCGGAGTATTTCGCGGCGTTGACCATGGCCTGCCTCGCGGCCTGCATCATCGCGGACAGTTCGGGGGTCAGCGGGCCGTCGCCGACGCAGACGACCTCGATCGGCACCCCGTGCGCGTCCTCCTCCTCGGCCGCGACCCGCCGCACGGCCGCGGCCACCGACGCGTCGGCGTCCTGCTGCGGCTGGTAGAGCCAGTTGCGCAGCTCCCGCTCCTGGGAGCGGGCGAGCCGCATCACCTCGCGCGAGTCCTGGGCGTTGCGCTGGATGAGCGTCAGCGTGTGCAGCACCGAGTCGTGCACGTGCGCGGCAACCTCGGCGCGCTCCTCCTGCCGGATGCGCTCGCGGCGCTCGCGCTGCAGCTCCTTCCACAGGGCGGCCAGCCAGGGCGCCGCGATCAGCGCGACACCGCCCACGACCACCAGCGTGAACACGATGCCCGGACGGGCGTTGCCCAGCTCGTCGTTGGCCACCAGGAAGCCGATCGCGCCGACCACGACGAGGACGAGACCGAGGACCGTGCGGACCCGGTTCTGACGGACCTGCCCGACGGTGTTGTTCATCCAGCGCTGCCGCCGGTCGGGATCGGCCTGCTGCCACAGGATCAGCGAGCCGATGCCGCCCACGGCGATCGGCCAGGCCCCGATCCCGGCGCCCGAGGCGCCGGTGAGCCAGCCCAGGGCCATCAGCGCCAGCCCGATCGCGCTGTACGCGGCGATCTGGCTCCAGTCCCTCCCCGGCTCCCTGCCCTCGTACGGCTCGCGCGGGGTGAACATCCACAGGGCGGCGTACGCCAGTGCGCCGAACCCGTCCAGGACGGTGAGCAGCACGAACGCCAGCCGCAGCACGACCGGGTCGAGCCGGAGCTGGGCGGCGGCACCCTCGGCCACCCCGGCGACCAGCCGCCCCTCCACCGGTCTCATCAGGCGAGGGAAGGGGGCGTCGTCGGGTGTCACGGGCGCCGCGTCGCGAACTGTCTGTCGGTCAGCCATATCGTCAGCATCGTCACATGAACCAGCCTGCCAGTGCATCAGGCGTTCCCCTGAAGCGACCCTGAGAGGGACATTCCCTCTCCGGGACGACTCAGGGGTCTCCCGGATGCATCACGGACGGGGAAAGGCCACGATGAGGACATGAACGACACCGGGCGGGCCCAGGATCCGGCGAGCTCGCCGTCCGCCTCCTCCCCCTTCGAGGAGCGCGGCCTGAGGCGCAGCAACGACGGGCGCATGCTTACAGGCGTCTGTGCCGGTATGGGGAGATACGCCCGGATCGATCCCGTGTTGCTGCGGGTCGGCTTCGCGGTGCTGGTGCTCGGCTCGGGCATCGGCATCATGCTCTACATCGCGGCGTTCCTGCTGATGCGCGAGACCGACGGCCGCCCCGGCTACCTGGAGCAGTGGATCCGGCGCGACTTCGACAGCGAGACGGCCCTGACCCTGCTGACCGGCCTGTTCGCCCTCGGACTGATCGTCAACGTCTCCTCGGACGGCATCGGCACCGGCACGGTCGTGGTCGGCACGGTGTTCGCCATCGCCCTGCTCGCCGCCCACTCCCGCGGGGTCGACCTGCTGGCCGTGGCCAGGTCGCTGCCGGAACGGCTGCGCAGGCGCCGCGGCTCGTATCCGGCCGACCAGTGGCCCGGCTCGTCCGCCCCGGCCGCCTCGTCCGGCCACATGCCCGACACCGCCGCCGGGCGGCGCCCCGTCGGCGAACGGGATCCGGCCGCCTACACCACCGCGCCCTCGGCCGCCGGCCCCGCCACGTACACCGGATTCCCCGCGGCCGGGCCCACCGGCGCGACCGCGGGAGGCGCCACTCACGCCCCCGCCGGGCCCGGTACCGAAACCCGCACCGGAAGCGGCACCGGCGCCGGAAGCACGACTCACGCCGCCGGCGCGGCGGCCCGGCCTGGCGGCGAGACGGTCAGGGAGCCGTACGCGCCCGCGGCCGAGGCCGGAGCGGGACCCACGACAGGACCCACCAGGGCCCAGCCGTCCCCCGGCGCCTGGGCCGCGTCCGCCTCCGAGAGCCGTCCCGGACACGCGCCGGGCCCCGCCGCGCCGTGGGAAGACGCGCGGCGGGCCGCCCCGACGAACCCGTACCGCGCCGCGAGGCCGTTCGACTCCTCCGGCGAGCCCTTCTCCCCGTACGGCCCCTACCAGCCTCTGGACCCCCGGAGGCGGCAGCAGCAGCCGTACTCCCCCTACGGCCCGTCCGCGTACGGCGGAACGGTGGTGGCGCCGCCCAGGCCGCGGCGGCGCAGATCGCTCGTCGGGAGCATCACCATCTGTCTGGCCATGATCGTTGGAGGGATCATCGTGGCGATCCAGTCCGCCTCGGGGCCGGTCAACATGACGGTCGTCGGCGGCGCGGTACTCGTCGTCATCGGCGTCGGCCTGCTGGTCGCCACCTGGTTCGGCCGGGGAGCGGGGCTGGTCGCGACCGGCACCGTCCTGTCGATCGCCCTGGTCGCGGGGTCCACGCTGGGCGGCATGCCGAAGAAGTACGGCGACTTCAACTGGCAGCCCGCCAGCCTGTCCGAGGTGGCCCGCAGTTACTCGGTGGGCGTGGGAGAGGGCAACCTCGACCTGGGCGACCTGGTCCTGCCGCCGGGCTCGCGGACCATCGTGGACGCCTCGGTCTCTGTCGGCGAGATAAACGTGATCGTGCCCTCGACGGCCAGGATCGAGGTGAACGGCTCCACCAGGTTCGGTGACGTCAAGATCGACCATGTGGTGGAGGGAGGGGCCGACATCCAGCACAACAAGATCCTGGAGCCCGAGGTGGCCCCCAAGGGCGACGCGGCGACCATCGTGCTGAACATCAAGGCCGGCATCGGGGACGTGGAGGTGCGCCGTGCGGCCTGACATCGACAGGACCGAGCGCCGTCGCGCGCACCGCACCGACTGGATGGCCCTGCTCAGCGGCGTGGTGTTCATCGCGGCCGGAATCGTCTTCATGAGCGATCCGTCCGTCCCGCCACTGGTCATGCTCACGATCCTGTTGAGCGGCCTGGGCTTCGCGGGTCTGGTCGCCATCCTGGCCAAGGCCGTCCGGCGCTAGAGCCGCGGGCCTCACATCGCACGCCGGGGCCGGCGCCGCCCGGCCTGTGGCGATGCGGGACGTACGGGAACGAGGCCGACGAGATCTCACGGCAAAAGGCCAGATCAAGCATTAGAGTCGGGGTATGTCGGCCCTGGAGTTCGTCAGCACCGTCCGCGCGACGCGGGCCGGTCTGACAGACACGCTCGCCGACGTCGAGGGCATGACCGCGTGGGGCCGGGCGCACGCCGCCCAGCTGGGGATCACCCCGGACTTCGTCGCCTCGGAGGAGTTGCGGCGCGAGGTCGTGGAGCTGCGGCAGGCCGTGCGGGCGCTCTTCGCCAGGGCCGTGGGGCCGCGCGCCGCGAGCAGCGCGGACGCCCACCGGCTCCCCGGGTTCGCCGAGTCACTCGACCTGGTCAACGCCGCGGCGCTGGCCGCGCCACCGGCCGTGCGGCTGGAGTGGCCCGACGAGGGCGCCCCCCTGGCACGGACCGTCCCCGCCGACGGGACCACGGAGTCGGCGCGGATCCGGGCGGCCCTCGCGGCGTCGGCGATCGAGCTGCTGGCCGGGCCGCAGCGTGAGCGGCTCCGCACCTGCCCCGCGCCGCGCTGCGTGCTCTATTTCCTCAAGGACCACGCCCGGCAGGAGTGGTGCTCGGTCGGCTGCGGCAACCGGGCCCGCGCGGCCCGCCACTACCACCAGCACCGCGACGGCTGACCCCGCCCGGAAGCCGGACACGCCCTGACCAGGGGATCTCCCGTCAGGGCTTCACCCAGAGTGCCCACGGTTGTGATTCAGGTCATAAAACCATAACGGGAAAAATGATGATTTTGCGTTAGATTGGCCTTGCCAGCCGAACTAACGGAACAAGCCGTTAGAAAGCCTGAGGGAGAGACCAGATGACCTTCAAGACCGGCCACGTCGGCCTCAACGTCTCCGACCTCGACAGGTCCAGGGACTTCTATCTGAAGATCTTCGGCTTCGAGGTCCTCGCCGAGTCCGGCGAGGCGGACCGCCGGTACGCCTTCCTCGGCCTCGACGGCACGCTGGTGCTCACCCTCTGGCAGCAGAGCGAGGGCCGCTTCGCCACCGGCCTGCCCGGCCTGCACCACCTGTCCTTCCAGGTTCCGGACATCGAGACGGTCCGCCGAGCCGAGGACGCGATCAGGGAGGCCGGCGCCACCCTCCACCACGGCGGTGTGGTGGCGCACCGCGAGGGCGCGTCCTCGGGCGGCGTGTTCTTCGAGGACCCGGACGGGATCCGGCTGGAGATCTACGCGCCCACCGGCGCCGAGGGTTCCCCCGTGCCGGTGGCCGCCGCCCCCACCTGCGGCTTCTTCTAAACGACCGTGGAGCACGCAGGAGAGCTCGCGGTTCAGCGCAGGGCCGGGGTACGCGCGGTGGCGCTGGGTTCGGCCAGGACCCGGCCGGAGATCCCGGTGGTGGCGGCCGAGTTCCTGGGGCGACAGCGGATGCTGCTGATCGGAGCCACGGGACGGGACGGGCGCCTGTGGGCGTCCGCCCTGACCGGGCCCGAGGGGTTCGCCGAGGCGGTGGACGAGCGGACGGTCGTGATCGACGCGGTGCCGGGCGAGCACGACCCGCTGGCGGGGCTGGACGGCGGCGAGATCGGGATGCTCGCGATCGAGCCGCTGAGCAGGCGCAGGATGCGGGTCAACGGCACGGTCTCGCGGGAGGGCGGACGGTTGATCGTCCGTACCGAGCAGACGTACGCCAACTGTCCCAAGTACATCCAGGCGCGGGAGGTCGTCACGGAACCGGCGGAGCCCACCCTCGGCTCTCCCGGCTTTCCCGGCCCTCCCGAGCCCGCTGACTCCCCCGGTTCCTCCGACCTCTCCGACTCCTCCGACTTCCCCGGCGCCCCCGGTTCCCCCGGCTTCTCCTCGGCGACGGCGTTCGGCGCCGGCGACCGGGCGTGGATCGAGGGCGCCGACACGTTCTTCGTCGCCACCTCCGCGCCCGGTCTCGGCGCCGACCTGTCACACCGGGGCGGCAACCCCGGGTTCGTCCGGGTGCTGGACGACCGGCGGCTGGTCTGGCCGGACTACGTCGGCAACTCCATGTACATGACGCTGGGAAACCTTGAGCTGGACGACGGCTGCGGCCTGCTCTTCCTCGACTGGGAGGGCGGCGGCGCCCTGCACCTGACCGGGCGTGCCCACGTCGACTGGGATCCGGGGGACGTCCCGGGCGCGCAGCGGCTGGTCCGTTTCGAGGTGGACCGGCTCGTCCGCGTACGGGGAGCCAGCCCGCTCCGCTGGAGGCTCACGGAATACTCCCGCCACAACCCGCCGGTCTGAGGGAGCGGATGCGCGCATCCCGCCGGTCTGAAGGCGTGGGTGTGCGCATCGTCCCCGCCAACGAGGGCAGTACAGGGAACGGGCACAAATCTGGAGGGCGGGCACGGACCGCCATGGACGGTCCGACCCGCTCCAGAGCGGCATACTGGCAATACGCCCCCGTGTAGTCCTAATGTCGCAACAGCGGCCGACCGGCAAGGAGCGGAGCGATGGCGATGCGATTCGAGCACGAGTTCACGGTTCCCCTGCCTGTCGAGCAGGCGTGGCCGGTGCTGCTCGACGTCGAGCGGATCGCGCCCTGCCTGCCCGGAGCCGCCGTCGACAAGGTGGAGGGTGACTCCTTCACCGGCCGGATGAAGATGAAGATCGGGCCGATCACGGTGACGTACCAGGGCAGGGTCGCCTTCGAGAAAGTGGACGAGGACACCCACTCCATGACCCTCAATGCCTCCGGCAAGGAGGCCAGGGGGCCGGGCGTGGCCGGTGCCACGGTCGTCGCGCGCCTGCACCCCCAGGGCCGGGACACCAGGGTCACCGTCGACACCTCCTTCAACGTGACCGGCCGCCCGGCCCAGTTCGGCCGGGGCGTGATGACCGAGGTCGGCGGGAAGCTGGTCGACAGGTTCGCGGCCAACCTCTCCCGCCTGCTGGGCGAGGGCCCCGGCGTGGAGACGGCCGCCGAGACGACCACGGGAACGACCGGCGTGGGCGGCTGGAGCGCGCCCCAGAAGCGGGAGCCGGTGCCCACGGAAGCGGCCGATGACGTTCCCGCGATCTCGGAGACCTGGGGTCCCGGCCCTGCGCGCCCCGCCGGTTCGGACAGCCCCACCGGCTCGGACGAGCTCGTCGACTCCACGACCGCGACCGCCGCGACCACCGGCTCGGCGGGCGCCACGGCCTCTGGCGCCGAAGGCCCCGGCGGCACCGGATCGGGCGGCTCGAAGGGTTCCGGCCCTGCCGGACGGGACGCCACGGGCTCGGACACGACGCCCCCCGGCCCGGCGGGCTCCACAGCCTCCGGCACCGAGGCCCCCGGCACCGCGGGCTCGGCGTTCCCCGGCCCGGCGGGCTCGACGGGCCACGGCGCGGAAGGTCCCGGCGGCACGGGAGCAGGCACGACGGCGCCCGGCGGAGGAGCAGGCACGACGGCGCCCGGCGTCACCGACACGGGCACGACGGCGCCCGGCGTCACGGACCCGGTTGCGGCGGCGTCCGGGCTGGGCGGTCCCGGCGGTCCGGAAGGACTGAACGGCCCTCAGCTCCCGGGCGGGCCGGGACGTCACCTCAGCGCGGTGCCCACGCCACCCGACCTCGCCGCCGGCGAGGAGGCGGAGTCCCGCCAGAGCCACCCGGCGGGCACCTCGCGCACCTCGCTCAGCCCCGACGAGGAGGCCCTGAACCTCCTGGAGGTGGCGGGCCTGCCCCTGCTCAAGCGCGTCGCGCCCCTGGTCGCCGCCCTGGCGGGCATCATCCTGCTCGCCTGGCTGATCCGCCGCGCCCTGCGGCGCTAGTGGATGTGCGCCCCCTGGATCTGGCAGGTACGCACCTCCGGCTTCGCCGCCCGTACACCCCCTCGGGCGACAGTGGGGCCTCGTTGGTCCGGCCCATCCCCTCGAACGCGATGACGGCGTTCACACTCGCCAAGGCCAGGCCCGTTTCCTTGCTCAGGGTGTCGGCGGCGGGGACCCCGCCGTTCGCCATCGAGTTCACGTGAAGGACCGCGCGGGTCGTCCCCCGTCGATCACGAGGCGCCGTTCCGCCGCTTCCCCGCCGGCCGTAGCCCGCAGGAAGGCCCGCAGATGCGGGTGGTCATAGAACACGGTCGCCGCCAGGATCAGAGGGTCATCGGCGCGCCCGCGTCCGCCACCCTGCGATCGAGTCGGCGAGAGCGGCATCACCCGCTTTCAACGCCTTGAAGAAGCAGGGCCGACGGCCGCCTCACAAATTCACACAACCCCAAAAACAGTGTCATCAGTGCACAAGTGGGACAACTGGCTACTTTTTCTCGGGAATACCTGGGGTCGTGATCAATGTCCCGGAATGCAGTGTTGTGGTCATCACCTACAACGATGCCGCACGGCTGGCCAGGGCCGTGCGATCCGTGCTCCGGCAGTCCCTGCGCAACGTCGAGGTGATCATCGCGGACGACGCGAGCACCGACGACACGGAAAGGGTGGCCCGGAGGTTGCAGCGGAAGGACCCGAGGGTCCGCTACCTGCGCGGGGAGGTCAACAGCGGGGGCTGCGGGGTCCCGCGCAACAGGGGGGTGGCGGCGGCGCGGGCGCCGTACGTGATGTTCCTGGACAGCGACGACGAGCTGACGAGGCACGCCTGCAAGAGCATGCTGCTGGAGATCGAGCGGACCGGCGCGGACTTCGTCACCGGGCAGATCGCGCGACTGTACGAGCGGACCGGGAAGACCGCGCGCTACTACCCCGCCCTGTTCGCCAGGCGCAGGACGGTCGAGGGGATCGCCCGGGAGCCGGAGATGTTCCTCGACTCCTTCAGTACCAACAAGTTCTACCGGGCCGAGCTGCTGCGGCGGGTGCCGTTCCCCGAGGACATGCACTACGAGGACCACGTCTTCAGCACCGCCCTGTACTGCGCGGCGCGGCGGTTCGCCGTGGTCCCCTGGGTGGTCTACCTCTGGCACCGGGCCTCGGCGGAGAGCGAGGCCCGGCCGTCGATCTCGCTGAGCCTGACGGAGATGGCCAACGTCCGCTCCAGGATCAGGGCGGCCCGGCTGAGCGACGACATCCTGCGGGACAACGGCCTCGGCGACCTGGTGCACGAGCGGCAGCGCCGCTTCGTCCGCCAGGACCTGCGGGTCTACCTCAACCCGCTGCCCTCGCGCGACCCGGCGTGGATCGAGGAGTTCGTCTCGGTGGTCCGCCCCTACCTGGCGGAGCTCGACCCGGTGGTGTTCGAGACGATCGACCCGCTCATCCGGGTCTGCTGCAGCTACACCCTCGACGGCAGGCCCGGCGAGCTCCTGGTGGCCGCCCGGTCGCTGAACGGGCCGAAGGCCCCGCCGCGCGTCGCCGTACGGGAGGGGGGACGCACCTACTGGGGCACGGTCGCCGACGAGAGGCGGGAGATCACCTCGCTCCGGATGGCCGAGCTTCCCTACAGCGCCTCCCGGCTGCGCCACGAGGCGGTCGTCACCGGCGAGGGCTCGCTGATCAGGCTGGCGATCACGACGTACGACCCGTTCGGGGTGCTCGCCGCCACGCCCGGCTGGAACGCGTTCCTGCGCTTCAAGAACCATCGGGTACGGCTGCGACCGCGCGAGCGGGACGGCGACGGCGGTTACCTGAGCGAGGCGACGATCGATCTCGCCGCGATCCGCCACGGCCGCCTGGGCTTCGAGGACCGCTACGACCCCGTGGTCGAGATCGTCAACCCCGACGGGCGGGTCACCTCCGACCGGTTGCTCGTCGACCCGTCCACCGCGACGTTCGGTACGACCATCCTGTGGCACCAGGTCGTCGTCAAGGCGGAGGGGAACGCCGCGTTCCTGCGGGTGCTCTGGCGCCGTACGGGGCCGCTGCGGCAGCTGCCCCGGCTCAAGCGGGCCGGTACCGCCCTGCTGCGGAGGGTGGGCGGGCCCCGGGTGAAGCTCCGCGTCTACAAGGGGCTGATCTCCGTGCTGCCGCCGCGCGGGGACCTGGCCCTGTTCGAGTCCGACGTCGGCGCCGGGTACACCGGCAACCCGCGCTACATCTACGAGGAGCTCAGGCGCCGGGGCACGCCGCTGAAGGTGGTGTGGTCGGTCGTCGAGAACCGGGGGGACTTCCCCCCGGGCGTCAGGCTGGTGCGGCGGATGAGCTGGCGCCACGTCTGGACCATGGCCAGGGCGGGCTACTGGGTCGACAGCCACGGCATGCCGCTGGCCTACCCGAAACCGCCGGGCACCCGCTACCTGCAGACCTGGCACGGCCAGGGCATCAAGTCGGTCGGCTTCGACGCTCCCGACCTGCGCGCCGACTTCGACGGGCCGAGGGCGACCTGGCGGGCCGCGGTGGAGCGCTGGGACGCGCTGATCTCGCCCAGCGCCGAGTTCGAGCGGGTCTTCGTGCCCTCCAACGGCTACCGGGGGCGGCTGCTGCGGCACGGCTCGCCCCGCTGTGACGTGCTCGTGCACGGTGACCGGGAGGCGGCCAGGCGGGCGAGGGAGCGGCTGGAGATCCCGCACTGGTCCAGGGTGCTGCTGTACGCCCCCACCTACCGCGACCGGGCCAAGGGGTCGGGGCAGTCGGTCAGGGCCGACCTGACCGCGATGGCCGAGGCCCTGTCGAACGACTGGACGGTGATCCTGCGGACCCACCCGGTCGAGCGGTTCGAGGTGCCGGAGCACCTGCGCCACTTCGTCCGGCAGGCGGGATCGTATCCCGAGGTCAACGACCTGATACTGCTCTCGGACGCGCTGCTGACCGACTACTCGTCGCTGATGTGCGACTACGCGGTCACCGGGCGGCCGATGCTGTTCCTGATCGACGATTGGGACGAGTACCGCAGGGTGGAACGCGGGGTCTACCACGACCTGCCTGCGATCGCCCCCGGTCCCTGCCTGACCACGACCGAGGAGCTGATCGAGGTGCTGCGCGATCTCGACAGGTGGACGGAGGCGTTCGCCGCCAGGTACATCGCGTTCCGCAAGACGTGGTGCGCCGACGAGAAGGGCCACGCCGCGGCGAGGGTGGTGGACGCCTTCTTCGAGCCCTCACGCCCCCGGGTCCCCGCACGGGTTCCCCGGGTCGGTGACGTGCGGGAACGCGTCGTGGCCGGGGCACGGCACCCGAGCCGTTCGCCGCTGCCTGGGCGGCCGCGGTGAGCGACGGACGCACGGGGGCGGTGGTGTTCGCCTGCATGGACGCCGACACCCTGGGCGGCGTCCAGCGGGTCACCCACACCGTGGCGCAGGGCCTGGCCGAGCGGGGCCACGAGGTGCACGTGATCGGGCTGCACCGCGCGGAGAAGCCGTTCCGCTATGTGGAACGGCCGCGCTACACCAGCCATGTGATCCACCGCGCTCCCGTGGGGAGACTCTCGGGTCCGGGCAGGCGCCGCGAGCGGCGCGCGCTCGACAGGCTGCTGCGGGAGGTGGGGCCGGGGTTCGCGGTGCTCTCCTCGCCCAGCGTGGTCACCCGGATCGGGGACCTGCTGCCCGAGCGGCTGCTGCCGATCGGGCAGTACCACGGGTCGTACGAGCACGCGCGGGGATCCTGGCACCTCGGCTCGGTCACCGGCCACTACGGCACCCTGGAGAAGGCGGTGTTCCTGAGCGAGGAGGACGCGTGGCTGTTCTCCGAGCACGCGCTGCTGCCCAACACCTGGTCCATCCCGAACCCGCTGCCCGCCTGGCCGTCGCGGACCGCGGAGCTGACCGCCCGCCGGGTGCTCGGGGTCGGCAGGCTGGAGGGCGTGAAGCGGTTCGACCGGCTGATCTCGGCCTTCGCGGAGGCGTGCGGCCGCCCGGCTCGCGGCGGTGCCGGTCCGGGGACCGGTTCCGGGAAGGCTCGTTCGGGGGAGGCCGGTTCGAGAGAGGCCCGTCGCGAGGCGGGCGAGGGCTGGGAGCTGCACCTGATCGGCGAGGGGGGCGAGCGGGGGCGGCTCCTGTCGCACGCCGCGGAGTGCGAGGTGAGCGACCGGGTGGTGTTCCGCGGCGCGGTGCCCGCGGCCCTCATGCCGGACGAGTACATGGGCGGGTCGGTGCTGGCGCTGTCCAGCGAGCACGAGGGGCTGCCGCTGGTGGTCGGCGAGGCCGCGTCCTACGGGGTGCCCTCGGTGGCGTTCGACGTGTCGGGCGGGCTCAGGTCGCTCGTGCTGGACGGGCGGACCGGGGTGCTGGCGCCCCCGGCCGACGTGACCGCGCTCGCCACCGCGCTGGCCGGGCTGATGGCCTCGGCCGCGGAGCGGCGACGGCTGGGAGCCGCCGCCCGCGCGCACGTCGAGGCGTTCCGCCCGGACCGCGTCCTGGACCGGTGGGAGGCCCTGTTCGAGCAGGTCACCCGCTGACCCCGACGGGCTCGGTGCGCGGCATCGGCACCCCCGCCATCACGATCTGGGCGGAGGTGAGCCGCGCCCCCAGCGGGTTCGGCTCGCGGAGCCGGATCAGCCGGTCGAACGCGACCCGCTTGACGCGGGCCAGCTTCCGCTTGGCCGCGGTCCGCTCGTAGGAGACCATCCGCGAGGTCTCGACCTTCGGCGCCCCGGTGAGCTCGTACCCGTACGTCTTCAGCCGGTCCCCGAGCACGCTCTCGCACAGCGAGATCTCGCCGGGGTCGAGCCGGTCGCGCCACGAACCGGTCCGCGAGGTCGTCACCTCGCCGAAGGTGCGCGCGTGCCAGGTCTTGCGGGCGGGTACGGCGATACCGGCCACCGCGCCCGGGTCGCACATGGCGGGGTGGAAGTCCTCGCCGAGGAACTCGCACAACCTGCGCAGGTGGGCCTCGGGCTCCGTGGTCAGGTCCTCGTAGCGCAGCTCGTGGTAACTGCCCTCGGGAAGCTTCGGCGCGCCGTGCCGGGCGAAGTCGATCGCCTCGGCCCAGGCGCAGACCGCGCTGTAGACGCTCCCGTTGTACCAGGGCATCTCCTTCAGCGACGCCACGCAGTCACGGCCGTCCCTGATCAGATGCACGAACTGGGCGTCGGGGAACAGCCGCAACAGCACGTCGGTGTACTGGAAGTACGAGGGCCGCTTGTCACCCCAGCGCGGCTTGCCGTGCCTGGCCGCGTACGCGCGCAGCACGATGCCCAGCGCGGAGCCGAGCGTCGGCGGCCCGCCGACGATCTGCTCCAGCACCTCGTCGCGGTTCAGTGCCAGCTCGTGGAAGCGCGTCTGGCGCCGGTCGACCACCCATTCGCCCAGCTCGCGCCGGTGTTCGGAATCGTTGAGATCACCGAACTGGAGCCGTCGCTGGTAGGTGGAGACCATGAACCGGGTCTCCGGCGGGATGGCGACACGCGGGTGGGCGTGCAGCATCAGTTGCAGCATCGTCGTCCCCGAGCGGGGACAGCCCAGGACGAAGATCGGGCGATCGGGCTTCATGTCAGACCTTCGCAAGCTCGCCGAGTTGCCGGCTGGTGAGCCGCGCGGCCACCGGGCTCGGCTCACGGAACCGGTTGATACGGTCGCGGATCTCCTTGCGCCTGCGCGCCCAGCGCCGCTTGGACGCCGCCTTCTCGCACGCCGCGACGTGGGCCTTGCTCGCCTTGGGCGCGCCGCTCAGCTCGTAGCCGTTGGCGGTGAGCCGGTCGGCCAGCACGGTCTCGCACACCGAGATCTCCCAGGGCTCCAGCCGGGCCTTCCACGAACCCGCCCTGGCGGTCGTGACGTCGCCGTGGGTGTTGCTGTGCCAGACCTTGTGCTGCGGGATCGCCACCCTGGCGACGTGGTACGGCTCGGTCATCGCCGGGTCGTAGTCCTCGCCGAGGAAGTCGCAGAGCTTGCTCAGCTCGGTCTCCGGGTAGGCCGTCAGGTCCTCGTAACGCAGCTCGTAGTAGCTGTCGGCGGGGAGCTTCTTGGCGTGGTGGCGGCCGTAGTCGATGGCCTCGCTCCAGTTGACCGCCGCGTGGAAGACGTCCTTGGTGTACCAGGGCATCTCCTTCAGCGACGCCACGCAGTCGCGGCCGTCCCTGATCAGATGCACGAACTGGGCGTCGGGGAACAATCGCAGCAGGAGGTCCACGTGGTGGTAGTAGCTGGGCCGCTTGTCACCCCAGCGGCTCTTGCCGTACTGCTCGGCGTACGAGCGGAAGGTGATGCCCATCGCCGACCCCAGCGTGGGCGGGCCCGCGACGATGTCGTCGATCAGCCTGTCCCCGTCGAGCTTGAGCTCCTTGAACTTGGTGTCCTTGTCGCTCACGATCCACCGGCCGACCCTCCGCCGGTTGCGTTCCTCGCGCAGGTCCCCGAAGGAGAACCTGCGGTAGTAGCCGGGCACCACGAACCGTGTCTCCGGAGGCACCGCGATGCGCGGGTGCGAGTGCAGCATCAGCTGCAACATCGTGGTGCCGGAACGCGGACAACCGATCACGAAGATCGGACGGTCGGACTGCATGACAACGAACCCCCGTAAAGCTTGGTCAAACAGATACGCGTGGCGCCTTCTCCACGAGCGGCACGACGGGCACCACCCGGGAGAAGAGCCACATTCGATAGATCAGGACGACCTCGTTCAGCAGAAGCAGCACCCCCGCCGCGACCGCGAGGGGCACCAGGGCGACCGTTCCGATCAGCGGGGCGACCACGAACACCGCGGCATGGAACTCGATGCCGCTGATCAGGTGGCTCCGCACCCGGTGGCGGGCCAGGAGGCGCCCGAACCTGCGGGGCAGCCTCGGACGCCGGCCACCCCGGGGGCCCGGCCGTCCCGCCCTGCCCCCGCCCCGGTTCTCGCCTCGGCCCTCGCCCCGTTTCTCGGACCCGGCGACTCGCATCGGCTCGCGGGGGGTGATGACCTCGACGGGCCTGACGTGCCCCGCGTGCTCGCCGTGTCCGGCATACCCCGCGTGTCCCGCATGGACGGTGTGCCCGGCGGCCACCGGCGCCTCTCCGGGTCTGGGGTGTCCCACGGTCACCATGGACTCGACGGACGCCAGGCGTCCGAGCCGGTTCTCCTTGACCACCTCGCGCACGCGCTTCATCTGCGGCGCGTTCACATAGCGGAACAGGTCGAGCACGGCCACCCCCGCACCGAGCAGGATGTAGGAGACCTCCCCCGTCGCCACGTACTGCCCGGACGCCAGCCCCGCGGCGCAGCAGACCACCCTGATGCGGTCGCCCACGTAGTCGAGCCAGAGACCGAACGCCGTCCCCGTCCCCTTGAGCCGGGCGATCTTCCCGTCCATGCAGTCGACCATGAAGCTCACGTAGAACAGCAGGGCCCCCGCGGCCAGCCGTCCGGACGCGAAGCAGATCGCCGAGCACATCCCGAGGATCAGGGAGAAGCGGGTGAGCCCGTTGGGGGTGATGGACGTGTGGTTGGCGACGAGCAGGGTGAGCCTGCACGCCACCGGGTCGACCAGGAAAACGGTCCACCAGGAGTCTTTTCGTTTCCGGGTCGCGTGAACGTCGTCCAACGAATAGGCCCTCATGCCTTCCAGCATGACCACGCGGTGTCTCCTATCATCTACGCTCTGTAACTACTAGAAGATCTCCATGCCACTTCTTGACCGACCCGCGCCACAGGGATCGGGTGCTTTGAAGACACGAAAGGCCGAGGAAAGCTTCCTCGGCCTTTCGCCGGACCCACCGCGGAGCGGGCGGCTACCGGAAGACCCGGTCCACGGCCCTGGCCGCCGCGCCGCCGTCCTCCAGCGGGCAGAACCTGGCGGTGAAGGCGTCGTACAGCTTCCGGTACTTGGCGTGCACCTCGCCGGCGTCCCGCACGGCCGCCACGACCTCCTCGGTCGTCCGCAGCAGCGGCCCGGGGGCCTCGGCCTCGAAGTCGAAGTAGAAGCCGCGCACCTCGTCGCGGTAGCGCTCCAGGTCGTAGGTGTAGAAGAACATCGGCTTGCCGGTCACCGCGAAGTCGAACATCGCCGACGAGTAGTCCGTGATCAACATGTCCGCGACCAGGTAGAGCTCCTGGATGTCCGGATACGCCGAGACGTCGAGGACGAAGTCCGTGCCGACCCTCGGCAGCCTGTCGGTGACGCTCGGATGCTTGCGGATCATGAGCACGTGGTCCTCACCGAGCTCCTCGTCCATGCGCTGGAGGTCCAGGCGCAGGTCGAGCCGGTAGCGGCCCTTGCTGTAGAACTTGTCGTCGCGCCACGTCGGGGCGTACAGGACGACCTTCCTGCCCTCGGGCAGGCCGAGCCGCTCCCGGATCTCCCTGGTCCGCGCGGCGACTCCGGCGCGGCGCAACAGGTCGTCGCGGGGCGAGCCGATCTCCAGCACCTCCCCCTCGAACCGCAGGGCGCCGTCCAGGACCGACGTGCACCAGGGACTCGGCGAGATCAGGTGGCTCCACCGGGCGACGGCTCTGGCCAGCCGCTCGTGGTGGTCGGACCTGGCGAGCGGCACCTTCTCGACGTCGAAGCCGATGCGCTTCAGCGGGGTGCCGCGCCAGGTCTGCAGCACCGTCTGGTCCTCCCTGCGCTCGAACCAGGAGGGCAGGTGGCTGTTGGTGACGATGTACCGGCAGCGGGCGAGGGCGTCGAAGAACTCCCGCCCGTACCGCCGGACCGCCGTCACCCCCTCGGGCAGCTCCACCTGCCCGTCCCTGACGATCCACATGAACTCCAGGTCGGCGCCCCGCCGCACGAGCTCCTCGTAGATCGCCTTCGGGCTGTCGGAGAACTGCCTGCCCCCGTAGCTGTCGAAGAGGACCGCGTCCCGCAGCGGCTCCCTGCACCTCGCGGGGTAGAAGTCCTCCTTCAGCAGCCGCTGCTGCTTCGGCCTGCCCGAGGCGCGCAGATCGTCGCTCACGGTGAAGACGGCCTCGTCCATCAGGTCGGTGTCGAAGGTGTACGTACGGGTGGCGGAGATGTGCTCCAGCGGCGCGGACAGCCGGAACTCCACGCGCATGTCGCCGGCACCGGTACGGATCGCGAAGCCGTGCGTGCCCGCCGGCAGCGGCAACCAGCCGCCGAGCGTGTCGCTCCCCTCGGGCGTCACCGTGACGCTTCCGCCGTCGAGCGGGAAGAGCCGCTCGCTGAGCCGGTTGCGCGAGGTGACGACCAGCCACGCCGGGCCGTCGATCGGGCGCATCGGGGCCCCGGTCAGCTTGAGGTGGCCCAGCCCGGTCCACTCCACCCGCTCCACGTAGAACGTCGGCCGCTGCTCGCGCAGCACGAGCCCGCCCGCCTGCGACCGGTCCAGCACCACGTCGCGTCCGCGGAGCCGGTAGAGGCCGCGCTCCACGTCGCGGCCGACGAGCAGCGGCCGAGCCTGCCCCTCCTCGGGGACGACCTCGAAGCGCCACTCGGCCCCGGGGTTGAGCGCGCTCATCTCCAGGCTGGCCGGGTCGAGACCCGGCCAGCGCTCGGACAGCACCCCGTCGAGGTCGACCACCGCCTCGAAGACGCCGTCCGACACGGTCATCGGGTAGCGCCGGTCGCGGCCCCCCTCCGGCCGGGTCAGCCGCAGCGCCGGCGCGGCGCCGAGGTCGCCGTCACACCGGCCGCTGATCCGCAGCCTGCCCTCGGCCACCCGGTGACCGGTGACCCGGCCGCCCGGCCTCTCCACCCGGAGCCTGAACTCCTCGGCGGGCGTCCACTCCGTCCACGCCACGATCCCCGACTCGCGCTCGGTGAACTCCAGCCGCCGCGCGGCCGGGCTCGGCTGGGCCAGCCTGCCTCTCCGTACGAGGCCCCGGGACAGCACGCCCAGGTCGATCCGCCAGGACGAGCCGGCGGGAAGCACGGCCGGGTCGACGGCCAGCCGGAACCCGCACCAGTCCTTGCGCCTGCGCGGGCCGGTGTCGACCAGCGACAGGCCCCGCCGGATGGTGACCGGGAGCCGGATCCTGCGGCCGGGGCCCTCGGGGACCAGCCAGGCGAGGACGTGCTGCTGCATCCGCCTGCGGGGACGCAGGTAGCGCAGCGAGACCCGGCCCTCGACGACCAGCTTGTCGTCCTTCCAGTCCAGGCTGTCCACCCGCTGTCGCAGGTCCAGCTCCTCGCGCATCCGCGTGGCCGACCGCTCGACCTGCACGGGGCTGTTGAGGTGGTATCCGCGCAGGCCGCCGCCGACGACGCGGGCGGTCGGCTTGACCGTCCTGTCCCACTCCAGCAGCTGGACGAGGTCGCCCACCCGGCGTTCCCGTACGAGAGCCCACTTCGCCCGGCGCTGCGCGGGGATGAGCGAGAGGATCTTCGGCCCCGCCTGGTCGATGTAGGCGCATGCCAGGTCGAGGAAGCGGTTCTGGAACTCCTCTCCCGCCTGGTCGAGCACCTGCAGGAAGTTCGGCAGGTCGCTGTCGAGGACCATCCGGTCCCACGCCTTCAGGTGCTCGGCCCGTCCGGTGTCGACGAGGAAGCTCCGCACCGAGTTGACGGCGGCGAACCGGTCCTCGATCCCCTTGACGTGCCCCCGGTTCTGCGTGATCGAGACGCTCTCCCCCTCCCGCTCCCGCCACAGGTAGACCGGGGTGGACAGCACGTCCACCGCCCCGGCCAGGAAGTGGGCGGGCAGGGAGACGGCGATGTCCTCCCACAGGACCCCCTCGGGGAAGCTCAGTCCCTTCTCGTCCCAGAAGGAGCGCCGCCAGAGCTTGTTCGTGACCAGCCGGTCCTTGAGCAGGATCTCGTCGCCGGTCACGTGGGTCCGCCGGGCGGAGTTGGCGAAGATCACCTTGTGCATCGCCGACTGGCGCACCCCCTGCCCGCTGAAGCGCAGGACGTTGCCCGTGACGAGGTCGGACCCGCTCTCCTCCAGGCTGCACGCCATCGTCTCGACGGCCGTCAACGGGAGCATGTCGTCGCTGTCCAAGAAGGCGAGGAAATCACCGGTGGCGTGCCGTACACCGGTGTTGCGCGCGGTGCCAAGGCCCCCGTTCTCCTGCCGGATCAGCCGGAACCTGGCGTCACGTTCGGCGAAGGCGCCGGCGATCTCCGCGCTGGAGTCGGGAGAACCGTCGTCCACCATGACGACCTCGATGTCACTCCAGGTCTGCGCGACCAACGACTCCAGACACGCCTCAAGGTACGGTTCCACGTCGTATATGGGCACGATGATGCTCACTGAGGCCACGATCGATCCTCCGGTAGTCGAAAGTTCACAGTCCGGTCCATCGGCGTGAACGCCGGACACGGCACGCAGGTGAAGATCCACTCATCGTGGAAGACGTCACGGGCGCGCGGCGGGAGGCCCAGCGGTCGCCGGAAAACGGCGGAAGGAACCCGTGTGCCCGTCGACACAACCTGGCGGCCATGAACGCGACGTAGACGTCACGTCAAGCAGCATGGCTCCGTGACAGGCCTGGCGAGCTCAAAATATGACCGCGATGGAGTGAGCTGACCGAGACTTGACCATCTCCCGCACATCTCCCGCGGGCGGCCGATCCGGCTTCCGGCCCGTGACGCGGCAACGCCTTCCCCAAGCCCAGGTCAAGGCTGGGAATGCACACGTCCTGGTAAGACGTAATGACCCTTCGGTCCCCCCTGGCCGTCCGACACGATCGTGTGACCGAGACGGGCGAGATCGCGGGAAACGGCATTCGCGGGGGGAAGCGCATGGAATCAACAGTGGTCGTGGGAGCGGGGCCCGCCGGGCTCACCGCGGCCTACGAGCTGACCCGGCGAGGACACCCGTGCGAGGTCTTCGAGGCCGACCGGGTGGTCGGCGGGATCAGCCGTACGGAGGAACGCGACGGCTGGCGCTTCGACATCGGCGGGCACCGCTTCTTCACGAAGGTGCCGCGGGTGGAGGACTTCTGGAACGAGATCCTCGGTGAGGAGGACTTCCTGCTCCGCCCGAGAATGAGCCGCATCCACTACAGGGGCCGTTTCTACGACTACCCGCTCAGGGCGTCCAACGCCCTGCTCAACCTCGGTGTCCTCGAATCCCTGCGGTGCGTCGGCTCGTACGCCTGGGCCCGTGTCAGGCCGCCCGCCGACCAGTCCACCTTCGAGGGCTGGGTGGCGGCCAGGTTCGGCCGACGGCTTTACCGGATCTTCTTCAAGACCTACACCGAGAAGGTGTGGGGCGTTCCCGCCGCGAGCATCCAGGCCGACTGGGCCGCGCAGCGGATCAGGAACCTCTCCCTCGGGAAGGCCGTCGCCGACGCGCTGAGGCCGGGGAGGAACCAGAAGGAGATCACGAGTCTCATCGAGGAGTTCCGCTACCCCAGGCTGGGGCCGGGCATGATGTGGGAGGCCTGCGCCGACCGGGTCCGCGAGCGGGGTTCCCCCGTGCACCTCGGCACCCGGGTCGAGCGCGTCCGTCGCCACCGCGGCCGCCTGGCCGTCACCGTCCGCCAGGACGACGGCTTTCACTCGGACGGCGGCGTCAACGGCGTCATCCGCCCGGACGGCAGCCGCGTCCGCCCGGACGGCGGGAGCGCCACCCGCGAGGTGCACTGCGACACCCTCATCTCCTCGATGCCGCTCAACGCCCTGATCCGCGCGTTCGGGCCAGACGTGCCCGACGCCGTCGCCGAGGCCGCCGCGGGGCTGAGATACCGCGACTTCCTCACCGTCGCGCTGGTCGTCCCCGAGCGGTTCTCCTTCCCCGACAACTGGATCTACATCCACTCCCCCGAGGTCCGGCTCGGCCGGGTGCAGAACTACGGTTCCTGGTCGCCGTACCTGGTGCAGGCGGGGCGGACCTGTCTCGGCCTGGAGTACTTCGTCAACGAGGGCGACGACCTGTGGCGCACCCCGGACGACGACCTCGTCGCGTTCGGCACCCGGGAGCTGGAACACCTGGGCCTGGTGACCCCCGGCTCGGTCCAGCGGGGCTACGTGGTGCGGATGCCGAAGGCCTACCCCGTCTACGACGCCGGTTACGCCGACAACGTCGAGGTGCTCAGGAAGTATCTCGACGTGGAGTGGCCGGAGATCCACCCGATCGGCCGCAACGGCATGCACCGCTACAACAACCAGGACCACTCCATGCTCACCGCGATGCTGACCGTGGAGAACGTCGTCGACGGAGCCCGGCACGACGTCTGGGAGGTCAACGTCGACGCGGAGTACCACGAGGAGCGCGCGGACCGCGGGAAGGCCGCGCGGGGCACCGGCCGTGACGCCCCCGTCCTGCTCGCGGAGACGTCCGCCTCGGCCTGACCGCCCCCGACACCGGCGATCCCATCGCCCACCTCGACCTGACCGCCCCCCGACCGACACCGGCGATCCCATCGCCCACCTCGGCCTGACGGCCTCCCGACCGACATCAGCGATCCCATGACGCCTTGCCTGGCCTTCGCCCATCAGGGCACGGGCCACCGCGGGTCAAGGCTCTCCTCCCAGCCGCCTTGGAGTTGCGCACCATGACAGCACAGCGACACACGGTCCCGGACGTCAGCGTGATCGTCATCACCTACAACGACGCGGCCCGGTTACCCCGGGCCGTGCGCTCCGTTCTCGGTCAGACGCTCAAGAACCTCGAAGTGATCATCGTGGACGACTGTTCCGATGACGACACCCCCGCGGTGGCCAGGGCGCTCGCCGAGGAGGACGGCCGGGTCCGCTCCATGCGGCTGCCCGCCAACAGCGGCGGCTGCGGCGCGCCGCGCAACGCGGGCGTCGACGCCTCCCGCGCGCCCTTCCTGATGTTCCTCGACAGCGACGACGAGCTGCCCCGGCACGCCTGCAAGAGCCTCCTGCTGGAGGCGGAGACGACCGGCGCCGACTTCGTCATGGGCACCGTGGAGCGCGTCGACGAGGCGACCGGCACCGTCACCCTCTGGTACCCCCAGCTGTTCGCGGAACGGCGGGTCGTGGACGGCATCCGCGCCGAGCCCGAGCTCCTCTTCAACTGCCTGGCCACCAACAAGCTGTACCGGCGCACCTTCCTCGACGTCACCGGCATCCGCTTCCCCGAGGACATCCACCACGAGGACATCGTCTGGTCGACGGAGCTGTTCTGCCGCAGCAAGCTGTTCGCCATCGTGCCGTGGCCCGTCTACCGCTGGCTGCTCGCCGCCACGCCCGCCACCAGGTCGATCTCGTCCCGGCGGCACGAGCTGGAGAACGTGCGCCAGCGCGTCACGGCCGCCGTCCTGAGCGACCGCGTGCTGGCGAGCACCCACTCCCTCGACCTCAAGGAGGACAAGGACTTCCGCTTCCTCTCCCACGACCTGCGCCTCTACCTGGGCGACCTGCCCCAGCGCGACCCGGCGTGGATCTCCGAGTTCGCCGACATCGTCATCCCGTACGTGGACACGCTCGAACCCGCCGCGATCGAGCGGCTGACCCGGGCGGAGCGGGTGTGCGTCCAGCTCGTCCGCGAGCGGCGCGGAGCGGAGGCGGCGCTCGCCGCCTTCGAGCTGGGGGGTAGGCACTCGGTCCCGCCCCGGGCCGTCACGGCGGACGGCGAGCGGGTGTTCTGGGGCACGACGCTCCCGGAGAGCGAGCAGGGCCGAAGCGAGCTGGACGTCACCGAGCTGCACCTGGCGGAGCAACCGCTGTCCGGCGCGCTGCTCCGGCACGAGCTCGTCGACCTGCAGGCGTCGAGGGACCGGATCCGGTTGCACCTGCGGACCTACGATCCGGGCCGGGTGCTCGACGGCCGCACGCTGACCGCGTGGCTTCGTATCGGAGGCAGGAAGCGGGCGATCGCCTCGATCCCCGTCCAGATGGCACCCGTCACGATCGAGCAGCTGGAGGAACGGGGGAAACAGGCCCCGAAGGGGCTCGAAGGGCAGTGGGAACCGGAGGAGCCGGAGAGAACGAGAATCCCGCGGATGGCAGGGGCTCCCGGAGAGACGGGAACCCCGGAGGGGACGGGAATCCTGGAGGGAGCGGTGACGATCTCCCTGCCCGACCTGGAGTGGCCGGACAACGCCGTCAGGCCGCAGGCGGTCATGATCTCGCTCCACGAGGGCGAGCGCCGTAACCTCAGGCCCATCCTCGCGGCGCCGGGGCTGTCGTTCACCTCCGTGGGCACGGTGGGCTCGGGCCGCCTGGTCCTCGAAGCGTCCGCCGAGCTCCCGTTCCGCCTCACGGCGCGCAGGCTCGGCCCCGCGTCCAGGCGGCGTCTCCCGAGCGTGGCGGAACTCTGGCGGAATCTGCTGTCCGACCTCGCCACCCCCCGCAACCTGGGCCGCTTCTACCGGCTGGTCAGCACGGTGATGCCGGTGAACCGCCGCCTGGTGCTGTTCGAGTCGGCGGAGGGCACCGGCTACACCGGCAACCCGCGCTACATCCACGAGGAACTGCAGCGGCGCGCCACGGGCCTGCGGGCGGTCTGGTCCCACGCGGACGTGCCCGAGCGCTTCCCCGAGGACGTCGACCTCGTCCGGCGCGACACCTTCCGCTACGCCTGGACCCTGGCACGCGCCGGGCACTGGGTGGACAGCCACAACCTCCCCTACTGCTACCGCAAGCGCGGGAGCACCCGCTACCTGCAGACCTGGCACGGTCAGGTGCTCAAGAAGATGGGGATGGACGAGCCCCGGCACCGGGCGCAGCCGTCCCTGGCCAAGAAGTACGCCGAGGCGGTGGCGCGCTGGGACGCGCTGCTCACGCCGGGCCCCGACTTCCGCCGCGACTTCGCCGAGGCCAGCGGGTTCGGGGGCGAGCTGCTGCACGCCGGCTACCCGCGTACCGACGTGCTGGTGCGGCACATGGAGCCGGCGCAGCGCGAGCGGGCGCGGCGGGTCAGGGAGTTCTTCGAGATCCCCGCGGGAAAGCGCGTGATCCTCTACGCGCCCACCTACCGCGACGGCAGGCGCTTCAGCGGCGACTCGATCCGGCTCGACCTGCCCGCCCTCGCCGGCGCGCTGCACCCGGACTGGGTGATCCTGGTCCGCGCCCACCAGTACGACCGCTTCGCGGTGCCCGACCCGCTCGGCTGCCTCGTCCGGGACGCCTCGACGTTCCCCGAGGTCAACGACCTGATGCTGGCCTCGGACGTCCTGGTGACGGACTACTCCTCGATCATGTTCGACTACGCCTGCCTCGGCAGGCCGATCCTCTACTACGTCGACGACTACGAGCGCTACGCCTCCGCCCAGCGGGGGGTCTGCTTCGACCTGGCCGAGGTCGCCCCCGGGCCGCTGCTGCGCGACCCCGGCGAGCTGGTCGCGGCGCTGGACCGGCTCGCCGAGATCACCGAGAGGTACGGGCCGCGCTACGCGGAGTTCCGCGACCGCTGGTGCGGCCTCGACGACGGGCAGGCGAGCGGCAGGGTCGTGGACGCTTTCTTCCCGGAGGTCATGCGATGAGATCGCGCAACGTCTTCTTCCTCAGCACCGACGGCGACTCGATGGGCGGGTCCCAGCGGGTCATCCACACCCTGGCCCAAGGCCTCGGCTCGCGCGGGCACCGGGTGACCCTGATCAGCATCAACCCCTCCCGGCAGCCGCAGACCTACGTCGCCGACCCCCTCTACCGGCACACCACGCTGTACGACACGCCCGCCCCCGAGCCCACCTCCCGCTCGCTCCCGTGGCGCAAGGCCAGGCAGAGGAGGACCCCGGAGGAGGTCGCCGCCGCCCGCCGGAAACTGCTGCGGCTGACGGACCGGATCGGCGACGGCTACATGGTCATCGCCTCGCCCTGGGCCGCCCACTGGATCGCCGACCTGCCCATGCCGCACATCGCCAAGGTCGGCCAGTACCACCAGTCGTACGCCGAGGCGGTGGACTCCCCGAACCTCAGGCTGATCAAGAAGCACTACGCGCACCTCGACAAGGCGCTGTTCCTCTGCGACGACTACGCCGCGTCCTTCACGGCACACCGGCTCGCCAACTGCGGGACCATGCTGAACCCGGTCAGCGTCTTTCCCGAGAAGGCGGCCCCGCTGCGCAACCCGCGGATCGTCTCGGCGGGACGGCTGGTCAGGGTGAAGCGGATCGACCTGCTGATCGACGCCTTCGCCGCCGCGGCCCCGGCCGTCGCCGAGCCGTGGGAGCTGCACATCATCGGTGACGGGCCGCTCCGGGCGGCCCTGGAGGCGCAGGCCGCGAAGACCGGGTTCGGCGACCGGATCGTCTTCCGCGGGCAGGTCGAGAACGTCGAGGCCGAATACCTGGACGCCTCCATCGTCACCCTGAGCAGCGACTTCGAGGGGTGGGGGCTGGTCCTCGCCGAGGGCGCGGCCTGCGGGCTGCCCGCCGTGGCCTGCGACGCCTCGGCGGGGGTCAGGACCCTGGTCGAGGACGGGGACAACGGCATGCTGGCCGAGCCGGGCAACACCGGGAGCTTCGCCGCCGCCCTGGAGCGCCTCATGTCCGACGCCGAGCTGCGCCGGAGGATGGGGGCCAGGGGCAGGGAACGGATGAGGAAGTACCGGCTGCCCCGCGTCCTGGACCGGTGGGAGGCGTTGTTCGAGGAACTCGACCGCTGACGGACCGGCGGACCGGCGGACCGGCGGACCGGCGAGAACCCGCGGAACGGGCGAGGGGTCCCGGAAGCGCCACGGGGATCTCCGGAAGTCCCGCTCACCGGCGGGGCAGCAGGGTCCCCGCCTCCCGCAGGAACAGCGGAACGAACAGGACCCCGATGAAGATCGGCGCCACCATGAACCGGAAGTCCGGCGCGGTGTTGGTGAGGATCACGCCGATCTGCTGCCCCGCGACCACGGCCGCCCCCGCGAGCGCCGCCCGGTTCCCCGTCCGCCACCACACGAGCGCGGCCGCGGCGTAGGTGAGGTAGCACCAGAAGGGCGCCCGCCAGAGCAGCCATTCGAGCTGCCTGACCGTGCTCGTGTCCAGCGCGAACAGCCCGGCGGCCAGCAGCCCGGTGGAGATCGGCCGCTGCCGCATCACCGAGGCCGCCGGGGTGCCCTCCCAGCCGTCGGGGAGCCGGGGATCCCTCAGGGAGAAGCGGTAGAGCTCACCGCCGGGCTCGCCCGAGGTCGAGCCGATCTGCCAGGCGAGCGCGGCGCGGCAGATCCGGGTGCTCAGCATCGTGCCGGGCGCGCGAAGCAGCAGCCCCCGCCAGAGCTCCAGGACGTCGGAGATCCGCCGCTCGGCCTGCCCGTGGTCGAATCCGGGATCGAAGAAGACGCGCGCCACGGTCTGGCAGGTCGCCCCCCACCGCCAGGTGTCGAGGGGGGCGATCCCCGCCAGGAGTGCCCGCTGCCCGCGGTCGAAGAGCCCGGGTCTCTCCCCGTACGCCACGGCGAGGTCGCCGAAGACCGTCTGGTAGGCGAACGAGCGGGACGGCGGGACGATGCCCATCGCCGGGTAGCCGACGCCCAGCAGGAGCAGGGGCGCCGCCACCGCCCCGGCCGCCAGCGTCGCGACCCGTCGGCGGGCCCCCGGGGTGCCGGACAGGAGCACGACCAGCGGGACCGCGGCGATCAGCGCCACGAGAAAGCCGTTGTTGCGGAAGAGTCCCAGCCCGAGCAGCTCGGCCCCGAGGGCGGCGAGGCGCGGGTCCCAGGCCCACCGGCCGCGGCCGGCCACACCCGGCCCCCGGGCCTCGTCCCACGCCGCGGCCCCGGCCACGCCCCGCACCCCGTCCTCGCCCCGCACAACGGACCCGGCCGCCTCGCCCCGTACAACGGACCCGGCCACCCCCGGCACCCGATCCTCAACCCGCACAACGGACCCGGCAGCGCCCCGCACGCCGGACCGGACGCCAGGCCGGGTCGCGAGCCGCATGGCGGTGCCCGCGGCCAGTACGGCGCACACGGTGAACGGCACGTCCTTCCACATCGACACCGTGAAGGCGCCGAGCGGCGGCGACAGCGCCGCGCACCCCACCGCCACGAGCAGCGGGCGCCGCCGTACCCCCAGTGGCCGGATCGCGCCCGCGAGGTGGGCCAGCGCGGCGGCCATCGCCGCCGTCTGCAGGAGGGTGACCGGGGACAGGTCGCCGGTCACCCTCAGGGAGAGTGCGAGCAGGGCGTCGTAGGCGACCGAGTGCGCGGCCCCCCAGGGACCCGTCGTGACGTGCGCGACGTAGGTGACGGAGTCGGGACTCATCAGCCCGGGATGGAAACCGAGCCACCAGCCGAGCAACGCGAGCTGGGCGGTGGCGTAGCAGGCGAGCGTGAACCACCGGTCGCGGGCCGGTGCCCCGCCGGTCTCCCCTCGCCCCTCCTCGACCGGGTCCGGGCTCACCGCATTGATCGTCATGGTCTTCCCAGCGTGCTCCGGCGGGGTCCGATGCCCATCATCGGGCACGCCCGGGGCGCGACCGGCCCGCTATACGCACCCATGACCTGGGAAAACGTCAAGTTTGTGCTCGGCGGGACACCGCGCCCCGATCGCGGGAGAGCGCGCCTTTCACAGGACATCGTGACGCTTAAGCCCCAGGAGGCATCAAGCGTCTCGATAGGATGCCCATTCGACCGACGTCGATTTGACCCGGAGCTCCCCTCATGAAGTCTCCTGCCCGAATGTTGCTGGCCACATCCTGTGCGCTGGCCATGATTTCCGCCCCGACCACCGCGTGGAGCGCGGAACAGCCCAGAACGACGGCCACGACGGCGGGCAAGGCCAAGCCCACCCCCAAGGCCACGACCACCCCCAAGCCCGTGCCCGTGGACTGCACGAAGGTCAAGTGCATCGCGCTGACCTTCGACGACGGCCCCGGAAAGTACGCGGACAAGCTGCTCGACACCTTCAAGAAGTACAAGTCCAAGGCGACGTTCTTCCTTGAGGGCCAGTACGTGAAGTCCCGCCCCGCGTTCGCCAAGCGGATGGTCACCGAAGGCCATGACATCGGCAACCACAGCTACAGCCACCCGCATCTGCGGGAGCTGTCGGAAGAGAAGATCCGCGAGGAGCTGACCAAGACCCAGGACATCGTCAAGAAGTCCACCGGGAAGTACCCGACGACGATTCGCCCGCCCTACGGCGAGTTCGACGAGCGGGTCGCGGCGATCGCCACCGAGATGGGCATGCCGATCGTCCTGTGGAACGGCGGCTCTCGGGACTGGGCGACCAAGAACGAGAAGGCCATCTACGACGAGGTGCTCAAGAACGCCAAGCGTGACGGGGTCATCCTCATGCACGACTGGGTGGCGCAGACCGTCACGGTGATGCCGAAGCTGCTGGTGGCCCTGCAGAAGCAGGGGTACCACGTGGTGGCGGTCTCCTCGCTGCGCGGCGCCAAGGCCACCAAGGCCGGGGACGTCTACCCCGTCGGCTCCGAGAAGGACACGGACCTGCCCTCCGAGTCGCCCACCGGCGACCCGGACGACTTCGCCCAGTCGCCCCCGGACGGTTCTTGAGCCGCTACCTCACCGTGAAGAGACGACCTCACTCGAAGACGGCCTCCGGGCCAGCCGCCTGCCCAGCCGCTGCATGGGAAGCTCCACGTAGCGGTGGGTGAGCAGGCTCAGGCCCAGCACCACCAGCACGAACGCCGCCGAGAGTGACAGCTGCACCACCTGCCCCGCGTCCCGCACGTCGCCGACAACGGCGTGCATGAGCCGCAGCAGCGGGTGGTGCAGCAGGTAGATCGAGTAGCTGACCAGGCCCAGCCAGACGAGGAACCGGGGCAGCCGCCGCTCGCGCAGGGCCATCGCGCCCGCGAACGTCACCCCGGCCAGCGCCATGGTCGCGAACCACGGCCCCGGCCGCACCCACCACCAGCCCGCCTGCTCCGACCAGACCGGCGCCAGTGCCACGAGCACGGTCGCCGCCGCCACGGGCCAGAGCCCGCCCGTACCCTGCTCCCAGCGGCGGATCGCGGTCCCGGCGAACATCACCGCGAGGATCGCCGCCCCCAGCCACGGCACGAAACCCGAGAAGATCAGCAGCACCAGCGCCATCGCGCCGAGGACGTACGCGGCGGCCTTCTGGAACCGGCCGCTGAGCAGGCACGCCAGGCCCGCGAAGAACACCACGCCGGACACGTACGCGGGCCAGGGCCCGCCCAGCAGCGGCCCCGTCAGCAGCAGCCCCGCCACGACCGCGACGGCGCCGAAGCCCACCGCGTAGGTCCCGCTCGCGCGGTGCGCCCCGCCGACGAACAGCGCGGTGACGACCAGGTAGAAGACCATCTCGTAAGAGAGCGTCCACATGGTGTCGGCCAGGCCGCCCAGGTGCACCACGTCCAGCAGCATCGTGGCGTGCGCGGACACCGACGACAGATCCCTGGGCACCTGCTCGCGGACGGGCATCCAGATCGCCATGACCAGGACGGCCGCCGCGACCAGCAGGTAGATCGGGTAGAGGCGGAACACGCGACTGATCCAGAAGGCCCTGACGTCGCCGCGCCGCTCCAGCGAGACGGGGATGATATAGCCGCTGACCAGGAAGAACACCAGGACGCCGTACATCCCGAGGTTGAACCAGTACGGTCTCAGGGCGGGCATGAACCAGGGCAGCAGGTGCTCCAGCAACACGGCGACCGCGCCGATGCCGCGCAACGCGTCGAGCCACGCCAGGCGGGCGACGGGGGTCTTCGGAGAGTCTGCGCCGATGGGGGTGGTGGAGGACACCCGCCCCAACTTACCTCCCGGCACTTCGCGAAACGGTGTCATCGGCGCCAACCGCCGCCGGGGCGGCCCGCGCCCCGGCCGCGACCCCCGGGGCGCCTACTCCCACTCGATGGTGCCCGGGGGCTTGCTGGTCACGTCGAGCACCACCCTGTTGACCTCGCGGACCTCGTTGGTGATGCGGGTGGAGATGCGGGCGAGCACGTCGTACGGGACGCGCGACCAGTCGGCGGTCATGGCGTCCTCGCTGGAGACCGGGCGCAGGACGACCGGGTGGCCGTAGGTGCGGCCGTCGCCCTGGACGCCCACCGAGCGGACGTCGGCGAGCAGGACGACCGGGCACTGCCAGATCTCCCGGTCGAGACCGGCGCGGGAGAGCTCCTCGCGGGCGATGGCGTCGGCCTCGCGGAGGATCTCCAGGCGCTCGCGGCTGACCGCGCCGACGATGCGGATGCCCAGCCCCGGGCCGGGGAACGGCTGGCGCCAGACCATGGCGGCGGGCAGGCCCAGCTCCTCCCCCGCCCGGCGGACCTCGTCCTTGAACAGCGCGCGGAGCGGCTCCACCAGCGAGAACTGGAGATCGTCGGGGAGGCCGCCGACGTTGTGGTGGGACTTGATGTTGGCGGTGCCGGTGCCGCCACCGGACTCGACCACGTCCGGGTAAAGGGTGCCCTGGACGAGGAAGTCGACGGGGCCGTCGGCGATGATGGCGCGCTGCTCGTCCTCGAAGACCCTGATGAACTCGCGGCCGATGATCTTGCGCTTCTCCTCGGGGTCGGTGACCCCGTCGAGCGCCTTCAGGAAGCGCTCCTGGGCGTCGACCACGCGGAGCTTGACGCCGGTGACGGCGACGAAGTCGCGCTCGACCTGCTCGGCCTCGCCCTTGCGCAGCAGCCCGTGGTCGACGAAGACGCAGGTCAGCCGGTCACCGATGGCCCGCTGGACCATGGCCGCGGCCACCGCGGAGTCGACGCCGCCGGAGAGACCGCAGATGGCGCGGCCCTCGGAGCCGATCTGGGCGCGGATCGCCTCGACCGCGTCCTCAACGATGTTGAGCATCGTCCAGGAGGGGCGGCAGCCCGCGGCGTCGAGGAAGTGCTTCAGCACGGCCTGGCCGTGGTCGGAGTGGAGGACCTCGGGGTGGAACTGGACGCCGTACAGGCCCAGCTCGGGGTGCTCGAAGGCGGCCACGGGCGTCTGGGCGGTCGCGGCGGTGACGGTGAAGCCCTCGGGGGCGGCGGAGACGCTGTCGCCGTGGGACATCCAGACCGACTGCGCGGCGGGCAGCCCCGCGAAGAGCACGCCCTGCTCTCCGACGTCGAGGTGGGTGCCGCCGTACTCGGCGGTGCCGGTCCTGGCCACCTCTCCACCGAGCTCCTGGGCCATGATCTGGAAGCCGTAACAGATGCCGAAGGTCGGCACGCCGGTCTGGAACAGGCCCGCGGGGGCGGCGGGGGCGCCCTCGGCGTACACCGACGAGGGACCGCCGGACAGGATGATCGCCTTGGGTTTCTTGGCCATCATCTCCTCGACCGGCATCGTCGAGGGGACGATCTCGGAGTAGACGTGGCATTCACGCACCCTTCGCGCGATCAGCTGCGCATACTGCGCGCCGAAGTCGACGACCAGGACCGTGTCGAACTCAGACACCAAGACCCCCAAAAGGAACAGAGCGGTGCTGCCAGTCTATCGGCGCCCGTCTGCGTACCCGCTCGCAGTCGGGAAACGGGGGGCGGAGTCTCCGGCCCGCCGGCTCATCGCCCCCCGGCGGCACCCGGCAGCACCGCCGCCGTGGCCGTCATCCGGAACCGTCACCCGGGGTCGTCACCCGGAACCGTAAAGATCCCCCTTCGGTTCCACCACCCGTGACCGGGCGGTCCCCGGGGCCGGAAAGATCTCCCTCCGGCGCCGTCACCCGGGGCCGGGCAGCGAGGGCAGCGCTCCCGAGAGCAGGGCCTCGGTCTGCTCGCGCAGGGCCTCCGCGTGGCCGGGGTGGGTGAGGACCAGGAAACGCTCCTCACGGATGGCGGCCACCGCGGCGAGCGCCACCTCCGCCGGGTCGACGCCCCCCTCCACCAGGCTGTCGATGATCGCGGTGGAGACCGCCTCATCCTCGGTGCGCTCGGCGGCCGCGAGGCTCTCCGGCCGGAGACGGCCGGAGCGGTTGAGGCCGGTGCGCACCCCGCCGGGACACAGCGCGCTCACGCGGAGCTTGGAACCGGCCATCGCGAGATCCTGGGCGAGGGACTGCGAGGCGGCGAACGCGGCGTACTTCGAGACCGTGTAGGGGCCGAGGTAGGGGACGGCGAACAGTCCCGCGGCGGAGACGGTGTTGAGGATGTGGCCCTCGGTGTCCTGGTCGATCATGCGGGGCACGAAGGCCCGGACGCCGTGGAGCACGCCCCACAGGTTCACCCCGAGCATCCAGGCGTAGTCCTCGGGCTCCCGCGTCCACATCCGGCCGCCCTGGAAGACCCCCGCGTTGTTGCACAGCACGTGGACCGCGCCCAGCTCGCCGAACGTACGGTCGGCGAGGTGCTGCACGGCCACCGGGTCGGAGACGTCGGTGATCTCGGTGAGGACCTTGCCCCCGAGGATCCTGCCCTCCGCCGCGCTTCCCCGCCCCGCGCTGCCCTCCACCAGCGAGGCGGTCTCCGCGAGACCTCCCGGATCGACGTCGGCGAGCATGAGGGACATCCCCTCCGCGGCCAGGCTCAGCGCGAGCGCCCTCCCGATCCCGCCGCCCGCCCCCGTGACGACCGCGACCCTGCCCGACAGTTCACGCATGACGCTTCCTCCAGCCTGACGGTTCACGCATCGTGTTACCTCCGGACCGGCGGTTCACACATCGCCCCGGCTTCGGCTCGCGCCGCACCTAGCGACCGATTGGGCACAAAGCTAACGTGAAGCGCATCACCAGTCGAGGAGGTAACCGATGACCGGCACCGGAGTCGTCGTCACCGGAGGGGCGTCGGGGATCGGCCGGGCCTGCGCGCTGGCGCTCGCCGAGGCGGGGCGCCCGGTGGCGATCTGGGACCTGAACGAGACGGCCGCCAAGGAGACCGCCTCGTTCGCCGCCATGAAGGGCGTCACCGCGATCGCCGTCGCCGTCGACGTCACCGACTCCTCGGCCTTCCCCGCCGCGGTCGCCACCAGCCGCGCCGCCCTCACCTCGATCGGCGGCCTCGTGCACGCGGCCGGGATCGCGGCCCCCACGGCCATCGGCGACCTGACCGAGGCCTCATGGGACGCGGTGCTCAACGTCAACCTGCGCGCCCACGCCATGCTGGTCAAGGCCCTGCTGGAGGACCTGCGCCGCCAGGAGGGCTCCGCGGTCGTCGGCATCTCCTCGATCGAGGGCCTGGTCGGGCAGGCTTTCATCCCCGCCTACTGCTCGTCCAAGGCGGGCATGCTCGGCCTGACCCGCTCCATGGCCCACGAACTGGCGCCGATCCGGGTCAACGCCGTCTGCCCCGGCTACGTCGACACCCCGATGCTCACCCTCGCCACAGACGGCGACACGCGCTATCTGGAATCCTTCACCCAGAAGTCGCTGTTCCGCCGCCTCGGCCGTCCCGCCGAGGTAGCGGCGGCCGTACGGTTCCTGCTGAGCGACGAGGCGTCCTTCATCACCGGCACCCACCTGGTCGTCGACGGCGGCGCCACGGCCGTCGACCGCTGAGCCCGCGTCCATCCGACGCCGTGGCCGTGCGAAGCCGTGCTCGCGAAGCCGTGCTCGCGAAGCCGCCCGGGCGGCTTCGCACGGCCTACCGGGTGCCGGGCCGTGACCCGAGGGCGTGGCCGAGCAGGCCGAGGGGCGGGGAGCCGAGGGCGAGCATGGCGGTGTGGAAGCGGTTGAGGCCGAAGCCGGGGCCCCACTCGGCTCTGGCGCGGTCGCGAAGGTCGAGGATCTCCAGCTTGCCCCAGGTGTAGCGGCCGTAGGTGGGGTCGAAGGTGGCCCGCGCCGCCTCCGAGTGGGCCGCGGGACCGGCGATGTGGGTGTCGGCGGCGAAGCGGCGGGCGCCCTCCTCGACGGTCATCGCGCCGGAGTGCACGCCGATCGCGCAGGCCAGCCGGGTCACCCTGATGAGCGCCTCCAGCCACACGCCGATCTCGAAGCGCGGGTCGCCGGGGGCGAAGCCCTCCTCGACGCAGAGTTCCTCCGCGTAGTGCGCCCAGCCCTCCGCGAAGGCCAGCGACATCAACGTCCGCCGCACGTCGGAGCCGACGTGGCGCAGGGCTCGGCCGTGGGAGAAGTGCCCGGGGGCGACCTCGTGCACGTTGATCGCGGGAAGCGTGGTCTCGCTGAAGACCTCCAGCCACTCCTCGATGTCGCGCTCGGGCCACGAGGGGTCGGGCGGGGTGACGTGATACCACGAGGGGCCGTCGGGCTCGCCGGGCGCCGACCAGCTCATCATGGCCATGGCCCACCGGCGCGACTCGGGCGCGATGCCGACCAGGCACTCGCCGTCGTGGTAGGGGACCAGGTCCTTCTCCCTGGTGAAGGCGATCGCCCTCTCGGTGCCGATCCTGGCCGCCTCGATCACGCCGTCGGGGCCGGGGTGCTGCCTGACGAGCTCGCGCGCGACCTCCAGCGGCGGCCGTCCGGCGAATCCCAGCGCGGCGCAGGACTCCGCCAGCCGGGCCATCAGGCGGTCGCGCTCGGCGTCGGCGCGCTCGGCGAGCCGGCCCAGGTCGACCGGGAGGCCGTCACCGGCCCCCATGAGCCTGGCGAGACCCGCGGCGCCGAGGGAGGCGTCCGGGTCGCCGGTGTGCGCGGCCTTCTCGACGTGCTCCACCAGCCGGGCGTGGGCCCTGAACGCCGCCTCGCGCACGCTCTCCTCGGCATCCTGGGGCACCCCTGAGGCCAGGCCGCGCACCGCACCGAGCAGGGCCGTCGCGACGGGGGCGCTGAGCAGGTCGAGCGAGGCGACCGCGTTGTCCACCGCCTCGGGCCAGCGGGCCAGGTGCGCGAGCTTGGCGGCGTTCCGCTCGGCCTCTGGGGCGTACTCGCGGTCGTAGGTGGCCAGGTCGAGGTTGCCCAGGTGCTCCAGGGGGCTGCGGCGGTGCAGCTCCAGCTCTCCGAGCTGCACCCGCGTGGCCTCCTCGAAGATCTGCAGGTGCGCCGCGTCGTACGGGTCGCCGGGCAGCGGTCCCCGGCCCAGCGCGGCCAGCCCGGCGCGGACCCCCTCCGGCGACAGGTCCTGGATCAGGCCGTCGTACTCGTGCCGCCCGGCCATTTCCCGGACGCCGGAGACGGCGAGGTCGCACACCGCGCGCAGGCGGCCGTCGAGTTCGGTCATGGACGCGACGCTATATCAGGACGGGTCCTCCGAACCTGGGAAACGGCGTCCGCGCATCCGGGGGGCGGGCCCGGGAAACTCGCCGCCCGATTCCCCGCGGACGTCCGTGCGAGGCGCCGCCACGGCGGACCGGAATCAACATATGGGAATATGAAATAAGCGCATTGAATACCCGCCGGCCGCACGTGCCGCGCGAGAAGTGCGTAATTTTACGTGGCGCACTTCATGTCAGCGTGTTTTCGTATTGCCCAGCGCCGACGGGCGGAAAAGAACACGGCGGTTCCGCCGATCTCACATATGCGCGATCACCGCGACGCGATCCCCGTGACACGGTCCCGATGCACGGTCCCGATGACACGGTTCCGATGCACGGTCCCGGTGACGCGGCCCCGAATGACATGGGGCGATGACCACGCCCCCGGCGGGCTCCACGCCGTCGGCGCGGCTCCCGGGCGTGAGCGCCTCGCGCGCCCCTCGCTCGTTTCCCACGCACCTCCTGTGTTCGTGTCCCGCGTCCCTTTTCCCGGCGCGCCGTGGATTTTCCTCATGCGACGTGGATTTCTCGCGTGACGCCGAACCGTGACAGCCGAAGGATGACCTCCCGTGAAAAGCCCCCCGGGTGACAGTGCCCTCCTGCGTGACATCGCGATCGCCGAGATCGGGCGGGTCCCGGCCCGCGACTGGTCGGTCACCGACGGGGAATTCTGGTGCCTGGTCGTTCCCGGCGGATACGTGATGCCCACGCAGGGCTGGAAACTCCACGTCTCCGCGACGATGCTCTCCGCCCCGATCGTGCTCTCCCGGGTCGTACGGGTGCTGGCCGCCGAGGGGTGCGCCTTCAAGTTCCCCGCGCGGCTGGGCGACTACTGGGAGCTTCTCGCCCCCCACTGCGCCCGCGCCCAGGCGGGGAAGTTCGTCACCGCCTACCCGGCGGGCAGCGCCGAGGCGGCCCGGCTGGCGCCGCTGCTCGACGAGGCCACCTGGGGGCTCCCCGGTCCGGCGATCCTGTCGGACCACCCGTACCGGCCCGGCGGGATCGTCCACTACCGCTACGGGGCCTTCGGCGGGCACCGGGTGCTCGGCAACGACGGTTTCTACGAGACCAGGCTCCGCACGCCGGAGGGGACGGCGATCCACGACGAGCGGCTGCCACGGTTCTCCCCACCGTCCTTCGCCGTCTCCCCCTTCACCGCGTCCGGTGCCTCCGAGGCGGCGGACCGCGCCCCCGGGACACCGCCGGAGCGGCCCGCCGTGATGCTGAACGGCCGTTTCGTGGTCCGCGAGGCCGTGCGACACGCCAACAGGGGCGGCGTGTACATCGCGGAGGACACCGAGAGCGGCGCCGAAGTCGTGATCAAGGAGGGACGGCCGCACGCCTCGTCCGATCTCGGGGGCCGGGACGCGCGCGGACGGCTGGCGGCGGAGAGGTCCCGGCTGGAGGCCCTGGCGTCCAGCGGGGTCGTCCCGGCCGTGGTCGACTTCTTCGAACAGGGCGGGCACGCGTTCCTCGTCGAGGAACGCGTGCCTGGGACGACGCTGCGCCGCTGGTCCGAGGGAAACGCCGGGCCTCTCGGACCCGACGGCTTCGGGAACGGGGCCGCCGAGGTCCGGCCCGTCCTGCGGCGCCTCGTCGACGCGCTGCGGGCCGTCCACGACCTCGGCCACGTCTTCCGCGACCTGTCGCCGGACAACGTGATGCTCCTGCCCGGCGGCGACCTGCGGCTCATCGATCTGGAGTACGCGACGGTGCCGGGCGAGATCGTCATGATCGGCGGAACCCCCGGCTACCTGGCTCCGGAGCTGGTGCCGCACACCGGCGAGCTCCGCCCGGCGCCGGGAGAGGCGGCCGACCTGTTCGGTCTCGGCGGGCTGGCGTACTTCCTCGCGACCGGCGCCGGGCTGGAGCTCCCCGAGGACGGCACGACGGGCCCGGCCCGCGGCCGGCGCCTCCTCGACCACGTCGCCGCGGTGTCCGCGGCCAATCCCACCCTCGCCCTCCTGCGCCCCCTGGTGGAGGGACTGGTCACCGAGCCGGAGGACCGCTGGTCGCTGAGCCGCTGCGCGCGGTACCTGGACACGCTCTCCCTCACCGGCACGCGCGCCGCGACGGCGCGGAAGACGGCGAGTGCCAGCGCGGGGGTGGGGGCGGGCGGGGCGCGACGAACGGACGTCCTGGTGGCGGACGGGCTGGCGCGGCTGGTGGAGACCATGGACACCCGGCAGGACAGCCCGTCGCCGTGGCCCAACGCGGCCGGTGGGTCCGGCGGGGCCGAGGCGGACCCGTGCTCGGTGAACGGCGGCGTACCGGGCGTCCTGGGCGTCCTGGCGCTCGCCTCCCGCGCGGCCGCCACAGGTGACGCGGCGGCGACAGGTGACGCGGCCGGAGCAGGGAGCGCGGCGAGGACGGAGGGCGCGGCAAGGACAGCGGGCGCAGCCGGGACGGGGGGCGCGGGTGCCGCCGGCGTCTCGGAGGCGGTCGCCGCCGCGACCGGGTGGCTCCGCCGGCGTCTCGCCGACGAGGACGTCTGGCCCCCCGGCCTGTACTTCGGGCGCTCGGGAGCCGTCTGGGCCCTCCATGACGCGGCGGAGGCCGCGGGCGACGACGAGACGAGGGCGTTCGCGCTGCGGGCGGCGGCCCGGCTCCCGGTGGACCACCCGAGCCCGGACGTGACGCACGGGCTGGCCGGGTCCGGCATGACGGTGCTGCGCCTGGCCCTGCGCTCGGGCGACCCCGTACTCCGGAGGCGGGCCGTGGAGACGTTCGAGAACCTGCACGACGCGCGGTCCTACCGGATGGGGCACCCTCGATGGCCGACGCCGGAGTCGTTCGACTCCGGTCTCGCGGGCGCCGACCACCTCGGCTTCGCGCACGGAATCGCCGGGGTCGGCACGGCGCTGCTCTACGCCGCCGTCACCCTCGGCCGCCCCGAGTGGATGGCGACCGTGCGCGAGGTCGCCCGCGCCCTGTACAAGCGCGCCGACGTCGACGGCGACACCGCCTGGTGGCCGACCCTCGCGGGGGATTCGCGGACGGTCCGGCCGCGCCGCCCGCACTGGTGCGGCGGCTCGTCGGGGGTCGGCTCCTTCCTCGTCCGGTACTGGCGCGCCACCGGCGACCCGGACGCCCGCAGGCTCGCCGGCCAGGCGGCGGTCGCGGTGCACCGGACCCGCTGGCAGTCGGGGGCGGTGACCTGCCACGGCCTGCCCGGAGACGGCGAGTTCCTCCTTGACATGGCCGGGTTCACGGCCGACGACCGGTATCTGCGCTGGGCCCGGGACCTGGCCGGATGCCTGGAGGCCAGAGCCGTGACCCGCTCCGGCAGGCTGCTGGTGCCCGATCCCTTCTCGGAGGTCGTCCCGACGTTCCTCGGCGGCACGGCCGGGATCGTCGCCTTCCTCATCCGGCTGCGCCACCGGCACGCGCGGCCGTGGATGCTCGACGACGTCGTGGGGGACGCCTGGCGTCCCCCCGCCCCAGGCTCGCCGCCCGCTCCCGGGCGGCGGAAGGAGAAGCGGTCCGCGCCCGGCGCGGCCACGAGATCGGCGAGGAGGTGAAATCGATGTCGTTCGACGTTCAGGACCTTCAGGGTCTGGAGGAGCGCGAGCCGGCCTCCAGCGAGGCGGGCCGCCTCACGAACTGCCGTATCCACATGTTCTGCACCGACAACTGAAGACACGGCCCCCTGCCCTCTCCGCGGCCGGGCAGGGGGCCCTCGGCCGCCGCGCGTCCTAGCCCTGCTCGCGGAGTCCCGCGGCGATGACCTCCAGGGCGGACCGGGGAGCCCCGCCGAGCAGGCTCCGCAGGTCGCCGCCCGTCGCGTCCATGAACCCGTTCGCGATCGAGGAGTAGGTGCTCACCAGCATCGGGACCTGGAAGGACGCCAGGCCGAGGGCGGTGAACGCCTCGCGGGCCCCGGCGAGGGTGCCGGGCTCGTACGAGACGGCGCCTCCCGTGGCCTCGGTGAGGGCCGCGGCCAGTTCCGCGCCGCCCACCGCCTCCTCCCCGACCAGCTCGTAGGTCCGGCCCGCGTGCGCGGAGGCGTCGGTCGCGACCAGGGCGGCCACGTCGGCCAGGTCCTCGCGGGCCACCGCGGCCAGCCGTCCCGATCCCAGCGGCGCGGTGATCCTGCCGTCCACGGCGGGCGCGAGCGTCGCCAGCAGCTCGGCGTAGAGGCCGTTGCGCAGGATCGTCCAGCTCGCGACCCCCTCGCGGAGCCTGCGCTCGGTCCAGCGGTGGGCGAGCGCGTAGGCCAGGTGGTCCCCGGCGGCGCTGAGACTGGTGTAGACGATGTGCGAGACCCCCGCCTTCTCCGCCGCCTCGATCGCCGCGCCGTGCCTGGCGATCACCACGTCGTCCTCGCCGTAGCCCGCGGAGATCAGCAGCAGCGTGTCCACCCCGGCGAAGCCCTCCGCCAGCGAGGCGGGGTGCTCGAAGTCGATCGGCCGGGCCGGTGTCCCGGCGGGGACCGCCTCCGGGGCGCGGCTGCCGATCACCACGTCGTCCCGCCCGGCCAGCCG
Organism: Streptosporangium sp. G11; assembly: GCF_051192615.1. Taxonomy (NCBI): domain Bacteria; kingdom Bacillati; phylum Actinomycetota; class Actinomycetes; order Streptosporangiales; family Streptosporangiaceae; genus Streptosporangium; species Streptosporangium sp. G11. The sequence goes on from NZ_JBPJUQ010000009.1 coordinate 51,968, forward strand.
CGTGGCGACGAGCCGCCCCAGTGCGCCCGTCGCCCCCGTCATGAGAATCATGGAATCTCCCCCGTGAGTGGTTCTCTTCGGTAACTGGGTCCATCATCGATAGCCAGGACGCGTGGCATAAGGAGGCACTTCGATGTCAGTCGGGCACACGGCGGTAACCACGGAGCCGGTCGTCTCCTGCGGGGGTGAGGACTGCGGCATCCGCGAGGTCCTCGACCGGATCGGCGACAAGTGGTCGGTGCTGGTGGTCGTGGAGCTGGCCCAGGGGGTGCGCCGGTTCCGCGAGCTCCAGCGGGCCGTGCCCGGCATCTCGCAGCGGATGCTCACCCTGACCGTACGCCGGCTGGAGCGCGACGGCCTGATCTCCAGGACCGTCCACGCCGTCGTCCCGCCGCAGGTCGACTACGAGCTGACCTCGACCGGGCACAGCCTCACCCACCTGGTGAGGACCCTCGCCGACTGGTCGGCCGAGCACCGCGACGGCATCGCCGAGTCGCGCCGCCGCTGGGACGCCGCCAACCCCGGCTCCGGAATTCACTGACACCCGCCGGGCCCCGCCTCGGGATCGAATCGGGGACCGGCCCTTCCACCCCGGCCACACCCGGTCCGGCTCTCCACGCGGGAGTTCACCGGGGACTCTCGCCGTGGAGGAGCACGCCGCCCCGGCTCTTCGCGCGGGGGTTCACCGGGGACCGGCCGTGGCCTCCGGTTCGGTGATGCGGTCGAGCAGCGCCTCCAGCGTCTTGTCGTCCGTGGCGGGGGCCATGACGGTGACCCGCAGATGGCGGACCCCGCCGACCTCGGCCGAGGTCAGGTGGAAGGCGCCGTCCCCCATCAGGCGCTCGCGGATGTCCACCTGGTCGCCGGTGCCGTACCGGAAGCAGACGATGTTGCTCTCCGGCTCGTACGGGCACTCGAAGCCCGGCCGCTCGCGGGCCAGCTCCCAGAAGCGGTGCGCGGTGGCGTACTGGCGCGCGACGTACTCGCCCAGGCCCTGCTCGCCCCGCCAGGCCAGATTGAGGAAGACCTTCAGGCCCAGCTCGGCCTTGCTGCACTCCACGGTCCTGCCGATGAGGTCGAAGCCCTGCTCCCCGTAGAACAGGTAGCTGGCCCGCTGCCGGAAGGCCGCGTCCAGGTCGCCCTCGCGCCGGGTCAGCACCGCCGCGGCCAGGCTGGAGGTACGCAGCATCTTGTGCGCGTCCCAGACCACCGAGTCGGCGAGCCCGATCCCGTCGAGCAGGTGGCGGTGCCCGTCGGAGAGCAGCGCGGAGGCGCCGTGGGCGCCGTCCACGTGGAACCAGACGCCGTTGGCGGCGCAGAACCCCCCGATCCCGCGCAGGTCGTCGTAGAGGCCGGTCCCGGTCGCGCCGGCGTTGGCCACCAGGGCCATCGGCCGCCGCCCCGCCCGGCGCACCCGCTCCAGGGCCTCCGGCAGGCGGGCGACGTCGATCCTGCCGAGCCCGTCCACGTCCAGCGGCATGACCGCGCGCTCGCCCAGCCCGAGGATCGCGGCGGCGCGGGCGAGCGAGTAGTGGGCCGACGCGGGGGCGAGCAGGGCGAGGTCGCCGGGGACGCCCTCGGTCCACGCGCCGGGGGCCGCCGCCGCCCGCGCGGCCAGCAGCGCGGTGAGGTTGGCCAGCGAGCCGCCGTGGGTGAGGACCCCGCCGCCCGCCTCTCCGAAACCGACCTTGCCGAGCATCCAGCGCAGGACCTCGAACTCGACGGTCGCCGCCGAGGCGCCCATCTCGTAGATCGCCATCGGGTTGTTGTGCGCGCCGTGGACGAAGTCGGCGAGCGCCGCGGGGAAGTCGGGCGCGGCGACCTGATGTCCCAGCTGGGCGGGGTGGTGCAGCCGGGTGCCCTCGGCGAGGTAGGCGCGGAGGAACTCCCCGTACTCCCGCGGCGTCATCCCGCCCTCGCGGATCCACCGGGCGAGCCCGAGCCGCTCGGCCAGCTCGCCCGGGGGGCTGCGGCGCAGGACGGGCGGCACTCCCCGCTGGCTCTCGTCCACGTAGGCGGCCAGCTCGTCGACGGTCACGCCCGCCGCGCGCACGAACTCTTCGACATTCCACATCACACCGGGATCCTGGTCGAATTCACGGCGTCATGCCAGCCGGATCGTCCGGCGCGTACGAAGGTCAGGTGATGCCGACGATGGGAAGGCGGAGGGCTCCGGGGGCGGCGGCCGGGACGGCGGGGGTGCCGGGGGCGACGGGCGACAGGCGGGCGTACGGGGAGCCCTGGGCGGGGCGGGTGTCCGGTTCTCCCCGGTTGGGCCAGAGCGCCATGGCGCGCTCGGCCTGGGCGGTGATGGTGAGGGAGGGGTTGACGCCCGGGTTGGCGGAGACCGCGGAGCCGTCGACGACGTGCAGGCCCTCGTACCCGTGGACGCGGTGGTAGGGGTCGATCACCCCGGTGTCGCGCCCGGCGCCGATGGCGCAGCCGCCCAGGAAGTGGGCGGTGGCCGGGATGTCGAACAGGTCGAGCCAGGAGCCGCCGGGGATGCCGCCGACCTCCTCGGCCGCGTACCGGGCGAACTCGTGACCGGCGGGCAGCCAGGTGGGGTTGGGCTCGCCGTGGCCCCGCTCCGAGCGCAGCCTCCGGCCGAACGGCCCCCTGCGCGGGGACAGGGTGATCGAGTTGTCCTTGGCCTGCATGACCAGCGCGATGATGCCGCGCTCGGACCACCGGCGGTGGTTGAACATCCTCGCCACCAGGCGGGGCCGGCGCAGGGCCTCGCCGAGGAACTTGAGCCAGCGCGGGGCGCCGCCGCCGTCGATGAGCAGGGTGCGGAGCATGCCCATCGCGTTGGAACCGTCTCCGTAGCGGACCGGCTCGATGTGCGTGTACGCGTCGGGGTGGATCGAGGAGGTGATCGCCACCCCCCGGTTGAGCTTCTCCCCCTCGACCGACAGGCGCTCGAACCCGAGCAGCGCCTCCGAGTTGGTCCTGGTGAGGGTCCCCAGGCGGTCGGAGAGCCGGGGCAGCGTCCCCTCGGCCTTGAGCCGGTGCAGCAGGCGCTGGGTGCCGTACGTCCCCGCCGCGAAGACCACGTGCTCGGCGGTGAACGCGCGGCGGCGCCAGGGCGCGCCCGTCCCGCGCGTCTCGACCCGGTAGCCGCCGCCCACCGGGACGACCGAGGTGACCGTGGTCTCGGGGAAGACCCTGGCCCCGGCCCTCTCCGCCAGGTAGAGGTAGTTCTTGACCAGCATGTTCTTGGCCCCGTGGCGGCAGCCCGTCATGCACTCGCCGCACTCGGTGCAGCCCCTGCGGCGCGGCCCCGCGCCGCCGAAGTAGGGGTCGTCCACCTCGACGCCCGGGGTGCCGAAGAAGACCCCGACCGGCGCCAGGTGGAAGGTGTCGCCCACGCCCATCCGCTCGGCGACCGCGCGCACCACCTCGTCGGCCGGGGTGACGGTCGGGTTGGGCGTCACGCCCAGCATGCGCGAGGCCTGGTCGTAGTACGGGGCCAGCTCCGCCTTCCAGTCGGTGATGGACGACCACTGGGCGTCCTGGAAGAACGCGTCCGGCGGCTCGTAGAGGGTGTTGGCGTAGACCAGGGAGCCCCCGCCGACCCCGGCGCCCGCCAGGACCATGACGCCGGTGCCCTTCCGGCCCCGGATCACGTGGATGCGCTGGATCCCCTTCAGGCCCAGCGCCGGAGCCCACAGGAAGTCGCGGACCCGCCAGGAGGTCCTGGGGAGCGTGGTCTCGTCGAAGCGGCGCCCCGCCTCCAGCACGGCGACCCGGTAGCCCTTCTCCGTCAGCCGCAGCGCCGAGACGCTCCCGCCGAACCCCGATCCGATCACCAGCACGTCGTGGTCGAACACGGCGGCTCCCTTCGAGTGACGATCCCCGGCGATCTCCGTCGGCCCCGGGGGCGTCGACGGCCTGTGACGACCGTGACGCCCCGGCGGCCCCGGAGCCCTTACTTCAGGTGGAGCGTCTTCATGACCCTGAAGACGGTCGCGAGGGTGTCGGCGTACTTCTCGTAGGCCATGCCGAGGATCGGCTCGAAGCCCAGCCAGGGCGCCTGGCTGGAGACGGTCTGCGCGTCGGTGTACTTCAGCAGCCCCTCGATCCCGTGACGGCGGCCGAGGCCCGAGGACTTCATGCCGCCCATGGGCGCGTCGTAGGAGGCGTAGGCCGAGCCGTACCCCTCGTTGATGTTGACCGTGCCCGCCCTGATCCGGGAGGCCAGCGCCCGCCCGCGCGGCACGTCGCGGGTCCAGATGGAGGCGTTGAGCCCGTACGAGGTGTCGTTGGCCCTCTCGACCGCCTCGTCGTCGTCGCCGAAGCGGTAGATCGCGACGACGGGCCCGAAGGTCTCGGCGCGGCACAGCTCCATGGTCTCGTCGACGCCGGACAGGACGGTGGGCTCGTAGAACAGCGGGCCGAGATCGGGGCGGGCCCTCCCCCCGGCGAGGACCCGGGCGCCCTTCGCGACGGCGTCGTCCACGTGGGCGCCGACCGCCTCCAGCTGCCGCGCGGAGGAGAGCGAGCCCATCTGCACGTTCCAGTCGAGCCCGGCCCCGAGCCTCATGTTCCCGACCTGCCGGACGAAACGCTCCACGAAGGCGTCGTACACCGAGTCGTGGACGTAGAGCCGCTCGACGGACAGGCACAGCTGCCCGGCGTTGGTGAAGCAGGCGCGCAGCGCGCCCTGGGTCGCCGCGTCCAGGTCGGCGTCGTCGAGCACGAGCATCGGGTTCTTGCCCCCGAGCTCCAGCGAGCAGCCGATGAGCCGCCTGGCCGCCTCCTCGGCGATCCTCCGGCCGGTCCTGGTGGAGCCGGTGAACGCCATGTAGTCGGCGCCGTCGAGCAGCGGTTCGCCCACCTCCTCGGGCTCGCCGAGGACGACCTGCCAGATCTCGCGGGGCATTCCGAGGGAGACCAGCAGGTCGATCGTCCACAGAGTGGACAGCGCGGTCCGGGTGTCGGGCTTGTGGACCACGGCGTTCCCCGCGAGCAGCGCGGGGACGGCGTCGGTGACGCCGAGCGAGAGCGGGTAGTTCCACGGCGAGATCAGGGCCACCGTTCCCCGGGGATGGTGCGTCTCGACCGTCCTGGTGGCGACGGGCAGGATTCCGGCCCGCCGCTTCGGCTCCAGCAGGCCGGGGGCCCGCCGTGCGTAGTACAGGGTGCAGCCCGCGACGTCGAGGACCTCCTCGAAGGCGTGCCTGCGGGCCTTGCCCGTCTCCCACTGGACCACGTCGAGGATCTCCTCGCGGCGGTCGAGGATGGCGTCGTGCAGGCGGAGGAAGGGCTCGGCACGCTCGCGCGCGGGCCTGGCCGCCCACGCCCGCTGTGCCTCCCGCGCCGCGGCGTGGGCGGCGCGGACGTCGTCGGCGGTGGAGACGGGCATCTCGGCGAGGGCCTCACCGGTGAACGGCGCCGTGATCTCCCGCGTCTTTCCGCCGGAGGCCACGTGCCGTACGACGCGTTCGATCATGCGGGGGTCGAGGACCCGTGTCATCTCGGCCCGTGTGATTTCAGGGGGAACGGCCATGTTCGCAGCGTAATCGTGGGAGGCGGGCCGTGGCTACCAGCGAGTAGCAAGCTGTTGAACCGCAGGCCCTTCGGATCCGTCGTAGGGGCATGAGGACATCCATTCGTACGGCCGGCGCGGTCACCCTCGCCGCCGCCCTGCTCGCCACGGCGTGCACTTCGACGGAGACGAAGACCGCCGCGGGCCGTACGTCACCGGTCGATCTGGGGAACATCAAGCTGGTCTCCTACAGCGACTGCGACGACATGCTGGCCGGGCTTCGCGCGGCGACGGCGAAGAACGTCGGCCCCTGGGGCATCGGCGGTCCCGTGGTCATGTACGCGGAGTCGACGTCGGACGCCGCCTCCGCCAAGCGCTCGGCCGGCGCGCCCGAGCACTCCACCACGAACACGCACGAGGCCGGGGTCGACGAGCCCGACCTGGTGAAGACCGACGGCAACCGGGTGATCACCGTCAACCGCGGCGTGCTGCGGGTGGTGGACGCCGCGACCAGGAAGGTCACCGGAACGCTCAAGCTCGTGAACGCCGAGCAGGCGTGGGCCCCGGCCGACCTGCTGGTCAGCGGGGACAGGGCTCTGGTGCTGTTCTCCGGCGGCGGGATCATCCCCTACGGCGCGACGGCCAAGCGCGCGGCGAGCCCGGGACCGCGCTACGTCCTCGTCGACCTGTCGGGGAAGCCGAAGGTGATCGGCTCGCTCACCCCCGACGGCTCCCACGTGGACGTCAGGATGGTCGGCTCGACCGTGCGGATCGTGGTCCGCAGCCAGCCGCGGATCGAGTTCCCCGACGCCGGGCCCGACCTGTCGGACAACGAGCGCACCCGGCGCAACGCGGAGATCGTCGCCAAGGCGCCGATCGAGGCGTGGCTGCCGAAGTACGAGCTGACGACCGCGGACGGCTCGACCTCGGACCGCAAGGTCGACTGCGGGCAGGTCAGCCATCCCGTGGAGTACTCCGGGACGTCGATGCTGACCGTGCACAGTTTCGACCTGTCGCAGGCGCTCGCCGAGACGGCCCCGATCAGCGTCGCGGCCGACGGCGACACCGTCTACGGGACGGGCTCCAGCCTGTACGTGTCCAGCAACCCGCGCTGGTGGTGGCCCCGGCCGATCGACCCGATGGTCATCGAGGACGCCCCGGCGACACCCTCGCCGACCGGGTCCGCGACCGTCACCCCGGCCCCCGGGACGTCGCCGGCCGTGGTGACCACCTCCGCCGCCACTTCGGCCGTCACCCCCGCGGTCACTCCTGCCGCCACCGCCGCCACTCCGGCGGTCACCCCGGCGTCCCTCTCGGACGCCGACCCGGCCCCGAGCCTGCTCCCGGAGCCGCCCGCCTCACCGATCCCGGACCCTTCGGCGACCGGCACGGCCTCGCCGACCGACACCGTCTCACCGACCGGCACCGCCTCGCCGACCCCGACGCCCGAGGTGACCCCGACGGCCGAGGTGACCCCGGAGCAGCCGCCGGAGGAGACCGAGATCCACCGGTTCGACATCACCGCGGCCGGGGCGCCCCGCTACGTCGCCTCGGGCAAGGTCTCCGGCAGGCTGCTCAACCAGTACTCCCTGTCGGAGCACGAGGGGCACCTGCGGGTCGCCACCACCTCGACCAGCGGGCAGGACAGCTCCAGCGCCGTCTACGTGCTCGACGCCGACACCCTGGCCAGGACCGGCGAGGTCGGCGGGCTCGGGCAGGGCGAGCGGATCTACTCGGTCCGCTTCATCGGCCCCGTCGGCTACGTGGTGACGTTCAAGCAGGTGGACCCGCTCTACACGCTCGACCTGCGCGACCCGGCGGCGCCGAGGAAGACGGGCGAACTGAAGATCACCGGCTACTCGGCGTACCTGCACCCGGCGGGCGACGGGCGGCTGATCGGCGTGGGCCAGGAGGCCAGCGAGCAGGGCCGCACGCTCGGCACCCAGGTGTCCCTGTTCGACGTCAGCGACCCGGCCAACCCCCGCCGCCTGTCGCAGATGTTCCAGAAGGACTCGGGATCGGAGGCCGAGTGGGACCCGCACGCCTTCCTGTACTGGGCCAAGACGGGCATGGCGGTCCTCCCGCTGAGCTCGTGGACGGGCACCGAGCAGACCAACGGGACCGCCCTGGTCCTCAAGATCGATGATTCCGCGGTCACCAGGACCGGCACGGTCGTCCACCCCAGGCCCGAGCCGGCGGGGAACGCCCGCGCCGCCTCGTACGACCCCGGCATCCGCCGCTCGGTCGTCATCGGCGACAGCCTGTGGACGGTCTCCGACCTCGGCCTCAAGGTCAGCGACATGAAGGACCTGGCCGACCAGGCCTGGATCCCCTTCTCCTGACCTCTCCCGACGACCGAACCCGCGCCCCCGGCCGACCGCCGGGGGCGCTCCCGTTTACCGGCCCCAGAACGCCCTATAACACTGACATATGCCCCTTTACAAGATCTTGTCATGACACTTGAATCAGTGTTACCTCTTGCGAAACACACGTGATCCGCGTGTGGCATGGCCCGACGACGGCCATATTTCGCAGGAGGATCGGTGTCGACCAAACCCTGGTCACGCGTTACCGTCATCGCCGCCGCCACCGCGGCGCTCGTCATTCCCCTGCCGGGGGTCGCCCAGGGCGAACCCGGCGGCCAACCCCCCAAGGTCCACGACTTCCAGGCCGAACACGGCGCCAAGCCCGACCTGGACAACCGGCGCGGCAGCGTCGCGCCCCCGGCCTCGCTCTCCAGGTCGGTGGCGGCGAGCACCTCGACGATCCGGTGGAACAGCCTCGGCACCCCGGCCGTCATCACCGGCTCCGCCCCCCTCGCCGAAGGCCTGGACGCCGACCCCGAGCGAGCCGCGCGGGCCTACCTCAAGGCGAACGAGACCCTCTTCGGCCTCTCCGGCGAGGCCGTGGACGCGCTGGAGAAGGTCGCCGCCAACCCCATCGGTGACGGACACGCCGTACTCCTGCGGCAGAAATTCGGCGGCCTGCCCGCGGGCGTGGACGGTCAGGTCGTCGTCGGCGTGAAGGGCGGCAAGGTCCTCCACGTCACCTCGACCCTCTCGCGCTCCTCCGAGGCGCCTCCCGCCGCCAGGCTCACCGAGCAGCAGGCGCTGGAGATCGCGGCCAGGGACGGCGGGATCGACCTGGCCACGGCCAGTGTCAAGAAGGCCACCGCCACGGCGGTGCCCGCGCCCGACGGGACGCACAACGCGTTCCAGGTCGTCCTGATCGGCGGCGGCGAGGGCGAGCCCGCCGCGTACACGACGCACGTGGACGCGGTCAGCGGCGAGATCCTGACCCGCGAGAACCTGGTCGACCACCACTCCGCGCCGGACGACCCCCGGTGGGAGGCGTTCCCGGCCAATCCCCCGGCCGACTACTCCGCCACCGACACCCGCGCGACGTGGTGCGCCAAGGCCGGTCCCGGCTGCGACGTGATCGGGGCCGACCCGGCCACCGGCAAGGCGTGGGACGTGGACCACGCCACGGACACCCCGACGAACACGAGCACCGGCAACGCCGCCAAGACCGTGGAGAACCGCGCCAGCGGCGACGCGTTCTCCGTGGGCACCCGCGGCAACGTGGCCACGCCGAGCCGCGACTACGTCTACCCGTGGACCAACAAGTGGTACACGGCCAAGTGCGACCCGGCCTCCCTGGACCAGCCCGGCGAGGCCGACCTCGAAGCCGCCATCTCCAACCTGCACGTCATGCACAACCGCATGCACGACTGGTCCTACCGTCTCGGCTTCACCGAGACCGCCTGGAACATGCAGAACGACAACGGCGAGCGCGGCGGCCTCGGCGGCGACCCCGAGCAGGGCAACGCCCAGGCGGGCGCCCGGGTGCTCAGCGTGCGCGACAACGCCAACCAGATCACCGGCCCCGACGGGGTCGCGCCCATCACCAACATGTACATGTGGCAGCCGATCGCGGGCTCGTTCTACTCGCCCTGCGTGGACGGCGACTACGACATGTCGGTGATCGGGCACGAGTACACCCACGCGATCTCCGGCCGCATGATCGGCGGCCCGAACGCCGGGTGGAGCGGCGCCCAGGCCGGGGCCATGAACGAGAGCACCTCCGACCTGTTCGCGATGGAGTACCTCTCCGAGTACGGCTTCCGCCCCGCGGGCGACACCCCGTACGTCACCGGCGGCTACGTCACCGGCGACAAGAAGGCGGGCATCCGCAACTACGACATGTCCACCTCGCCGCTGAACTACAGCGACATCGCGTACGACATCGTCGGCCAGCAGGTGCACGCCGACGGTGAGATCTGGTCGGCGACCCAGTACGACGTGCGCAAGGCCTTCCTGCAGAAGTACGGCCAGGGCACCCCGGCCAAGCAGAAGGCGTGCGCCGACGGCAAGACGCCGGTCGGGGAGTGCCCCGGCAACCGCCGCTGGGCGCAGCTCTCCTTCGACGCGCTGCTGCTGATGGCCACCGGCGCGGTCAGCTACGTCGACCACCGCGACGCACTGCTCGCGGCCGACGCCATCCGCTTCGGCGGCGCGAACCAGGCCATCATGTGGCGCGCGTTCGCCGAGCACGGCCTCGGCCAGGGCGCGGCGAGCGTCGGGAGCGGCGACCCCGACCCGACGCCGAGCTTCGTCGACCCGGCCGGCAAGAACGGCAGGATCCAGCTCAAGCCGCTGCTCGAGGCCAAGGACGCCGCGCTCCGGCTGTACGTCGGCGACTACGAGGGCCGCGTGGTCCCGGTGGCCGACACCGACCCCGCGACCGCGCTCGGCGACACCGTCGAGATGACCCCCGGAATCTACGACTTCGTGGTCGCGGGCAACGGGTTCGGGCACACCCGCGTGAAGTTCGCGGTGCTGCCGGGCGTGAAGCTGCCGCTGCCGCTCGCGGTGCCGAAGAACCTCGCCTCGGCGGCGCTGGGCGCCACCGCGACGGGTGACGGCGTCAACCACGCCAAGCTGATCGACGAGACCGAGGCGTCGAACTGGGCCTCGCTGACCGGGCCGGTCAAGGGCAGGTCCGTCACCGTGGACCTGGCCGGGACCGAGCCGGCGAAGATCCGCCGCGTGCAGGTCAGCGCCATGCTCAGGCCCCCGGCCCCGGCCGACCCCGCCGACCCCGGCACCCAGAACCGCTTCAGCGCCCTGCGCGCCTTCGAGGTCCTGGCCTGCGACGCCACCAAGAAGGACTGCTCGTCACCCGCGTCCTTCTCGGTCGTCTACACCAGCCCGTCCAACGCCTTCGAGACGCGCAGGCCGCGTCCTCGCGGCGCCGACCTGGTCATCGAGTCCTTCAAGATCCCCACGACCACCGCGACCCACCTGACCCTGCGGGCCGTCTCCACCCAGTGCACCGGCAACCCGGTCTACGCCGGTGAGCAGGACGCAGACCCCAACTCCGCCACCGACTGCGCCACGGCCAGCCTCACCAGGGACCACCTGCGCGCGGCCGAGTTCCAGGCCTTCACCCGCTAGTCCCTCCGAACGTCCGCTGGTCCCTCCGGAGTCCCCGGGGCCCGAGTTTCTCGGGGCCCGGGGACTTTCCGGTTCGGAGGGTTCTTCGGTCAGGAGGGCTTTCGGTTCCGGGGGCTCTGGTTCCGGGGGCTCTGGTTCCGGGGGCTCTGGTTCCGGGGAGGGTCAGACCGGGTTCGTCTCGGGGCTGGCCACCGGCACGATCTCCGGGGCGCCGAGGCGGATGGCGTCGGCCTCCTGGTCGGTGTCCTGCTCCTGGGAGAGGCGCTCGGACTCGACGCGCTTGGTGTAGTACTCCACCTCGCGCTTGATCTGCTCGGCGTCCCAGCCCAGCGGCTCGGCGAGCAGCTGGGCCGTCTCCTCGACCACGCCCAGCCCCCGGTGGAAGGTCTCGATCGAGATGTGCGTACGCCGGGTCAGCACGTCGTTCACGTGCCGGGCGCCCTCGTGGGTCGCCGCGTAGACCACCTCCGCCCGGAGGTAGTCGTCGGCCCCCGCCAGCGGCTTGGCCAGCGACGGGTCCCGCTCGATCAGCGCCAGCACCTCGTCGATCATCGACCCGTACCGCTGGAGCAGGTGCTCGATCCTGGCCACGTGCAGCCCGGAGGACTGGGCCAGCCGCTGCCGGGAGTTCCACAGCGCCTGGTAGCCCTCGGCCCCGGCCAGCGGGATGCGGTCGGTGCAGGAGGCCGGAACCCGCTGGTCCAGGCCGTGTGCCACGGCGTCGACCGCGTCCTTCGCCATAACACGATATGTCGTGTATTTCCCCCCGGCCACCATGACCAGCCCCGGGACGGGATGGGCCACCACGTGCTCGCGGGAGAGCTTGGACGTCTCCTCCGACTCCCCCGACAGCAGCGGGCGCAGCCCGGCGTAGACGCCCTCGACGTCCTCGCGGGTGAGCGGGACCGAGAGCACCTCGTTGACGTGGTCGAGGACGTAGTCGATGTCCGACCGCGACGCCGCCGGGTGGGCCCGGTCCAGCTCCCACCGGGTGTCGGTGGTGCCGATGATCCAGTGACGGCCCCAGGGGATGACGAAAAGCACCGACTTCTCGGTGCGCAGGATGATCCCGGTGAGCGAGTGGATCCGGTCGCGCGGCACCACCAGGTGGATGCCCTTGGAGGCGCGTACGTGGATCTGCCCGCGCCCGCCGACCAGCTCCTGGATGTCGTCGGTCCACACGCCGGTGGCGTTGACCACCTGGCGGGCCCGCACGTCCACCTCCCTGCCGGTCTCCAGGTCGCACACCCTGACCCCGGTGACCCGCTCCCCCTCGCGCAGGAAACCCACCACCTGCGTCCGCGAGGCGACGTTGGCGCCGTACGTGGCCGCCGTCCGCAGCATGGTCATGACGTAGCGCGCGTCGTCGACCTGCGCGTCCCAGTACTGCACCGCCCCGGAGAACGCCGTCCTGCGCAGCGCGGGCGCGAGCCGCAACGCCCTCTTGCGCGACAGGTGCCTGTGGCCGGGTACGCCCCGGGAGAGCCCGGTGGAGAAGCCCATCGTGTCGTACATCACCAGGCCCGCGCCGACATAGGGCCGCTCCCAGCCGAAATGCGTCAGCGGGAACAGGAACGGCACCGGTCTGACCAGGTGCGGGGCGATCCGCTGCAGCAGCAGGGCCCGCTCCTGGAGCGCCTCCCTGACCAGCTCGAAATTGAGCTGTTCCAGATAGCGCAGCCCGCCGTGGATGAGCTTGGACGACCTGGACGAGGTGCCCGAGGCGAAGTCACGCGCCTCCAGCAGCCCGACGGACAATCCTCGGGTCGCCGCGTCCAGCGCGACTCCCGCTCCGACGACCCCGCCTCCGATCACCACCACGTCGAGTTCCTCGGCGCTCATCTGCGCCAGTGCGGCGGACCGCTCGGCAGGGCCGAGCCGTCCGGTGCCCATTCGCGCCGTCATGTGCAACCCCCTGGGGTGCGGCTTGTCGCCTTACGTGAGGTATCTACCCATCTACCCTAGGCATCATTACCGGCCGGTAGGGAAAGGCGGCCGTGATTCACGCCATACCCCCGTGAACAGCGAGAAGACAACGAGGAGTCAAAGGGAGGACAACGCCACGGGAACCCCTCACTCCGGCCGGTGAACCCCCTGGCCGGCACCCGTCACCCGGCCTCGGAGGGCAGGAAACATGAGGGAGACTCATAAATCGTCTAACGAGGTTCCCCCGCCCGGACGGCGCCCCCGCACGCCACCCCTGGATCGCCCGGAGCGCTTACGACCACCACACGACTACAGCCAGCCGCGTTCCCTGGCCACCACGGCGGCCTCACTCCTGCCGCGGGTGCCCGTCTTGCCGATGGCCGCCGAGAGGTGGTTGCGCACCGTGCCCTCGGTGAGATGCAGCAGCTTCGCGACCTCGGCGATGGCGTTCCCCGCGCCGACCGCGGTCAGCACCTCGCGCTCGCGCGCCGTCAGCGGGTTGATCCCGTACACCAGCGACTCGGTGGCGAGGACCGGGTCGACCACCCGGATACCCCGGTGGACCTTGCGCACCGCGTCCGCGAGATCCTCCGGGGAGGCGTCCTTGACGATGAACCCGAAGGCCCCCGCCGCCATCGCGCGCGTGAGATAGCCGGGACGGCCGAAGGTCGTGCACACGAGGACGCGGCAGGCCGGAAGCTCCCCGTGGAGCTCCTCCGCCGCGGTCAGCCCGTCCTTGCCCGGCATCTGCACGTCGATCAGCGCCACGTCGGGGGAGGCCTCGCGGGCCGCCGGGAGGATCTCGTCGCCCGAGCCGACCTGCGCCACCACGGTGATGTCCGGCTCCAGGCCGAGCATCGCCGCGAGGGCACCGCGCACCAGCGCCTGGTCGTCGGCGATGAGAACCCTGATCATCCCTGATCCACCCCCGTGGCCCGTTCCCCCCGCCGCCGGTCCCGCGCCGTGGGAACGACCGCCCGCACGGCGAAACCGCCCTGTTCGCGCGGACCGGCCTCAAGTGTGCCACCCACGGCCCGCAGGCGTTCCTCCAGGCCGCGCAGCCCGTTTCCCCACCGCACGGCGGTGCCGGTCCCGTCGTCGTACACCTCCAGCCAGTTTCCCCCCATGCCGACGGTGACCCGCCCGGCCGAGGAGTGCCTGACCACATTGGTCACCGCCTCGCGCAGCACGTGCCCGAAGACCTCCTGCAGCCCCGGGTGGACGTCGTCGACGGCGTACGGCAGCTGCGCCCGGATGCCGGCGACGCGCAGTGCCTCCTTCGCCACGACCAGCTCCCCCGAGAGCGTGACCTGCCGGTATCCGGAAACGGTGGCACGCACGTCCGCCAGCGCCTGCCTGGACAGCCGCTCCACGTCACCGGCCTCGCGGGCGGCCGCGCCGAGGTCGCCCGAGCTCTCCAGGATCCGCCTGACCAGGCCCGCCTTCAGCGTGATGGTGGTGAGGCCGTGCCCCAGGATGTCGTGGAGGTCCCTGGCGAAACGTTCTCTTTCCTGGTCCACCGCGAGCGCGGCGACCTGGTCGCGCGTCCGCCTCAGCTCCTCGTTCGCGTCCATCAGCCGGGCCAGCAGGGCGGTGGCGCTGCTGACCGCGCCGAGGATGACGATGTTGGTCAGCTGCTCGGCCAGGCCGCCGGTCAGCAACGCGCCCACGGCGAGCCCGGCGAGCGCGAGCACCGTCACGACGGCGGCCACCTCGCGTTTGGCCATCACCGCGATGACGCAGAGGGCGAACATCAGCACCCAGGAGTTGCCCAGCCCCATGAGGACGATCAGAGCGGCGCCCAGTCCCATCAGGGTCAGGCACAGCACCGCCCGTACGATCCAGGCCTCCCACTGGCCCATCGCCACGAAGAGCAGGTACGCGGCGGTGTAGGCCACCCCCACCCCTATCGCCCAGGCCTGCCGGTGCGGCCCGAGCGAGGCGAGGGCGTGCAGCCAGGTCGGGATCATGAGGGCGCTGAACAGCGTGGTCAGCCCCACCGAGATCATGACGACCCGCCGGTCCCAGGTCGACGAGGCGGGCAGGAACAGGGACCTTCCCAGGTCTCCGACGGCCCCGCGCGCGCGGGTGCCGTCACCGCTCCGGCCGCGCTCGGCTCTCTCCATCAAGGACTCAACTCCGGCTGGAATCATGGCGATAACGCCACATCGCCGCGCCCGCCAGCACCACCGACCAGCCTACGAGCACCCCGCCCGCCGGCAGGATGTCGCGATCGGGCAGGACCGCCGACCGGGCGACCTCTGTCAGCCAGTAACCGGGCGTGAGGTGCCCGACGGAGGTGAACCACGGCGGGAGAGTGTCCAGCGGCATGAACATGCCGCCGAAGATCGCCAGCACCAGCATCCCGACGATCGTGATCTGCTGGACGTTGTCCTTTCCCGCCGTCTGACCGATCAGCAGTCCCAGGATGGCGAAGGGCAGCCCGCCGAGCCAGACGAGGAGGATCAGGACGAGCCAGGCGCCGGGCTCCAGCCGCACGTCCCTCACCAGGGCCGCGATGAGCGCGACCACCAGCGGCGGCGGCAGCGCGACGAGCATGCCCACCGCCCCCTTGCCCAGGAGGTAGCCGGCCCCCGAGAGCGGTGTCAGCCGGAGCTGCCGCTGCCAGCCCGCGGCCCGCTCGTTCACCACCTGGGTGCCGACGAGCATCCCGGCCAGCAGCACGCCCCAGGCGGTCATGGCGGGAAGGACGACGACCGCCGCCGGGTAGGGGGCGTCCCCGGGCATCTGCGTCTCGAAGATCAGCGTTTCGAGGAGGTAGAACGCGCCGGGGAACCCCACGACGAACAGGAGTGTCCCCGGTTGCCGCAGCGCCCTGCGGAGTTCCAGGGCCAGGTATCCGAATCTCATCACCGCTCCCCCTCGCCGGTCGTGAGAGCGCCGTCGGCGAGAGCGCCCTCGGCCGTGAGAGCGAAGAAGACCTCGTCCAGGCCGACACCGGCGACCTCGATGCCGCGCGCCCCCGGAAAGCCGGGCAGCAGCGCGCGCAGGGTGACGTCGGAGTCGGAGCTGACCATCTCCACCTTCTCCCCGAAGATCTCGACGTTGACGACGCCGGGCAGGGCGAGCAGGGCCTCCCTGGCGGCCCCGGGGATGACGGCGCGCAGGACGCGGCCGGCCGCCAACCTTCTCACCTGGTCGATCGGACCGTCGGCGACCACCAGCCCCTTCCTCAGGAAGACGACCTTGTCGGCGTACTCCTCGGCCTCCTCCAGATGGTGGGTCGCGAAGATCACCGTGCGGCCCAGGGCGGTGAATTCCCGCATCGACCTCCAGAACTCGCGGCGTGTGGTCACGTCCATTCCGGTCGTCGGCTCGTCGAGCAGCAGGAGGTCCGGGTCGGAGACCATGGCGACGGCGAATCGCACCCTCTGCTTCTGGCCTCCCGAGAGCCTGGTCGACCTCCGCTGCCGGAGGTCCTCGATCCCCGCCCTGCGCAGGGCCTCGTGAACCGTGAGCGGCTTGCGGTGCAGCGAGGCGACCATCCCGACGATCTCCCCGACCGTGGCGTCCTCCAGCAGCGCCCCCTCCTGGAGCACCGCGCCGACGAGGCCCTCCCTGACGGCCTGGGCGGGCGAACGCCCGAACACGAGGATCTCGCCGCTGTCCGGCCTGGTCAGCCCGAGGATCATGTCCACCGTCGTGGATTTTCCCGCGCCGTTCGGTCCGAGCAGGGTGACGACCTCACCGGGGGCGATCGTCAGGTCGACGCCTCTGACGGCGTGGACGTCTCCGTATCTCTTGTGCAACCCGGCAGCGCGAAGCGCCGTCGGCCGGGGTTCCCTTTTCCCGCCGGCTTCCGGGATCGACGTGTTTCCCATGCGGTCAAGCGTGGCCGAAACAGGGGGCGGCACGCCTAGCCTGTGTGTCACCACTTCCCCGTGACGGCTGTCATGGGGAAGACCCGCGCGCCACGCCTCCACATTCGTGCCCGGCCGCCTGCCCCTCCCCTGCGCCATGCTTCCCACCGGCCGGGAACCGGGCCCCGTGTTCGAACTTTCGATTTCACGACGACACCCCTTCACATTCCGGGTTTTCCATCATTCTTCACGCACAAAGAATGACAACTGTCATGACAAGTCCGTGACAGCATTCCTATGTCCACCGCGACCTTGACTGACACCATTTGGACACAGGAACCGAGGTATTTTCACCACGAATTCAGGAGGAACAATGGCGAGCGAGAACTCCCGGCAGATCATGTTCATGACCGTCTGCTCGATCGCGGGCGGCGTGATCGGCGGCCTGGCCGGAATGTACTGGCTCCAGCCCGCGATCCTCATCCCCATCGGCGTCGTGGTCGGTCTCAGCATCGGCCTCGCCCTCGGCCGGAGGCGGCCGACGTGAGTTCACTCCGGCCGTACGGCGGTCGCCGGGAACCCGGCGTGACCGGGGCCGGGCGGTGTCCCGCCGTTCGCCCCCTGTCGCGGGCGTCGCCGGCAGCGCGGTCACACCCTTCCCCGTAAGGCCCCGTAAGACCCCATAAGACCCCGCGAGGTCCCGCGAGGTCCCGCGAGGTCCCGCGAGGTCCCGCGAGGTCCCGCGAGGTCCCGCGAGGTCCGTGAAGGTTCGCGAAGTCCCGTGAGGCCGGGGAAAGGTCCGTGAGGTCCCGTGAGGCCGGGAAGGGCTCGTTCCGGTCCGCGCCGTGGTTCTCGGCGCGAGCTCCAGGCCCGGGAGTGCCGGGAGCCGGTTCTCCCGGGAACCCGCGAGGATGGGACCATGAGCATCACACTCGCCGACGCCCGCGTCGTGACCCCCGAAGGTGTCCACGAAGGCTGGCTCACCATCGAAGACGGCCGCATCACCCACGTGGGCCAGGGCTCGGCCCCCGGTGCCGGGCTCGCTCTCGGCGGCCGGTACGTCGTGCCCGGCTTCGTCGACATCCACAACCACGGCGGGGCGGGCGGCTCCTTTCCCACCGGCGACCCGGACCAGGCGAGCCAGGCCGTCGACCTGCACGCCCGTCACGGCACCACCACGCTCATGGCCAGCCTGGTCACCGCCTCCACGGACGACCTGGCCAGGGTCGCCGCGTCCCTCGCCGACCTGTGCGAGGACGGCCTGCTGGCCGGGATCCACTTCGAGGGCCCCTACATCTCCGCCGCCCGGTGCGGCGCGCACAACCCGGCGCTGCTGCGCGACCCCTCGCCGGTGGAGTTCGCCGGGCTGCTCAAGGCCGGGCGCGGTCACGTACGGATGATCACCATCGCCGCCGAGCTGCCCGGCGCGCTGGAGACCGTACGGGAGGCGGTGGCCAACGGGGTGATCGCCGCCCTCGGCCACAGCGACGCGACCTACGAGCAGACGATCTCCGGCATCGAGGCGGGCGGCAGCGTCGCGACCCACCTCTACAACGCGATGCCGCCGCTGCACCACCGCGACCCCGGGCCGATCGCCGCGCTGCTCCAGGACGAGCGCGTCACGGTCGAGCTGATCAACGACGGCGTGCACCTGCACCCGGCCATGACGCGCCTGGCCTTCGAGGTCGCGGGTCCCGGCAGGACCGCGCTGATCACCGACGCCATGGCGGCGGCGGGCATGGGCGACGGCGTCTACGGGCTCGGCCCGATGACGGTGAACGTCGCGGGTGGGGTGGCCCGGCTGGCCGAGGGCGGCACCATCGCGGGCAGCACCCTGACCATGGACGTCGCGTTCCGGCGAGCCGTGCGCGAGGTGGGTCTGTCACTGGCCGAGGCGTCCGAGATCGCCTCCCTGACCCCCGCGAGGGTTCTCGGCCTCGCCGACCACCTGGGATCCGTCTCGGTCGGCAAGCGGGCCGACCTGGTGGTGCTCACCGACGACCTGGAGGTCTCCGGCGTCATGCGCGGGGGCACCTGGATCACCGAACCCCGCTGATCCCCGGATCACCGAACCCGGGCCGGCCTCCGGCGCCCCCGGGCCGGCGCCCCGCCGCCCGGCCGAAACGCGGGGCCTGGCCGGCCCGCCGCGTGAGGTGGACGCGGGCCGTTCAGGACCAGTCCCAGCGGATGCCGACCAGGCCGGGTTCCAGCGACCCGGCCACCAGGTGCACGGTGTTGTGGGCGTTGAGGGAGAGCTCGCCGAGGTCCTGTTCCCCGGTGCCGGGGCCGTGGCGGGCGAACCGCTGGACGCGCACCGGGAGGGCTTCGGGCGCGAAACCCACCCGGAGCACGTACTGCCCGGCCGGGTACCGGAAGCCCCGCTCGTACTCGACGGTCTCCACGCCGCTCGGGTCGGCCAGCTCGTAGCGGATGATCTGCGTTTCGCCGGTCCGCAGCACCTGGTCGAACAGTAGCTCCGCCACGACCAGGGCGGTCGGCCCGTCGCGGCGGACCCGTCCGACCCGGCAGTCCTCCAGAGCCCGGACGCGCACCCGCTCCACGTCACATCCCAGATCGCCCCGGTAGACCATGATGTAGCGGTCGGTGGCCTCCTCGTGCGCCTGCACCACCTGGAGCGTCTCGCGCCGCACGGTGCTGCGGTCGGGACCGATCTGCAGCGTCTCGTACATCCCTGCGATGTGCAGGCGCCGGTCGTCGGCCACCCCGTTCAGGTCGTGGATCATCGCCGACAGCGTGTGGGAGGATTCCATGATCGCGGAGTAGGGCAGGGCTCCCACCGGGAGCTTCCCCGCGTCCCGCCCGCGCGGCCGGGGCGGGCCGAGAAGGGCCATGAGGGAGCGCGGAGGCAGGACGAGGATCTCCTCCAGGGCACGCACCGCGCGCAGCGACTCGGGACGCTCAGGACGGCGCAGGCCCTGCTGCCAGTAGCTCAGGCTCGTCATCCCGACCCGGAGACCGCGTTCCCCGAGATGCCGCCGGAGCCCGCCCAGGGTCATCCCACGAGCCTCCACCGCGGCGCGCAGCGCGGCGTGGAAGGGCCCTTCCTTGAGGGCGACCCGGAGTTCTTGATCATTTGGCACGTATGAATGCTCACAGATTTCTTCACGCGCGTCATTTCGGTTATCGCCGTCGCACGGAAGACGGCGAGCACCCGGCCCACCGGACCGGGCGCCCACGCACGAGACCCCGACCGGCCGGCCGGGTCACCGGCAACCGTCCCGCGAGATCCCTCCGGCCCCCGCGAGAGGCCGATCTCGCGGGAGGCCCGATCTCGTGAGGCCGATCTCGCAGGAGCCCGCTCACAGGCGCGGGAGCCCGGCCTCGCGAAAGGTCGGGCTCGCGAGAGGCCGGGCCCCGCCTCGCGAGAGGTCAGCTGATCTGCGGGGCGACGACGACCTCGACCCGCTGGAACTCCTTGAGGTCGGAGTATCCGGCGGTGGCCATCGTGCGCTTGAGCGCGCCCATCAGGTTCATCGAGCCGTCGGCCACCGAGGAGGGGCCGTGCAGGATCTGCTCCAGCGTACCGACCGTGCCGAACTCGACCCGCTTGCCCCTGGGCAGCTCGGGGTGCTGCGCCTCGGAACCCCAGTGGAATCCCTGGCCGGGAGCCTCGACGGCCCTCGCCAGCGGCGAGCCGACCATGACCGCGTCCGCGCCCACGGCGATCGCCTTGGCGATGTCGCCGGAGGTGCCCATGCCGCCGTCGGCGATGACATGGACGTACCGGCCACCGGACTCGTCCATGTAGTCGCGGCGGGCGGCGGCCACGTCGGAGATCGCGGTGGCCATCGGCACCACCACGCCCAGCACCGTGCGGGTGGTGTGCGAGGCGCCACCGCCGAAGCCGACGAGCACCCCGGCCGCGCCGGTCCGCATCAGGTGCAGCGCCGCGGTGTAGGTGGCGCACCCGCCGACGACCACGGGGACGTCGAGCTCGTAGATGAACTGCTTGAGGTTGAGCGGCTCGGCCCTGCCGGAGACGTGCTCGGCGGAGACCGTGGTGCCGCGGATCACGAAGATGTCCACGCCCGCGTCGATGACGGCCTTGTGGTACTGGACCGTGCGCTGCGGGGACAGCCGGACGGCCGTCGCCACCCCGGCGGCGCGGATCTCCTCGATACGGCGGCCGATCAGCTCTTCCTTGATCGGCGCGTTGTAGATCTCCTGCAGCCGCTTCGTGGCGGGCTCGCCCTTGAGCTGGGCCACCTCTTCCAGCAGCGGCATCGGGTCGTCGTAGCGGGTCCACAGCCCTTCGAGGTCGAGCACGGCGAGACCGCCGAGCCTGCCGACCTCGATGGCGGTCTTCGGCGAGACCACGCTGTCCATCGGGCTCACCACGACGGGCAGCTCGAAGCGGTAGGCGTCGATCTGCCAGGCGATCGAGACCTCCTCCGGGTCGCGGGTGCGACGGGAGGGAACGATGCCGATCTCGTCGAGCGCGTAGGCACGACGGCCGTTCTTGCCGCGGCCGATCTCCACCTGAGTCATATGTCTGTCTTTCCCGTTCCGTGCGTGCATGGCGCACGCCGTGTTCCGTGCGTGCGCCATGCACGCCGCGTTCCATGCGGTACTGCCGTGCGCGCGGCGTCTCGTGCGTGCGGGGGCCGCACGCCACGTTCTCCCGCGCGCGGGCGCGCCGCTCTAGCGACCGTGGTAGTTGGGAGCCTCGACCGTCATCTGGATGTCGTGCGGGTGGCTCTCCTTGAGACCTGCCGACGTGATCGGCATCAGCTCGCACCGCTCGTGCATGTCGGCGACCGTACGGCACCCGGAGTACCACATGCCCTGGCGCAGGCCGCCGATGAGCTGGTGGGCCACCGCGGCGACCGGGCCTCGATAGGGGACCTGCCCCTCGATGCCCTCGGGGATGAACTTGTCCTCGTTCCCGACGTCGCCCTGGGCGTAGCGGTCCTTGCTGAAGGAGGTGCCGCCGCGCTCGCGGTTGCGGACCGCGCCGAGCGAGCCCATGCCCCGGTACGACTTGAACTGCTTGCCGTTGATGAAGATCAGCTCGCCCGGGGACTCCTCGCAGCCCGCCAGCAGGGACCCGAGCATGACCGTGTCGGCCCCGGCCGCGATGGCCTTGACGATGTCGCCCGAGTACTGCAGGCCGCCGTCGCCGATCACCGGGACCCCGGCGGGGCCCGCGGCCAGGGAGGCCTCGTGGATGGCCGTCACCTGCGGGGCGCCGACACCGGCGACCACGCGCGTGGTGCAGATGGAGCCCGGCCCGACACCGACCTTGACCGCGTCGACCCCGGCGTCGACCAGCATCTGGGCGCCCGCGCGGGTGGCGATGTTGCCGCCGATCACCTCGACCCGGCTGTTGGACTTGATCTTGGCGATCATGTCGGCGAGGCCCTTGGAGTGGCCGTGCGCGACGTCCACCACGATCACGTCGACCCCGGCCTCGATCAGCGCGATCGCCCGCTTCTCGGCGTCACCGCCGACGCCGACGGCCGCCCCCACGACGAGCCGGCCGTCGGCGTCCTTGGTGGCGAGAGGATACTGCTCGCTCTTGGTGAAGTCCTTGACGGTGATGAGGCCGCGCAGCCGCCCTCCGGCGTCGACCAGCGGGAGCTTCTCGATCTTGTTCTGCTTGAGCAGGGCGAACGCGTCGTCGGTGGAGACCCCGACCGGCGCGGTGACCAGCGGCATCGGGGTCATGACCTCGCGTACCGGGCGGTTCTCGTCGGTCTCGAAGCGCATGTCGCGGTTGGTGACGATGCCGACGAGCACCCCGCTCTCGTCGGTCACCGGGACGCCGGAGATCCGGTACGTCGCGCAGAGGCGCTCGACGTCGGCCAGCGTCTCGTCCGGGGAGCAGGTGACCGGGTTGGTGACCATCCCGGCCTCGGAGCGCTTGACGAGGTCGGCCTGCTGGGCCTGGTCCTCGATCGACAGGTTGCGGTGCAGGACGCCGATGCCGCCCTGGCGTGCCATCGCCACCGCCATGCGGGCCTCGGTCACCGTGTCCATCGCCGCGGAGACCAGCGGGATCCGCAGGGTGATGCCCCGCGACAACCGCGTGGTGGTGTCGGCCTGCCCCGGCTGCAGGTCCGAATACGCGGGAACAAGGAGCACATCGTCGAACGTGAGCCCCGGCTCGGTGAACTTGGCCATCTGCAACCCTCCTGCCGCGGCGCTCTCATGACGGGGAAAGGCGCCGACCCCCGGATCACAGTTTAGAGTCTGACGCCAAACCCGGCGGACCCAGGGGGAAAGACGAGGCGCGGAGGTCCTGGGGAGGACGGGTCCCGGGGGGCCCGGGGGAAAGACGGGCCCCCGAGGACCCGGGGGAAAAGCGGGGGACCGAGCGGTCGGTGACCCGCTCGGCCCCCCGGATCACCGGCATCGGCATCGGCGCGGAGATGCCTTGACGCCAACCGAACCCCCCTCCGCATCCGGATGGCGGCGTGACCCGCGCCTGCTGCCGACGCTGCGTCAAGAGTGCGTCACGTTGCGTTCCTCTTGCAATGTCCAAACGTGCAATTGCACGAAGCTGCACACCACGGCATGCCAGTAGGAGCAACGCCCGGACAGGGATGATTCGCCGGGTTATCCTCGCCAGACCCGTGTCACCTGCAGGAGTCCCTCGCTGATGCGCACCGACACACCCGCACTGCCCGATCCGCTGGAAACCCTGGGGCTCACCCCGGCCCAGACGGCCCTTTACAACGCGGTCCTGCGCCTGCACCGCGCCACCTGCGCCGAACTCGCCCAGGCCACCAACGGCTCGCCCGACCTGCTCGGCCGCGAGCTGGCCACCCTGGTACGGCTGGGCGTGGTCGACGAGCAGGGAGGTGAATACCTGGCCCGCCACCCGGCCGCGGCCCTCGGCCATCTGATCGCGGAGAGGCTGGACCGGCTGGCCGCCGAGAGCCGCAGGATCGACACCGTGCTCGGCTCGATCCGCGGCTTCATCCACCAGTACGACGCGGGGCGCGACTACCAGAGCGGCCAGTTCTCCGTGGACCTGGTCGGAGGGGCCGACGAGCTCTACGAGAGCGTGATCGGCATGGCCGTCCAGTCCCCGCCGCTGAAACTGCTGTCGGGCATCCCCGACAGGCGGACGATGAGCGACTTCGCGCACCGCTACGCCGACCAGTGGATCGGGGCCCAGCGCGCCGGCCTGCTCTCCTGCCGGGTCGCCATCCCGGTCCACACGCTGGAGATCCCCGGCCTGCGCGACAAGCTGGACCAGTTCGAACAGGCGGGAGCCGAGGTACGCACCCTCGACACGCTGCCGAGCTGGTTCCTCGTCGCGGGGGACGACGCCGCGGGCATGCCCGCCCAGTGGGGCGGCGCGCTTCCCGAGAACGCCTACAACTTCCACCTGGTCAGGGCTCCCGTCGTGGTGGCCTCGCTGCGCTCGCTCTTCGAGGAGCTGTGGGCCCGCGCGGCCCGCCTGCCCTGGACCTACCGCGACGACGGGGTGGTCCGGGTGCTGCGGCTGGCCGCTCAGGGCGTCCCCGACGAGATGATCGCCCGGCAGCTGGGGGTCTCGGTCCGCACGGTGCGCGCCAGGTTCGCCGACGCCATGGCCGAGCTGGGGGCGCAGTCGCGCTTCCAGGCCGGGGTGGAGGCCTCCCGGCGCGGCTGGCTCGTCTAGGGCCTCTCGCCGCCCGTGCCACCGGGCCGCTGACCTGCCCGTACCGCCCTGAAGCGTCCTACTCGTGCAGTTCGGAACCTGTCTGTCACATCCAGGCCATAAGGTGGGATCGTGCTCGACGATGTCCCTCGCGACCCGTTCGCGGATGACCCCGACGACCCGGCGGCGGCGCTGGGCGATCCCGACGATCCCGAGCCACTGACGACGGACGAGCGCGACGAGGCCATGACCGACCTCGCCGACGTGGAGGTCTTCCGCTCATTGCTGGAGCCCCAAGGTGTGCTGGGCCTGGTGCTCGACTGCCCCGAATGCGGGGAGCAGCACTACTTCGACTGGGAGCTGCTGCGCGGGAACCTGCGCCAGATGATCGAGAACGGCCAGCCCCAGGTGCACGAGCCCGCCTACCAGCCCAACCCCACCGACTACGTGAGCTGGGAATACGCCCGTGGTTACGTGGACGGCGTGATCGACACCGAGGAACACCGCTGATCCACGTCGTCGACCAGGGCCGCCAGCAGGGCGACCGCGACGTCTGAGGTGGAGACGGGCGTCCTGCCGGAGAGCGCCTCCAGGAGTTCGTCGGTCCCGGCTACCGCCGGGTCCTCGTCCGGCCCGTATCTGCGAGCCGGACGTCGCGGGTGAACCGTTGTCATGATCGTTCTCGCTCCGGGTCGTCGCGAGCCCCGTCCCGCGGTTCGGGCTTTCGCTCGCGCCCCCTGCTCGACAGCTCCGCGGTCAAGCTATCGACTCCAGCTCCGCCATCGCTCGTAGCCGGGCCAGCGCCCTGTGCTGGGCCACGCGAACCGCACCTGGTGACATGCCAAGTACATTACCGGTCTCCTCGGCGGAAAGGCCCGACACCACTCGAAGCATGAGTAGCTCGCGCTGGTTGTCCGGCAGCCTCGACAGCAGCCGGCGGGCGTGTTCGGCCTCGATGTAACGCACCACGGTCTCCTCCGGCCCCGGACCCTCGTCGGGCCCGTCAGGAAGATCCTGGGTGGGCACGGCGGATCGTACGGAGCTGCGCAGCGCGTCGGCCACCTTGTGAGACGCGATGCCGAAGACGAAGGACGCGAACGGGCGTCCCATGTCACGGTAGCGGGGCAGTGCGGACAGCACCGCTATGCATACTTCCTGGGCCACGTCGTCCGCGATGTGATACTGACCGGAAACCCGGCCCAGACGACCACGGCAATATCGGACGACCATCGGCCGCAGTTGCGCGATCAGAGATTCGATCGCGGTGCGATCCCCCTGAACGGCGAGGCTCGTCAGATCCTTGAGATCATCCCTATGGGCGACCCCATCAGACCTCGTCGCAAGCCTCACCCCATTTTTGGCGTCGGCGACGCATCCCTCGGTCACGTTAGGCATGATGCCCGCCCTGATAGTGACTGTCGTCATCGCAAACGGCTACGGATTGGTCACATTGAGGCGGAGATAACGGCGCGTAATCAAACGGCGACGGCAACGACTACAGAATGTGCAAATATTTCATTCGATTGCCAAATACATCGGCTATTCGTTAGAACCGTGTTTGGCCTTCCGCCCCGCGTGACGCTTGAGATCGTTTTTGGTTTACCGCAAAACGCGAACGGCTCGCGCCTCCTGGGAGACGCGAGCCGTGCGGAACCGGGGTGGGGGATCAGTGGCCGTGACCGTGGCCGTGACCCTGGCCGCCGGCGGCCGGGGCCTCCTCCTCGGGCTTGTCCACCACGAGGGCCTCGGTCGTCAGCAGCATGCCGGCGATGGAGGCGGCGTTCTGGACGGCCGAGCGGGTGACCTTGACCGGGTCGATGACGCCCTGGGCGATCAGGTCGCCGTACTCGCCGGTGGCGGCGTTGAAGCCCTGGCCGACGGACAGCTCGGTGACCTTCGCCGTCACGACGTAGCCCTCGAGACCGGCGTTCTCCGCGATCCAGCGGGCCGGCTCGACGAGCGCCTTGCGGACGATGGAGACACCGGTCGCCTCGTCGCCGCTCAGGCCCAGGTCGTCGAGGACCTTGGAGACGTGGATGAGCGCGGAGCCACCGCCGGAGACGATGCCCTCCTCGATCGCCGCACGCGTCGCCGAGATGGCGTCCTCCAGGCGGTGCTTCTTCTCCTTCAGCTCCACCTCGGTGGCCGCGCCGACCTTGAGCACGCAGACACCGCCGGAGAGCTTGGCGAGACGCTCCTGGAGCTTCTCACGGTCCCAGTCGGAGTCGGACTGCTCGATGGCGAGCTTGATCTCCTTGACGCGGTCGGCGATCGCCGAGGCCTCACCCGCACCGTCGACGACGGTGGTGGAGTCCTTGGTGATGACGACGCGCCGGGCGGTGCCCAGCACCTCCAGGCCGACGTGCTCCAGCTTGAGGCCGATCTCCTCGCTGACGACCTGGCCACCGGTGAGGATGGCGATGTCCTGCAGCATGGCCTTGCGGCGGTCGCCGAAGCCCGGCGCCTTGACGGCGACGGAGGTGAAGGTGCCACGGATCTTGTTCGTGACGAGGACCGCGAGGGCCTCGCCCTCGACGTCCTCGGCGATGACCAGCAGGGCCTTCTTCGTCTGCGCGATCTTCTCAAGCAGCGGCAGGAAGTCCGAGACAGAGGCGATCTTGCCCTGGGTGATCAGGATGTAGGGGTCTTCCAGGATCGCTTCCATGCGCTCCTGGTCGGTCACCATGTAGGGCGACAGGTAACCCTTGTCGAACTGGAGACCCTCGGTGAACTCGAGCTCCAGGCCCATGCTGTTGGACTCTTCGACGGTGATGACACCGTCCTTGCCCACCTTGTCGAACGCCTCGGCGATCAGCTCGCCGATCTTGGCGTCCTGCGCGGAGATCGTCGCGACATTCGCGATCTCCTTCTTGTCCTCGACCGGGCGGGCCGACTCGATCAGCCGGTCGCTGACCGCCTTGGCCGCGATGTCGATGCCGCGCTTGAGGGAGAGCGGCTGCGCTCCGGCGGCCACGTTGCGCAGACCCTCGCGGACCATGGCCTGGGCCAGGACGGTCGCGGTGGTCGTGCCGTCACCGGCGACGTCGTTGGTCTTGGTCGCCACTTCCTTGGCCAGCTGGGCGCCCAGGTTCTCGTACGGCGCCTCCAGCTCGACCTCGCGGGCGATGGTGACGCCGTCGTTGGTGATGGTCGGCGCACCGAACTTCTTGTCGATGACGACGTTGCGGCCACGCGGGCCCAGCGTCACCTTGACCGCGTCCGCGAGAGCGTTCACGCCGCGCTCGAGAGCTCGGCGCGCGTCCTCCTCGAACGACAGGATCTTCGGCATGACAATCCTCTCTATAAGTACGTCGGCGCATCAAAGCCCCGGGCGCTCTCGCGACCCGGGGCTCGATACGTCATCTTTGTGAAGTTGAGAATTACTTCTCGATGATGGCGAGCACGTCACGGGCGGAGAGCACGAGGTACTCCTCGCCGTTGTACTTCACCTCGGTGCCGCCGTACTTGCTGTAGAGGACCACGTCGCCCTCGCTGACGTCGAGCGGAATCCGCTTCTCGCCTTCCTCATCCCAGTTGCCGGGACCCACCGCGAGGACCTTGCCCTCTTGCGGCTTCTCCTTGGCGGTGTCCGGGATGACCAGACCGGAAGCGGTGGTCTGCTCGGCCTCAAGCGGCTGGACCACAATGCGGTCGCCGAGCGGCTTAACGGGAACCTTGGTGGCGGTCGTCACGTCGGACCTCCCCTTCAGATGTGAACGATCTAGAAGAGGCGACCAGCGGTCTGCCGTCGCGGGTGTCAGACCTGCCTCGTCGCATGTATTTGGCACTCTCACCGGGAGAGTGCCAATACGGAACAGTATGCAAGGTGGGCTTGACAGTCAACACGAAGCACCCCTTCTGCGCTTCACGCGAACGTCAAGCCAGGTGGAAGCCCCTCGCGAAGCCCTACGGCTGAGGGGGTAGCGTCGGGTGATGTGAATCTCGACGCATTCCGGGAGCTCCTGTCTCCGCGCGGCCAGGAGGCCCTGGGCGCGGCGGCCGAGACCGCCGGCGACGATCCGGTGGCGGCGGTGACGAGGTTGAGAAAGATCTACGACGCGGACCTGACCTCCGCCGCGCTCACGCAGGCCACGCTCCGGCTGCGCGCGAGGGAGAAGTTCGGGGCCGACGCCGATCTCATGTATTTCACCCGGACCGGCCTGGAACAGGCCACCCGCCGCGAGGTCGCCGACCACAGGGCGCGGCGCGTCCCCGCGGGCTCGCGGGTCGCCGACGTCTGCTGCGGCATCGGCGGCGACCTCCTCGCCCTGGCCAGGGCCGGCTGCTCCGTCGAGGCCGTCGACACCGACCCGCTGACCGCCGCGATCGCCCAGGCCAACGCGGACGCCCTGGGCTTCGGCGACCGGGTCTCGGTCCGTGCCGCCGACGCCTCCACGCTGGACCCGGCCGCCTTCGACGTCCTGTTCGCCGACCCCGCGCGCCGTACGGCGCGGGGCCGGACCTTCGACCCGATGGGCTACTCGCCCCCCTGGCCCGCCGTGCTGGAGATGGTGGCCCGCGCCGGGGCCGCCTGCCTGAAGGTCGCCCCCGGCATCCCGTACGAGTTCGTCCCCGAGGGCGCGGAGGCCGAGTGGGTCTCGTACAGGGGCGACGTCAAGGAGGCCGTGATCTGGTGCGGCACGCTGGCGGGCGAGACGGCGCGCAGGGCCACGATGCTGCCGTCGGGCGCCACCATGACGCCCGACCCCGCCCTCGGCGATCCCGCCACCGGCCCCGCGGGCCGCTACATCTACGAGCCGGACGGCGCGGCGATCCGGGCCCACCTGGTCGCGGAGATCGCCGCGGCGGTCGGCGGGCGCCTGCTCGACCCGCAGATCGCCTACATCACCGGCGACGCCGCGGCACCGACGCCGTGGGCGTCGCGGTACGAGGTCCACGAGACGCTGCCGTTCTCGCTCAAGCGGCTGCGGGCGGCTCTCCGCGAGCGCGGCGCGGGCAATGTGACGATCAAGAAGCGCGGCTCCGCGGTGGACGTCGACCGCCTCAGGAAAGACCTCCGGCTTTCCGGCGGTGAATCCGCGGTGGTCATTCTCACCCGAATCGGCGAACGGCCGTTCGCCTTCGTGTGCAGTCCCGGCTGACCGGCGGATCGGCCCTGGCTGACCAGCCAAAACAGTCAATTCTTCCAGCCATCCGGCAATTCCTTTCTTTTATTTTCGCTGCCGGAAAACCTTGATCCAGAGGCTAGGGTTGCCAGGCGGGAGTTCTCTCTCACCTGCGGTTTCATCTCGTTCATTGGCAAATCCCATCAAATCCAACCGCGCGGCTGAGCGTCGGCGAGTGAAGGAGCTCTCGGTGGATCATTCCGACCACACCCTGCTCCAGGCAGGCAGCCAGACCGCCATCTCCGACCGGATGCGCGAGCTCCTCGCCCGCGCGGCACAGGACCACGTCTACGAGCAGCGGACCCAGGGCGCCGTGCTCGACGAGATCCGGCAGCGCCTGGAGGGCATGGAGTGGCTGCTGCGCGAGGTCAGGGAGCGCGAGATCGGCGGGCTGAACGGCACGCTGGAGTCCGTCCACGGGCGCCTGGACGACATCGCGGCCCGCCCGCCCTCCTGGGCCGAGGGCCTGGCCCAGCACGTCGAGGCGGTACGCGACCACGTCGACGCCGTCGGCGAGCGGGTCGACTCCCTCGGCCGCCGGGTCGACACCGTCCGCGACCGGGTCACCCCCCTCGGCGAGCTGCCGAGCCTGTGGACCGATCTCGGCGCCGTGGGCGAGAGCGTGGACGAGGCGCTCACCCGCCTGCGGGCGATCTCGGACGGCACCCAGGGCCTCGACGAGCAGGTGCGGCAGCTGGCCGAGCACCTCGGCAGGCTCCAGGCCGACATGGGCGTCGCGGCGCACCGCTTCAGCCGCCTGGACAGGGCCCTGGCCGACCTCTCCCAGCGCACCGGGCGCATCGAGGCGGGCATGCTCGACCTGGCGGCGAGCGTCCAGCAGGCCGTCGGCACGGCCGCCGACCGGATGCTCGCCGCCGTCGAGCAGGTCAACGGCAAGGTGGATCTGACGAGCGGCAGGATCGAGCAGGTCGGCGCCAGGGTCGACCAGATCGTGCCCAGGATCGACGAGCGCGCCGCCGCCGTCGAAAGCCGCATCGACAACCGCGTCGACCGGCTGGACGGCCATCGCATGGCGGCCGGCGGCCGCTTCGACACCCTCGACGAGCGCCTCGACGACATCGAGGGCCGTCTCACCGGCCGGATGGACGTCATCGACTCCCGGCTGTCCACGCTGGACGGGCACGCGGAGAAGTCCGCCGAGCGCCTGGAGAGCCTGGACGAGCACCTGGAGAGCCTGCCCGCCGTCCTCGGCGTCGGCGCGCTCATCGGCGTTCAGACCGACGAGCAGCGCGAGCGCTTCGACTCCCTGGACGAGCGCGTCATCAGGGCCGAGGCCGCGCTGGCCCCGCTGGCCGAGACGCTCCGCGCCCTGCCCGACCGCGACCAGCTCTCCGAGGCCCTGAGCGAGACCGTGGAGCCCGCGCACACCGATCTCACCCGTCGCCTGGGCGCCCTGGAGGAGACCATGCTGGCCCTGGCCGAGGCGCTGCTCCGCCCCACCAGGGCCGACAAGGACTGACTTCGGGGGGGAATCCCGCCCCGGGCCGTGCCCGGCTCTCACCGGCCCGCTCGGGCCCGGCACGGACGCCGTCAGACGACGCGCACGCCGCCCGCGTGGCTCCCGGAGCCTTCGGTGGCCTTCGCCTCGCGGCACAGGTTGTCCCTGACCACGGAGAGCAGGACCAACAGCTCGTCGGTCTGCTCGGCCGTCAGCCCCTCGATCATCCGGCGGTGCATCTCGGCGAGGACCCGGTCCACCTCGGGGCGGAGCGCGTGCCCCCTGGGCGTGACGTCGACGATGCTGATCCGCCGGTTGGCCGGGTCGGGCCTGCGGCTGACGAACCCGCTGCGCTCCAGACGCTGCAGGGTCTTGGTCATGGTGGACACGTCGACGCCGACGATTTTCGCCAGGCCGTTCTGTGACTGGGGGCCGTTGTCCCACAGGGCGCCCATCACGCGCTCCTGGCCCGGGTAGAGGTCGATCTCCCCGAGGAGGCCTGCGAGCAGCACGCGGTGGCCGCGAGTCGCGTTGGCCATCAGGCAGTTGAGGTCACTGTCGTACTCACCGCAGGCCGTGGCCGGGCCGTACATCCCGGCTGGGCCGCACGCCCCGTCCGCGGCGCCCTCGCAGGCCACGGCACCTTCTTCGGTCGCGTCGCGCTCTTCGTCGATCAGCGGCTCCGCCATGATCAGGTCCTTCCGTTCTCCCCCGAGCCTACAGCTTGCATGTTGGCCGACCAAGTTGTAGAACTACTTATTGGCTAGCCAAGTTGGCCAGCCAACAAAGGGAGTCACCATGCCGTTCTCACCGTTCACGCTCGCCGGTCTCCAGCTGCCCAACCGCCTGGTGATGGCGCCCATGACGCGCTCACGGTCCTATGCCGACGGGATCCCCTCGTCCCTGACCGCCCTCTACTACGCCCAGCGAGCCTCGGCGGGCTTGATCATCACCGAGGGGGTGCAGCCCAGCCAGGCGGGAAAGGGCTACATGAACACTCCCGGTCTGCACACCGACGAACAGGTGGCCGGGTGGCGTGAGGTCACCGACGCCGTCCACGCGTCGGGCGGCAGGATCTTCGCCCAGATCATGCACTCCGGCCGGATCGGCCACCCCGACAACACCGGCGCGCTGCCCATCGGGCCCTCCGCCGTACGACCGGCGGGCCAGATCTTCACGCCCTCCGGCCTGCAGGACTACCAGACCCCGCTCGAACTGACGACCGCCCAGGTGGAGTCGACCGTCCAGGACTTCGCCGACGCCTCGGCACGCGCCGTGGACGCGGGCTTCGACGGAGTCGAACTGCACGGCGCCAACGGCTACCTCATCCACCAGTTCCTGTCGCGGAACGCCAACCTGCGCGAGGACCACTTCGGCGGTTCGGTGGAGAACAGGATTCGCTTCGGCGTGGAGGTCACGCGGGCGGTCGTGGACCGGATCGGCGCCTCCAAGGTCGGCATCCGGCTCTCGCCCGGCAACGGCGCGGGAGACCTGGTCGAGGACGACACGCACGAGGTCTACCCGACGCTGGTCTCCGAGCTCGCCGCACTCGACCTGGCCTACCTGCACCTGGTGGCGAGCTCCTCCGACGATCTCAACCAGGAGATCCTCAAGTCGTGGCCGAACGCCCTGATCGTCAACGACCCCTCGATCGGCGACCCGGCGACCCGGGCCACCCAGTGGCTGGAGCGCGGCGCCGACCTGGTCGCGCTGGGCTCGTCGTTCCTGGCCAACCCCGACCTGCCGCTCCGTCTGCGCCTCGGCGCCGAGCTCAACCAGGCCGACTTCAGCTCGGCCTTCGGCGGCGACCACCGCGGCTACACCGACTACCCGGTGCTGGCCCTGCACTCCGTCTAGACACGACCTCCCCCTGTCCCGACGCCGCCAGGCCGTCGCGACGGCATGCCAGGACATGCCCGGACGTGCCGCGTCACCGCCAGACCGCCAGGACATGGCGGGACACCGCGGAGAAGAGCCCACACAGCCGTCGCCCAACGGAGGCGCGACGGCCGGTGGGCACCGGGAACGCGCGGACGGCCGCGGGCGAGGGACGAGCCCGTCAGACGTGGACGGTGGTGATGGGCATCGAGGAGTCGGCGGGGATGTCCAGCCGCGACGGCGCGACTCCGGCCGCCACCAGGTCAGAGCCCAGGGCGGCCACCATGGCACCGTTGTCCGTGCACAGCCCGGGGCTGGGGACCCGCAACCGGACCCCGGCCGCGTCGCAGCGCTCCTGGGCCATCGCCCGCAGCCGGGAGTTGGCCGCCACCCCACCGCCGATCAGCAGGTCCTGGACGTCGTACTTCGCGCACGCGCGCAGCGCCTTGCGGGTCAGCACGTCGACGACGGCCTCCTGGAACGACGCCGCCACGTCGGGAACGTGGATCGACTCGCCCGCCTTCTCCCTGGCCTCCACCCACCGGGCCACGGCGGTCTTCAGGCCGGAGAAGGAGAAGTCGAGCGTCCCGTCGTCGTACTTGCCGCGCGGGAACGCGATGGCCGCGCCCGAGCCGTCACGGGCCACCCTGTCGATGTGCGGCCCGCCGGGGAACGGCAGACCCAGCACCCTGGCCACCTTGTCGAACGCCTCGCCCGCGGCGTCGTCCACCGTGGACCCCAGCGAGATGACGTCCCTGGCGACGTCGGGCACCAGCAGCAGCGACGAGTGCCCGCCGGAGACCAGCATGGCGATGCAGGGCTTGGGCAGGGCCCCGTGCTCCAGCTGGTCCACCGCGACATGGGCGGCCAGGTGGTTGACGCCGTACAGCGGCACCCCCAGGCCCAGCGAGTACGCCTTGGCGGCGGCGACGCCGACCAGCAGCGCGCCGGACAGGCCGGGCCCGGCGGTGACCGCGATCGCGTCGATGTCGGCGAGACGCAGGCCCGCCCGCTCCAGGGCCAGCTCGACGGTCGGGGTCATCGCCTCCAGGTGAGCCCTGGAGGCGACCTCGGGCACCACCCCGCCGAAGCGGGCGTGCTGCTCGACGCTGGAGGCGATGGCGTTGGCCAGCATGGTGTGCCCCCGGACGATGCCGATCCCCGTCTCGTCGCAGGAGGTCTCGATGCCCAGGACCACCGGTTCGTCACGCATGGAGATCCTTCCTCATCATGATCGCGTCAGTGCCGTCCTCGTAGTAGCGGCGGCGCAGGCCGATCCGCTCGAACCCGAACCTGTCGTAGACGGCCTGCGCGCCCGGGTTGTCGGCGCGCACCTCCAGGAAGACCGACACGGCGCCCCGGCGGGCGGCCTCGGCCAGCAGCTCGGTCAGCATGGCGCCGCCGACGCCGCTCCGGCGCCACTCGGCCAGGACGGCGATGGTCTGCACGTCGGCCTGGTCCCCCGCCGCGGCGAGGCCCGCGTAGCCGACGATCTCGTCGTCGACCAGGGCCACCACGTAGTGCCTGGTCCTCGGCTGGTCGTTGAGCTCGCCGCGGAGCATGCCCTCGCTCCAGGCGTCGGCGGGAAAGGTCTTCCGCTCGACCTCCATGACCGCGGGCAGGTCGTCGGCGGTCATCTGGCGGAGCACGGTGGTCATGCGGAGACCTTCTTGGGCGCCGAGGGCACCTTGGCGTCGGGGCGGCGCAGGTAGATCGGGCGGGGCGGGCCGAGCACGGGGTGGGTGCCGCTCTCCAGGAGCTCGTGGGCGCCCGGCTCGCCGAGCCCGGCGGCGGCGAGCGCCGCCATCGCGCCCGCGTGGGGATACTCCGGCGCGTCCAGGAATCGGGAGGCGCCGACGACCTCGGCGTACATCCGGGCGCCCGCGCCGACCAGCGGGAGCTCCCGGGGCAGATCCTGGGGCCGGTCCACCGCGGGGCCCGACAGCCGGGTGCGCGCGTCCTGGTAGTGGCCCCAGAACACCTCCTTGCGCCGGGCGTCGGTGGCCACCAGGAACGGCTCGGCCAGCCCGCTTCCGTACGCGAGCGCGTCGAGGGTGCACATGCCGTACGCCGGGACGCCCAGCGACGTCGCGAGGGCCTGTGCGGTCACCAGACCGACCCGGAGCCCGGTGTAGGGGCCGGGTCCGGAGCCCGCGACGACGGCGGTGAGATCGCGGAGCGAGACCCCGGCCTCCCGCAGGACCGTCTCGATCGTGGGCACGAGCAGCTCGCCGTGACGACGCGCGTCGATCGTCGTCGCCTCGGCGAGGACCCTCTCACCGTCGTGCAGAGCTGCGGTGACGGCGGGGGTGGCGGTGTCAAAGGCCAGGACCAGCACGAACAGTTAGCCTATCCCGTCCCGCGAGGGCTCAGGGGCACTCCCCCCGCACGAACCCCGGGCGGACGCCGGGCGAACGCCGCCCCCCGGGGCGGGGCGGGGCTCGGAGTGGGCCCGCGGCCAGGGGTCACGCCGGACGGGCGGGGCTCAGGTCTTGACCAGGGTGGCGTAGACGATGAGGTTGTCGCGGTACTCGTTGCTGTCCCAGTCGAAGGCGCCGCCACAGGTGATCAGCCGGAGGCCGTCCTCAAGATAGACCTTGTCGGCGGGGAACCGGTTCTTGCTGATCTGCTCGATCGTGTCCACCCGGTACTGGGCGACCTTGCCGTCGCTGCGCACGACCTTGATCACCTGCCCCTCCCGCATGTCCTTGAGCTTGTAGAAGACCGCGGGCGCGGTCTTGGTGTCCACGTGCCCCAGGATCACCGCGGAACCCTCGTCGCCGGGGACCGCGCTGTCCTTGACCCAGCCCGCGACGTTCGGCTTCTCGTACGGCGGCAGATCGACCCGGCCGTCGGTCACGCCCAGCCTCATCAGGGGCGCCTTGATCCCCAGGGACGGGATGTCGATGCGGCTGGGCACGATCGCGGTGCGGGCGGGCGCCTTCTCCTTGACCTCGCCGCCCCTGTTGCCGAACGCGACCATGACGGCACCGGTGATGACTCCGGCCAGGACGATCCTGGACCAGCGGGTGGAATCGGCCATCGATGACTACGAACGGCGGCGACGCACGACCGCGATGCCGATGCCGCCCGCCAGGGCGAGGGCGAGCAGGACACCGGTCGTGCCGATCGGGGCGCCCGAGTCGTTGGGGCCTCCGGCGGCGGTGCCGCCGCCGCCCGTACCCGGCGCCTCGGTGCTGATGATCGTCCTGGTCGGCCTGGAAGTGGGCTTGGAGGTGGGGGTGGAGCTCGGCTCGGTGTCGGCCACGATCCTGAGGTTGGCCTTGCCGGTGTCGTTGGTCCCCTCGCACCTGGCGTTGACCTCGTGGACCCCGGCGGCGGTTCCCTCGGCGACGGTGGCCTGGCCGCGGACCCACGGGCGTGCCGTCGGGGTCGCGGTCGAGGCGGGGTCGGGGGTGGGCGTCGCGAGGATCGGGTCGAGGGTCACCGGGGTACGGAAGATCCGGGAGGACGCGGTACCGCGGTGCTCGGGACCGCCCTGCGGGATCGGGCAGTTGGCCAGGATCCACACCTTCTGCCCGGCCTTGGCGCGGGCCGGCTGGAGCTGGACCTCGATGTCCTGCCGGCTGATGCCGGAATCGGGTGGGGTTGGAGTGGGAGTGCCCGTCGGGTTGCCCGAGTCGGCATCAGCCGAGCACCCGAGCAGTCCGAAAAGAACGATGGCTCCCAGAACCGCGACACGCTTGACGCTTGGCACCGTCGAACTCCACTTCGCCCTCCGGCCGACGACCCTCGCCCGGCACGATTTCCCACCTGTTCCCCATTAAACATGGGCAAACCCGCCAGAGTCGATCATCACGCCTGACGATCTAGACCAATGGGGCGTAGTGCCAGCGTGCCAGGATTTCCCCGTCTTCGTAGGCACATCAGATGACACCGTGCCAACGCGGCCCGATTCCCCGCAGGGTCACGGTCCGCTCCTCGCCCGGCTCGCCGGACGCGCCCCTGCCGATGAGGATCTCCAGCCGGTCGTCGGCGAGCCCCTCCACCAGGCCCTCGCCCCACTCCACGACCGTCACCGACTCCTCCAGCGAGGCGTCCAGGTCCAGGTCGTCGACCTCCAGATCGCCACCGAGGCGGTAGGCGTCGACGTGGACCAGCGCCGGGCCCCCAGAGAGCGAGGGGTGCACCCGGGCGATGACGAAGGTCGGCGAGGTGATCGGACCGCGCACCTTCAGCCCTTCGGCGATCCCCTGCACCAGGGTCGTCTTGCCCGCGCCGAGCGGGCCCGACAGGACCGCCAGGTCCCCCGGGCGCAACAGCGCCGCCAGCTCCTCGCCCAGCTCCCGCATCTCCTCGGCGGTCGCCACGTTTCTCACCGCTTCGTCACTCCTGTCGATGCCTCTCGGCGTCCCGAGGTCTCCCGGCCCGGCGTCCCGGGCTCAAGATCCCTCGCGCCTTCAAGATCCCCTGCGCTCTCCGGCGCCCTCGCGGGCTCCGGACCGCCCGGCCCCGGCCCGCTGCCGGACCCCGGGCTCACCGTACGCCGTGCGCGTGCCCCCGGCTCACCGGTCCGCGTCACCGGCGTCGGCGGCGTCACCCGCGTCCACCCGCTTGAGCAGGTCGTGCAGGGCGTCGTTGACCACGGTAGGCCGCTCCAGCTGGACCAGGTGCGAACTTTCCGGAACCTCGGTGAACCGGGCGCTCGGCAGCGCCGCCGCCATCGCCCTGCTGTGCTCGACGGGCGTCAGCCAGTCCTTGTCGCCGACCATGATGGAGGTCGGGACCGCGTCCAGCACGCCCAGCGCGTTCAGCTTGTCGTGCGACATCAGCGCGGGGTAGAACTCGGCGATCACCTCGAAGGGGGTGGAGCGGATCATCGACTCGGCGAAGTCGACGACCGTGGGGCTGACGTTCTTGGAATCGCCGAAGCCCAGGTGGCGCAGGGCCAGGAAGGCCACGTCGTTGCCCACCTGGCGGCTCTTGTCGACCAGCGAGCCGCCGCGCCTCAGGATCGACACCGTGCCCGGCGTGACCTTGTGCACCGCCTTCGACAGCAGCGCGGGCAGGCCCAGGGAGATCTCGCCGAGCTTTCCGGTGGAGGTGGAGATCAGCGCGACACCCTTGATCTTGTCGCCGAACAGCTCAGGATGCCGGTCGGCCAGCGCCATGATCGTCATACCGCCCATGGAGTGACCGACGAGCACGCACGGGCCGGGCACCAGCGCCTCGATGACCTCTGCCAGGTCGTCGCCGAGCCGTTCGATCGAGCAGTCCTTCATCGGGATGCGCGGCGAGCGCCCGTGGGAGCGCTGGTCCCACAGGACCAGGCGGTGCGTGTCGCCCAGGTCGCGCCGCTGGTAGTGCCAGGAGTCGAGGTTGAGCGTGTAGCCGTGGCAGAACACCACGGTCAGCGGGGCGTCCTCGTCGCCGTCGACCTCGGCGTACAAGGGAACGCCGTCGGAGGTGGTGACCGTGGCGTGACGGCCGCGCAGCTCTCCGAGCGGCTCGCTCGCCTCCAGGTCGGGACGGAGCCTGATGCGTCCGACGGCGTACCGCTTGGCAAGGGCCCCGGCGGCCACTCCCGCCGACGCGACACCGACGATCGCGCCCGCGATACCGACCCTGCGCCGTCTGGTACTACTCATGCGCCCCCCTGAGCTGCCTTTCACCGGTAAACGCGCGGGACCCGCGAACCGATCCTGGTCACGATCTCATGCGTGATCGTGCCGAGGGAATCCGCCCACTCCTGAGCGGTGGGCTCGCCCCGCGATCCGTCACCGAACAGGATCACCTCGTCACCCTCCGACAGCGGGTCGTCCCCTACGTCGATCATGAACTGGTCCATGCAGACCCGGCCCGCGATCCGCCGCCTGCAGCCACCGGCCAGAACCTCCACCAGGTTGGTGGCGTGCCGCAGGATCCCGTCCGCATACCCGAGGGGGACGAGGCCAAGCGTCGTTTCCCGATCCGTGATGTAGAGGTGCCCGTAGGACACGCCCGATCCGGCCGGCACCCGCTTGGCCAGCGCGATCCGCGCGACGAGGGTCATCGCCGGGCGCAGCCCGAAGCCTCCGAGCGAGGGCACGGGGCTCAGCCCGAAGGTCGCGATGCCCGGCCGGACCATGTCGTAACGCGCTCGCGGCAGCGTCAGGATGGCCGCCGAGTTGGCGATGTGCCTGATGACGTGGGAGCCCCCCGCGCCCGCCTTCTCCGCGATGAGCAGCGCCTCGTCGAAGGCGGCCAGCTGGATCGCGATGGACGGGTCTCCCGGGATGTCGGCGCAGGCGAAGTGGGACCAGAGCCCGACGATCTCGATCGTGCCCTCGGCCCGGCGCCACAGCGCCCGCTCGACCAGGGCGGACCAGTCGGCCGCCATCGCGCCGCCGCGTGACATGCCGGTGTCGGCCTTCAGGTGCACCCTGGCCGTCCCGCCGGACCTGGCGGCGGCGTCGGCGATCGCGTCGATCCCGGCGACGGAGCCCGCCGACAGCTCGATGTCGTGCCCCACGGCCCGCTCCAGCGGCTCGCCCGGCGGGATGATCCACGCCAGGATCGGCGCGGTGATCCCGGCGGCCCGCAGCTCCAGGGCCTCGCGGACGTAGGCGGTGCCCAGCCGTGTCGCCCCGGCCTCCAGGCAGGCGCGCGCGACGGGAACCAGCCCGTGCCCGTAGGCGTCGGCCTTGACCGCGACCATCATCTCGGCACCGGGAGCATGGCTCGCGATCAGCGCCAGGTTCTCACGGATCGCCGAGAGGTCCACCCGTGCCTCGGCGGGAGTCATCGGGAAACTCATTCCCCCAGTTTGGCAGGTGAGCCGCCATGCCGGGGTCCGTCGACCAGGAAACGCACCGCCTCCGGCAGGGCCTCGGCGACGTCCCAGGCGGTGAGAGGGCCCTCCTGGGCGGCGATCCCGTGCAGATAGGCGGCGCAGGAGGCCGCGTCGTACCCGCTCAGACCGGCGGCCAGCAGCGCGCCCGCCAGGCCGGCCAGCACGTCGCCGGTGCCGCCGGTCGCGAGCCAGGGGCTGCCGGTGGTGTTGATCCTGACCGGCCGCTCGTCCTCGACGACCAGCGTGGTCGAGCCCTTGAGCAGCACGGTCACGCCCAGCTCGGCCGCCGCCCGCCGCGCGTTCTCCAGGCGTCGCGCCTCGATCCGCTCCCTCGGCACGCCGATCAGGCGGGAGAGCTCGCCCGCGTGCGGGGTGATCAGGACCGGCGCGCCACGGCGGAGCAGTGACCCGTCCTGGGCCGCCAGGGTCAGCGCGTCCGCGTCGACGAGCACGGGGACCTCGCTGGACAGCACCGAGCGGGCGATGGCGCGCGCCTCGTCGCCGGTGCCGAGGCCGGGGCCGAGCACCCACGCCTGTACGCGGCCCACCTTCTCGACCCCCTCGCCGGGGGCGAGCGTGGTGATCACGGCCTCCGGCCAGCGGGCCCGCACCTGGGCCACCGGTTCGGCGGCCCCCGCGTAGCGGACCATGCCCACCCCGGCCCGCAGGGCCCCGCCCACGGCCAGCACCGCCGCGCCGGTGTAGCGCTCGCTGCCGGCCGCGATCCCGACGACGCCCCGGCGGTACTTGTCGGACGAGGCGTCGGGCCTGGGCAGCAGCGCGGCCACGTCGGCGTCCGTCAGCGCGGCCGCGTCGGGGTCGGACAGGTGGGGGCCGAGGCCGATGTCCACGAGTTCCGTCCGGCCCGCGTGCCCGGAGCCGGGATCGACGAGCAGCCCGACCTTCCACGCCCCGAAGGTGACGGTGGCGTCCGCGAGGACCGCCGGGCCCTCCACCCGGCCGCTGCTCGCGTCCACGCCGCTCGGCACGTCCACCGCGACGACCTCGCCGGGCGCGTCGTTCGCGAGCCTGGCGAGGGTCGCGTACGGCTCCCTGAGCGCGCCGGTCCCGCCGATCCCGACCATCCCGTCCACGATCAGGCCCGCCGCGTCGAGCAGGCCGCGAACGCGGGCCCCCGTCGCCTCCGCCTTCTCCCGCGATCCCTCCGGAGCCGTCGCGGGGACGGGGCCGGAGTCTCCGCGCGGGCCGGTCGCGGAACCGGAACCGCCCCCCGGGCCGCCGGTCGCGGGGCCGGAGCCGCCACCCGGGCCGGTCGCGGGGCCGGAGTCGCCGCGTACGACGGTCACCCGGCCGCCCGCGCGGCGCAGGGCCTCCAGGCCCGCCGCGTGGACGCGCGTCCCCGCGAGGAGCGCGTCGACCCTGGCTCCCCTGGCCGCCAGACGGGCCCCTGCGTAGAGGGCGTCGCCGCCGTTGTCGCCGCTGCCGACGAGCAGCACGACCCGGGAGCCGTACACGCCGCCGAGCATCCTGGCGCAGGTCACCGCGAGCCCGGTGGCCGCCCTCTCCATCAGGGCGCCCTCGGGCAGCGTCGCCATCAGCGCGGCCTCGGCCGCCCTGATCTGGTCGGATGTGTACGCGGTCCGCATTCCACCGAATCTATCCCTCGGCGATCACGTAGGCGATGGCGACGCCGCCGTCGTGGGTCAGGGACACGTGCCACCGGGCCACGCCCAGAGCCTCGGCGACGTCCGCCACCCGGCCGGTCACCCGCAGCTCGGGCCGCCCGTGCTCCCCGCTGAGCACCTCGGCGTCCAGGTGCCGCAACCCGGGAGGGGCGCCCAGGGCCTTGGCGACGGCCTCCTTGGCCGCGAACCTGGCGGCCAAGGAGGCGGTGGCCAGCGTGCTCTCCCCCTCGGTGAACAGGCGCCCCCGCAGCGCGGGCGTCCGCGCCAGCGTCGCCTCGAACCTGGCCACGTCCACGACGTCGACGCCGATACCAACGATCACTCTCCCAGGCTAGAAGAGAGGACCGGTGCCTTGACACCGGTGGAGCAGGGGCGCCGCGCCCCCGGGCTTCACCAGTGGCCCGCAGGTCACTTCCAAGGGGCCCTGCCCAGATTGTGCGACCTCAATGGAGACTTCACCAGAGGGGAAACAGCCTATGAAGATCGCACTGGTCACCGGAGCGGGACGGGGCATCGGCCGGGAGATCGCCCGGCAGCTCGCCGAGCGCGGGATGACCGTGTTCGCCGGGGTTCGCGACGAGAGCCACGCTCCCGAGGGCACCCGTCCGCTGCCGCTCGACGTCACCGACGAGGTGGCCGCCCTGAACGCCGCCAAGGTCATCGGCGAGGAGTTCGGGAAGCTCGACGTCCTGGTCAACAACGCCGCGCTCTGCGGCGACTACGGCGTGGCCCCGGTGGACGTGACGGCCGGGCACATGCGGACCACCTACGAGGTCGGCGTGTTCGGGGTCGTCACGGTGACCCACGCGATGCTCCCGCTGCTGCGGGCCTCCGGCGAGGCCAGGATCGTCAACATGACGACCCGGCTGGGCTCGCTGGCCCTCACCTCGGCCAGGGACGGCATCAACCCCGACTGGGCGATGCTGGCCTACAACTCCGCCAAGAGCGCGCTCAACGCGATCACCGTGCTCTACGCCAACGAGCTGGACGGTTCCGGAATCCTGGTCAACGGCGTCGACCCCGGTCACTGCGCCACCGACCTGACCGGTCACACCGGAGCCCGCACGGCGGCCCAGGGCGCGGCGGTGGCCGTGCGGATGGCGATCCTCGACGGTGACGGCCCGACCGGCACGTTCAGCTCGGAGGACGGCCCTCTCCCCTGGTAGCCGGGCCTTCCA
Organism: Streptosporangium sp. G11; assembly: GCF_051192615.1. Taxonomy (NCBI): domain Bacteria; kingdom Bacillati; phylum Actinomycetota; class Actinomycetes; order Streptosporangiales; family Streptosporangiaceae; genus Streptosporangium; species Streptosporangium sp. G11. The sequence goes on from NZ_JBPJUQ010000009.1 coordinate 94,351, forward strand.
GGGACATTCCCCTGGTGGCCGGGTTCCTCCGTCTTCCGTGCCTTCCACGGCCCGGGGGTCAGAAGTCGCCGCGCTGCCAGGGCCCCCAGATGGCGAAGCTCGTCCCCTTGGACGACTGGACGTTGACGTAGAGGGTGTGGCCGCCGGGGCCGAAGGTCGATCCGGCGAACTCGGCGCCGGAGTCGCCGTCGACGGGGACCAGGCGGGAGAAGTCGAAGATCTCGCCTCGGCGGGTGAGGCCGCGCAGGTAGTTGTCGCCCGAGCCGTCCTCGCACAGGACCAGGGTGCCCCGGGGGCTGGCGGTGACGTTGTCGGGCAGGTCGAGGGTGACCGCGCCCGGCGACTCGTAGACGAGCTTGAGCCGCCCGCTCCACGTCTCGTACGCCCACACCTGGCCGCGTCCCTTGCCGAAGCCGCTGGGCGGGGTGTCGCCGGACGCGGTCGCGCCGCCCTGGGTGGAGACGAAGTAGATCGTGCCGTGGTGGTTGATCGCCCCCTCCAGCCGGGAGAAGAGCGCCGCGCCCTTGGCCCTGCCCTGGTTGCCGACGGCCTGGACGGCGACGTCGTTGGCGGGGGTGCCGATGAAGGCGGGGTCGGGGTCGTCGATGTCCACCCAGGTCGTCGCGTACGAGGCTCCCTTGGGCTGGCCGAGCGAGAGGTCCTTGCCGGGGGCGCCCCGCACGGCCAGCATCTGGAGCCTGCCGCCGTCGAGGATGCGGCCGGCCGTCAGCGGATTCTTCGGGGGCAGGTAACGGTAGAAGCCGGAGGCGAAACCGAAGTTGTCCTCGGTGAGGTAGATCGCGCCGGTGAACCCGTCGAACGCGGCCGACTCGTGGGCGAACCGCCCGGCGTTCCTGATCGGCCCTCTCGCCTTGCCGTCGAGCGGGACCTCGAAGATGTAGCCGTGCTTCTGCGTCAGCTTGCCGTTGTCCTGGCCGGTGAAGTCGTTGCCCACGTCCGGCCCGTTGACGGTCTCCTCGCAGGTCACCCAGGCGCCCCAGGGCATGGGACCGCCGGAGCAGTTCATCTGGGTGCCGGTCAGGCTGGGGGCGGACTTGAGCACCTTGCCGTAGCGGGTGACCCGCAGGGTCGAGGTGCCGCCGCCGGCCGCCGGGTCGTAGGCCTTGCCCGGGTCGCCGAACGCGCCGACCGGGCCGTTGACCTCGTGGTTGCGCACGAGGATCGCGCTGCCGGAGGGCCCGCGGAACGCGGCCATGCCGTCGTGCCGGGAGGGGACGGCGGATCCGTCGCTGTACTTGTCACCGGCCGAGCTGAAGGACCTGTAGTTGAAGCCGTCGGGCAGGTGGAGCCGCACCACGCCGTCGCGCTCGTCCTTGACCGGCTTCAGCGGCCCGTACCCGGCTCCCGGGAGGATCTCCCCGTTCAGCCCCGCCTGCGCGACGCCGGCGAACGGCCCGGCCACTCCCAGTGCGGCCAGAGCGCCGCCTCGGGCGAGAAAACGACGACGATCCATCTTGCGGCTCCCTGGGTCCGGTGGATTCACGCCACGTTAATCTGCCCCAGTAAACCGCTATACGGCATATATCGACAATTAATCTGACAAGGAGGCGGACGGCTCCTATACCCACTTCCGGCTGTGGGTAATCCATAGACTTTGTCCACAGGGTGTGGACAACGCACGGGACGGCTCACTCCACCGTGACCGACTTGGCGAGGTTACGGGGCTGGTCGACGTCGTGCCCCTTGGCCGTGGCCAGCTCGCAGGCGAAGACCTGGAGCGGCACCGTGGCGACCAGCGGCTGGAGCAGGGTCGGCACGGCCGGGATGTGGATCAGCGTGTCGGCGTACCGCCCGACCGCGACGTCCCCCTCCTCGGCGACGACGAGGGTCCTGGCGCCCCTGGCCCGGATCTCCTGGATGTTGGACACGATCTTGTCATGGATCACCCGCTGGCCGGACGGCGACGGGACGACGACCACGACCGGGAGCCCCCTGTCGATCAGCGCGATCGGGCCGTGCTTCAGCTCCCCCGCCGCGAAGCCCTCGGCGTGCATGTACGCCAGTTCCTTGAGCTTCAGGGCCCCCTCGAGCGCCACGGGAAAACCCACGTGCCGTCCCAGGAAGAGCACGCACCGCTCGTCGGCCAGCGACCTGGCCAGCGCGCGGACCGGCTCGACGGTCGCGAGGACCTCGCTCACCTTGGACGGCATCTGCGCCAGCCGGTCGACGATCTGGGTGATCTCGTCGCCGAACTTCGTCCCCCTGACCTGGGCGAGATAGAGCGCCACCAGATAGCACGCCACCAGCTGGGTGAGGAACGCCTTCGTGGAGGCCACCGCCACCTCCGGGCCCGCGTGCGTGTAGAGGACGGCGTCGGACTCGCGGGAGATCGTGGAACCGTTGACGTTGCACACCGCCAGCACCCGGGACCGCTGCCCTCGCGCGTGCCGTACCGCCATGAGGGTGTCCATGGTCTCGCCCGACTGGCTGATCACGATCACCAGCGTGTCGCGGGTGAGGATCGGGTCGCGGTAGCGGAACTCGCTGGCCACCTCGACCTCGCAGGGCAGCTGGGCCCAGTGCTCGATGGCGTACTTCGCGATGAGCCCGGCGTGGTACGAGGTGCCGCAGGCGACCAGAATGATCTTGTTGACGTCGCGCAGCTCCTGGTCGGACAGCCGCATCTCGTCCAGCACCAGCCGGCCGTCCCGGCCGATCCTGCCGAGAAGCGTGTCGGCGACGGCCCGGGGCTGCTCGGCGATCTCCTTGAGCATGAAGTGGTCGTAGCCGTCCTTCTCCGCGGCGGAGGCGTCCCAGTCGACGTGGTAGTCACGCGTCTCGGCCGGGAGACCCTGGAAGTCGACGACCGTGATCTTCGAGGGACGCAGCTCGACCACCTGGTCCTGGCCGAGCTCCACCGCCTCGCGCGTGTACGCGATGAACGCCGCCACGTCCGAGCCGAGGAAGTTCTCCCCGTCCCCCCTGCCGACCACCAGCGGCGAGTTGCGCCGTGCCCCCACCACCACGTCGGGCTCGTCGGCCGAGACCGCGAGCAGGGTGAACGCCCCCTCCAGCCGCAGGCAGACCCGGCGCATCGCCTCCATGAGCCCCCCGGCGGCGAACTCCTCCAGCAGGTGCGCCACCACCTCCGTGTCGGTCTCGGAGACGATCCTGTGCCCCGCGTCCTCCAGCTCGCTCCTGAGCGCGGCGAAGTTCTCGATGATCCCGTTGTGGATGACCGCGATCCGCCCGTCGCAGTCGGTGTGCGGGTGGGCGTTGCGGTCGGTGGGGGCTCCGTGGGTGGCCCACCGGGTGTGCCCGATCCCCGTCGTCGCCGTGGCCGGCGGGGTGGGCCGCGAGATCAGCGCCGAACGCAGGTTGGCCAGCTTCCCCGCCCGCTTCTCCACGACCAGGCCGTCGGCCCCGACCAGGGCGATCCCCGCCGAGTCGTACCCCCGGTACTCCAGCCGGCCCAGCCCCTCGACCGCGACCTCGATCGCCTGCCGCTGTCCCGTATATCCCACTATTCCGCACATTGTCATACCCCCTCCCTGAGAGATCGGCTGCCGCGCCTATGGAGAACCCCCTGGACAGCCCAAGAATCCCGCCGGTACCCGCCAGGAGCGCGCGCCGGAGGGATCAGTAGGCTTCCTGAACATGGCCAACGGTTTGGACACCGCGACACCGTACGTGCAGCTCAGCCGGGCTCAGTGGAGCGAACTTCGCAAGAACACGCCCCTCACGCTCACCGTGGACGAACTGGAGGAGTTGCGCGGCGTCGACGACCCGATCGACCTGGCCGAGGTCACCGACATCTACCTGCCGCTCACCCGGCTGCTCAACCTCCACTTCACCGGGGCCAGGCAGCGCAGCGCGGCGCTCAACACCTTCCTCGGCGGCGGGCGGCGGGCGGCCCCGTACGTCCTGGGCATCGCGGGAAGCGTCGCGGTCGGCAAGTCGACCACGGCCAGGCTGCTGCACACCCTGCTGGCCCGCTGGCCCGAGCATCCCCGGGTGGACCTGATCACCACCGACAGCTTCCTGTTTCCCAACGAGACCCTCACCGCCAGGGACATCATGCACAGGAAGGGCTTCCCCGAGAGCTACGACCGGCGGGCCCTGGTCAGGTTCGTCGCCGACGTCAAGGCGGGGCTGCCGGAGGTGACGGCCCCGGTCTACAGCCACCTGGAGTACGACATCGTGCCCGGCGCGACCCAGACCGTACGCCGCCCCGACATCCTCATCGTCGAGGGCCTCAACGTGCTCCAGCCCGCCCCGCCCGCCGCCCTCGCGATCAACGACTACTTCGACTTCTCCATCTACGTGGACGCCAAGGTCGAACACATCCGCGACTGGTACGTGGACCGCTTCCACAAGCTCCGGCGCACGGCCTTCGAGGACCCGAAGTCCTACTTCAGGTATCTGGCCGACCTGTCGGAGGAGGAGGCGACCGACTTCGCGAAGAACGTCTGGCGCGACATCAACGAGCGCAACCTCGTCGAGAACATCGCCCCTACCAGGGGCCGGGCGGACCTGGTGCTGCACAAGGGTTCCAACCACTCCATCCAGCGCGTCCGCCTGCGCCGCATCTGACCTCCCGGCCCTCGGCGCTCCGCACCGTGTCCCGTGGGGCTCCGCCCCACCCCCCGGGCGAGGGGCCTTCCGGCCCCTCACACTCCCCGGCCGCCGACCGGCTCCCCAGGCTCCGCCCCTTGGCTTCGAGGCATGCCGACCGGCCACCAGTTGAACTTCCCCGCTGTTTCGGGCGAGGCCGCGCGGATAGTTTCGAGGCGGGAGCGGGTGAGGGAGGCGGGTGCCGTGGGCGAGACAGCGAGCGGTCGTGTGATCGTGAAGGCCCTGAGCCCGGAGGAGGCCGAGACGATCACGGAGGAGGTCGGTACGGCTTACCGGGAGTCGTTCGGCGCCCCGCCCAACGACGAAGGGCCCGCCGAGTTCGAACACCAGCGTGCCTCCTACTCCGAACTCCTCAAACGACGAGGATTCCGGTTGTCGGTCGCCCGGCAGGACGGGCTGCTGATCGGCTTCGCCTACGGGGCGTTTCTGCTGGAGGGTGGCCGTTGGTGGAACGGCATGCGTGATCCACTCCCGGCCGGGTTCACCGACGAGTCCGGTTCCCGCACCTGGCACCTGGTGGATCTGGGCGTACTGCCGAGCCACCGCGGGCGCGGCATCGCCAAACAGCTGACCGAGGCGGTGCTGGCCGGGTGTGGGGCGCAGCGGGCGGTGCTGGCCGTGGAACCGCGGCTGGAGGGCAACCAGCGACTCTACCGATCGTGGGGCTGGCGGCAGGTCGGGAGCGTGGATGCCCCGGCGTCGTCCATCAACGACGTCTACGACATCTACGTGCTGGAAGACCTGCCTGCGGGCAGACCATAGGAACGCAGCCGCTCGTCCAGGCGCACCACGGGATCGGTGCGGTTCCAGGGTGAAAGGGCTTGGCGGGCATCGGCGGTGGCCGCGACCAGTCGCGGGGACCGGTTACGGCTGGCGAGCTCGGCGGTCCGGGCCAGTTCCGTACAGGCCTGGCCGATTTCACGTTTCTGGGCGAACGCGCGACTGAGATACAGGTGACCGAACGCCAGGTTGCGGGAAAAAGCCGTCCCTATCGAGGTCATCGCCTCCCGCGCGCAGGCGATCGCATTGTCGGGTTCACGCATGTCGAGGTGGCACAGGGCGCGGGTCAGCGTGAGCATGGCCGGACCGAAGAAGTACGTCAGGCTCCGCCCAGGGTCGTCTTCCGTGGAGTCGTCCAGCCCTGAGCGGGCGGCTGACAACGCGGCACGGCACCGCGCGTGGTCCTTGGCTCGATTCCTTCCGTTCTCGCGGCGCAGGATTCCCGCGTAGGCGCGGGCGCCGACGTCGTTGGCATAGGCGATCAGCATGGGACTGCCGCCTCGCCGCGCCCAGGCAAGTGCCCCGAGAGCGTGCTCGACTCCAAGACGTGGATCGCCGGACCAGGTGGCCAGGTGACTCCATTGGGCGAGCACATAACTGGACATGAGGTCGTCATCGGCTTCATGAGCGGCACGCCGGGCCTGGTTGTAATAGTGCTCGGCTCCGGCGAAGTCACCGGAGTTGAACAGCAGCCACCCGATGAAGCGGGATGTGTCAGCCAGCAGCGACATCAATCGCCGGCGCAGGTCCTCATCGGCGGCGCCGGTCAGGAGCCGGCGAACCAGCCCGTGCTGCGCCAGAGCGGTCTCCAGCACGGCTTGGGGGCCCAGGATGTCCTCCTGCCTTATGGCGTGATGAAGGATCGTCTCCACATGCCCGACCGCCTCGCCGTCGACCCGCGAGGGCGTCTGGGAGACCAGTGTCAGGCGTTCGAGGGCGTCACGGTCCAAGTGGGCGAGAAGGGGGGAGGCATGCGCCGCGGCGGCCGCGGAGGCGATCACGGCCAGTACGTCACGGCGTTTCATCCCGTCCGCCCATTGAGTGAGAGCAGCGACCAGATAGCCGAACTCCTGCTCCCGTAGATCCGCGAGCGCGAGGACCCGATCGACCTCGTGGCCAGGCGACCGTGTCGGTAACGCGCCCAGAAACGAGGCGATGCCGGTGACCGTGAGTACGGACTGGGGAGCAGGCCCGCCCTTGGCCGCCGGGTGCCTGCCGGTGTGGTCATCGTCACGGCTGTGGTCCTCCCCATGGACCAGATCCCCGGCCCGGCACCGGTAGATGCGGGCCAGGCGTTCCAGGCCGGAGATGGGAGGTTCGTTGCCGGTCACCGAAGGCCAGGCCTCCCACGCCCCAAGTCGGCGTTCGCTGAGCACGTCGTCGGGCCAGCGCAGGTTCCATAGTTGGACCACCTTGGACTGCGTATATCGGTGTGCCTCTCGGAAGCCGCGCAGCGGATTGAACTTGAATCGAAGCTGATAGTCCGCAGCGATCTGACTCCACGTCGCCCCGTGCTCGCGCATCTGGGTCGTGAGAGCGTCCATCTGCTGCTTGAGGCTGCGGGGTTTGGGTGGCATCGCTCGCCCCTCCCGGACATCACTTCCCCGAGGCGGTGTGTTGTCCTCCAAACGCTACGACATCGCTTACGCCAAGTGACGGCCCATTCAAAAACCGGCGACCGGACCGCCGGTTTTGGCCGCGGATCACTCCAGTGGCCGGTTGCCGCCTCCTCTGCCCCCTCAAGATCCCCGCCCGGACCGCGTTCTTCGTGAGCGCGTGATAGCGGAAAGTGACATTACGGCTGCTGGGGCAGCCGATACATCAGGAACTCGACACCCCGACTGAGGAGCGCGGATGCGCATCCCCCACAGCGCGGTCCTGGCGAGCAGGCCGCATGCGCGAGAGCTGGGTGGACCCCTTGCACAGAGCGATGGTCTGATCCACATCACAGCCTGGTGCCTGCCGGGCAAGATGGCCGCCCGCAGAGCCCGCGCTCTGCTGCGATCGCAGGTCGCCGGTCACATCACCGACGAGGCGACGCTGAGCGATCTGGATCTGATGGTCTGCGAGCTGGCTGCCAACGCGTATCGGCACGCCCAGGGGCCGTACGAAATGCGGATTCTGCACCACAGGGGCGTACCAGTGGCGTGTGAGATCGCTGACGCCGGGGGCGACCTGGAGAGCATCGCCCGGCACCTGCTTCGCCACAGCGACCGGGTGGAGGTCGAGACGACCGAGGATATCGACGCGTTGCAGATCGGCGGACGCGGTCTGGGCATCGTCGCCCAGCTGTCCGGGGGCTGGTGTGGAACGCACACCACCCTCCTCTGCGGTACCGGCCAGAGCGGCAAGTGCGTCTGGTTCGCCCTCCCGGTCAACGCGTACCGAACCGATCTCCCGGCTTCACGGCTCTCGGGAGCGGCGAAGGAGGATCGTGTCCTGGTCCCCGGGCTGGTTCGGAAGTCCTCAAGAGGCGGCCACCATCGGCTCCAAGGGCTTGAACCTGCCGCGACGGCAGGTCCTAACGTTGCGGACGTGATCGGGAAAGACGACGCCGGGCGCCGGTGGAGCATCGGCGAGGTGGCGCGGGCGAGCGGGACGACCGTGCGCGCGCTGCACCACTACGACGAGATCGGCCTGCTGAGCGCGAGCGAACGCACCGCGTCGGGGCACCGTCGCTACACCGGGGACGATGTGCGGCGGCTGTACCGGGTGCGGGCCCTGCGGGCGCTCGGGCTGTCCCTGGAGGAGATCGCGGACGTGCTCGCGGACTCCACGGACGACCTGGCGGCGATGCGCGACCTGCTGACGGCCCAGCTCCGCGAGCTGGAGGCGCACGGCGCGCGGATCCAGCGGCTCACGCACCGGCTTCACGGCCTGCTGGAACAGATCGACGGCGCGTCGATGCCCGATCCGGACCAGTTCATGACGACCCTGGAGATGATCTCTATGTTCGAGACCTCGTTCACGGCGGAGCAGCGGGAGCGACTGGCCCGGCGCAGGGCCGACCTCGGCCCGGAGGCCGTCGAGACGGCCAGGACCGAATGGGCCGGGCTCGTCGAGGAGCTCCTGCGGCACGTACGGGACGACACTCCCGTCGACGACCCTCGGGTGCGGGCCCTGGTCCAGCGCTGGGACGCGCTGGCGAGCCGGTTCCACGACGACGGCGAGGACGGCGAGCGGACCAAGGACGCGGCGCGGCGGATGTGGCGGGAGAACAGCGAGGAGATCGGCCGGAGCCTCCCCTGGCCCGCGGACCGCATGCGCGACCTGGTCCTCTATCTGGAGCGCTCCCGGCGGGCCGGATGACCACAGCCGATCACCCGCCGCCGGGTCATCCGGTTCCGGGTCATCCGGCTTCACCACCGCCCCGTGTGATCCGCCGCGGGCGGGTCAGGTGAAGGCCTCGATGTTGCGTCGCGCCCATTCGGCGAAGGTGCGGGGGGCACGGCCGAGGATCCGTTCCACGTCGGGGCTCACCCTCTGCTCGGCGGCCGACGGCTCGCCCAGGATGGCGAGGGTGCCTTCCACGACCGGTTCGGGCATGAACCGCAGCATCAGCTCCCTGGCCTCCTCTCGGCTCTGCTCGACGAACCGCACCGGTGTGCCGAGCGCGTCCCCGATCGCCTCGGCCCGCTGACGCGGGGTGATCGGCGCCGGGCCGGTGAGTTCGTACGTGTGACCGGCGTGCTCCGCCTCGCGCAGGACCACGGCCGCGACCTCGGCGATGTCGGCCGGGTCGACGGCCGGCAGCCCGACGTCGCCGAACGGCGCGGCGGCCGTCCGCCGCGAGCGGATCGTCTCCGCCCACGCGAAGGCGTTGGAGTCGAAGCCTCCCGGCCGCAGGACGGTCCACTCCAGACCCGACCGCCGGACGGCGTCCTCCAGCACCCGGAGGGGGGCGTGGGAGCCGGATTCCGGCCGGGTCCCGGCGGCCTGGGAGGACTGCAGGACGACCCGTCCGACCCCGGCCGCTCTGGCGACGTCGAGGATGCCCTCCGGGTTCAGGTGCTCACCGGCACCGGCGACGAGGAGGAACAGCGCGTCGGCTCCGTCGAGCGCGGGCCGGAGGCTTTCCGGGTCGGCCAGGTCGGCCCTGTGGTGCGTCACACCTTCCGGCATGTCCGAGGGCCGTCGCGAAACCGCCGCCACCCGCTCTCCGGCCTCGGCGAGTGCCTGTACGAGCGTTCGCCCGACGTTCCCGGTCGATCCCGTGACCACGATCATGAAAAGCCCCGTCCATCGTGAGGCGATCCGCCTCGCAAGTGAGTTAGTTGACTGACTAAATGGACCATAGCCAGCCGTGGCGCCCGTTGTCTACACTCGTTAGTGAGATGACTGACTCAGCTGAGAGCGCCCCCGGATCGAAGCGGGGCAAGCGGGAAAGACTCGTGGCCGCCGCGTCCCGGGTCCTGCACGAGCAAGGTGTCGAGAAGACGACGCTGGCCGACATCGCCCGCGTGGCCGAGGTTCCCCTGGGCAACGTCTACTACTACTTCAAGACCAAGGACCAGCTCGTCGAGGCGGCGATCGAGGCGCACGCGCTCAACTTCCGGGCGATGACCGCCTCGCTCGACATGCACACCGGCCCCCGGGACCGCCTGAAGGCACTCCTGCGCGGCTGGATCGAGCAGCGCGAGCTCACCGCGAGATACGGCTGTCCCACCGGGACCCTCTGCTCGGAGCTCGACAAGCGCACCGACGGCCTCGACCGCGCCGCGGCCGAGGTCATGCGGTTGCTGATCGACTATGCCGAGCGGCAGTTCAGGTCGATGGGCCGGTCCGACTCCCATGAGCTCGCGATCGCCCTGGTCGCCGCCTACCAGGGCATCTCGCTCCTCACCAACACCTTCAGGGACCCCGAGCTCATGGCCGGGGAAGGTCGTCGCCTGGAACGCTGGATCGACTCACTCGCCTGAGGGTCGCCGTCGAAGGCGAACATCGCCCGACGCGGCACCGGCCGGCGGCCGAGGTCACGTCCGGGAGAGAACCCCCGCTCAGCCGGCCCGGCGGGCGACGTACAGGATCCGGTCGTGGTCGTCCTCGTCGGCGGGCTCCCGCGCGGACGTCCCCACCAGCCCGCGGGCGGCCACGACGCGCAGCCCGGCCTGTTCGGCCACCCGGCGCACCGTCCGGTCGGAGTGGTGTCGCTGCACGTGCCGCATCGACACCCGCTCCCAGCCCTCGCCGGCCCGCTCGAACAGGTCGAACTGGGTGATCACGACCGCGTCGACCTCGATCCGCGGGGACACCGCGAACCACGCCACGTACCGGTCCCCCCGGTCGGCGACCGCGGGGACGCCGAACGCGCGCCGGTAGTAGCCGATGGTGTTCAGATCGAAGACCAGCACCCCGTCCCCGGCGAGCTGGTCGCGCGCGGCCGCCAGCGCCCGCCGCAGCTGGTCCGTGGCGGTCAGGTACGTCATCGGCAGATCCACGCAGGCGACCGCGTCGAAGCCGGTCAGCCCCGGCGGGGGCTCCTCCAGCCGTCCCACCAGGAACCGGATCCCCTCGGCCCCGGGCCGGCGCCGGGCCATCGTCACCATCGCCGGGGACAGGTCGTAGCCGGTCACCTCGAAACCCCGCTCACGAAAGGCCACGCTGCTGCGGCCGGTCCCGCACCCGGCGTCCAGCAGCCGCCGCCCGCCCGTACCGTACCGATCCACCGCCTCCACGTAGCGGTCCACCAGAGTGGCGGTGTCCATCCGCGCGTTCAGCTCGTCGTATCGGGCCGCGACGCTCTCGTACGCCGCCAGCGTCTCGTCCACATGCGACATGCGCGCCTCCTGCGCGGGTGTCCCGTCGGCCGCGCGCCGGGTCGGGGGCCGCGCCGGGCCGTCGGGCCCGGCGCGGCCGGTGGGAGGAGAAGGCCTACCAGATGAACCACGCTTGCCGGTTGACCCGGCGGCCGGTAACCCGACGCAGCAACTTCCTCACGGAACACACCTCCTTTCCTGGTGACCGCTGGTGGTCAGGGTCTGGTTGGGAGTCAGGGTCTGGTGGGGGTCCGGCGCAGCTGGAACCGGGGAGGGGTGATGATGCCCGCGACGTGGGGGCGTCCGTGGCCACCGCGCACCTCCAGGCGGGCGCCGTCGGTCACGGCGGCGAGCAGGCCGGTGGCCAGGGTCTGGGCGACGGCGGCGCCCGCGCAGGTGAACGGGCCACCGCCGAAGGGCAGGTAGGGCCCGCGAGGGCCGGGACCGTCCCACCGGTCGGGCCGGAACCGGGCGGCCTGCGGCCAGTGCCGGTCGTCCCGGTGCAGCAGGTAGACGCAGACCGACACGCTCTCCCCCGGCTCCACCCGCACACCGCCGACCTGGTGGGCGCGGTGTACCGGGCGGCCCAGCAACCATGCCACCGGCCACAGCCGCAGCGACTCCCGTACGGCCGACTCCGCGGGCACGGCCGCCAGGTCGACGCCGTGGGTCGCGGCGGCCAGCAGCGCCCAGGCGACCACGTGGCCCACCGGCGCCACCGAGGTCCGGAACAGCAGCAGGTACACCTGGGCGACCTGTGCGGCGGGCGTGTCGGGCGGGGTGGACCCGAGCACGGCGTCCAGCAGGTCACCGGGCCGGCCGGGCCCCGGACCGGCCCGGCCGGCCCGCCGGGCGCGCACCTCGGCGGTGACCGCCCGCACCACGCGCGCCCACAGTGCCAGCCGCGCCGCGCGCGCCAGCCGGCCGCCGGAACGGATCAGGACGTCGCGCCCCACCACCCGCGCCATCAGCTCCCGCAGCGCCGGCGGGCTGTCCGGGCGCAGCAACATCTCGGCCAGGAACCGGTGCGTGGCGGCGCGCCCGGCCGACGGCCACTCGCTGACCTCCCCCAGCTCCGCCACGACGGCGGGCAGCCGCTCGCGGTGCGCGGCCAGGTGGGCGCGCACCGTCGCACGCGCCGCCCGCCCGATGGCGACCTGCGTCTCCCGCGGCCCCAGCCGGCCGCCGCGGACGTGGAAGAAGTCGGACACCTCGTCGTAGTGGCCCTCCTCGTTGTGCAGCACCCGCAGGGCCTCCGCCGGGTCGGCCACGCACAGCGACCCGTCGTCGGGCAGCCGGAACACCGGCCCCTTCTCGCGGGCCGCCCGCTCGACGAAGCCCAGCGGGTCCCGGCGGTACCACCGCGCCTCCCCGCCGGGCAGGCCCCCGGCCGCGACCGGCCACGACCGCCTCCCGTCGGGAGCGGTCCGATCCGATTCCCCAACCGTCGCCATCCCACCTGCCCCACGCCGTCGGTGACCTCGGGTGTACGCGCGGGTGATGCCGTCCGCGCGCCCCGCCGGGAGAGCGGCGTCGCCCGCCACCTCACCGGGCGGGCGACTGGGCCTGCCGGTACGCGGCAACGGCGGAAAGGACGACGCCAAAGCAAGAACAGCGGAAGCTTATACCTTTAAGCCATTCTTGCTGGTTATTAAGTGAACGGTGGGAAATATAAGTATTTTATTTACAGAATTGGTGGAATGCCATTGTCGGAGTATCCGGGGAAGGGGTCGTCCACTCTCACCCCCGGCGGGGTGTGAGCGGGCTCCCCGTCCGGCGCACCGGTGGCTTCCGTTCGGGTGTGACAGGGATGGCGCCACGAATCAAAGGTGACAGGGGCGACAGGGGTGACGCCGCGAGGACCCCGGGCCACGCGCGAACGGGCCGGAGATCCCGCCCCGGGGAGGGCGTCGTGTGCCGCCCGTCACGAACCGGCCACCCATCAAAGGTAAAAAACTTCCCCGCCTGCGGCTATGTATGCCGTAACAGCGCCAAGCCCTGGCCAGCGGAGTGGCTTAGTGTCTGATATGTGAGCATCCCATCCCGTGGGCCGCTAAAGCTGAGCGTTGGCGCGAGCGTCGGTTTGAAGATCGGCGCCACACTCCTGGCCGCCCCTTTCGTCGGCATTCCACTGTTCGCGATCTCGAAGCTCGAAGGGGCCGTCGAGCCGTCCACCGGAGGCCCCCCTCTCGGCTCCCAGATCCTGATGGTGCCCTTCGTCGTGGTCCTGGTGGTCTTCCTCATCGTCCTCCTCGGCATTTTCCGCTTCCGGGCGCAGGTGGAGGGAGGCGTCGTGGAGGTCCACGGCGCGTTCACGACGCGCAGGGTGGATCTCGCGCGGGCCCGTGTCTGGCTGGACTCCTTCCCCGAATGCTCAAGAGTCCGTGACCTGACCGGCCGCCGGCTCCCGCACCTGTACCTGTACGCCCAGGAGCCGGGCGGCCGCAAAGTCCTGCTGCGGCTGCGCGCGGCGCGCGCCTTCCTGCCGCCGCACGAGCTGGCGGCCCTGGCGGACGCCATCGAGTCGGACCACCGGACCGGCCAGGACGCCGAGCAGGCCTCCCGGACGGTCGACCTGCTCCGGCGCCTGAGCACCGACCCCGCCACCAAGGTCTCCTGAAGAACCCCTTGGGGGAATCGGAAGAGCCCCTTGGGGGAGTCCGTCTCCGCGCCGACGACGCCGCTCGGCGAACGCCCCGGGCACGGCCCCCGGATACGGACCTCGGATACGGACCTCGGATACGGACCGCCAAAGCGACGACCGGGACATAGCCATATGGTTTCGGGCTTCAACGGGCCGGGACACAGGTCCTAGGGTTGGCCCGTGCTGCATCTACGTGTGATCAGTCCACCGGAGCTGTCGGACAAGGTGCTTGAGGTGCTCGACGGGTGCGTCGGCGTCGTCAACATCGTCGTGTTCCCCGGTGCCGCGCGCTCCCCCGCCGGTGACCTCATCCAGTTCGACATCGCCCGCGAGGCCGCCAACGAGGTGATCGAGCGGCTCCAGGAGCTCGGCCTGCACACGGAGGGCTCGATCGCGGCCGAGCAGGTCGACCTGTCGATCTCGGAGGTGGCCGAGCGCGCCCAGGAGGAGGCGCCCGGCGACAGCGACGACGCCGTGGTCTGGGCGGAGTTCGCCCAGCGGGTCGACGAGGACACCCGGCTCACCTGGGCCTTCCTGGCCTTCCTGGCGATCGCCACCCAGCTCGCGGCGATCGGCGTGATCGTCAACTCGCCGATCCTCATCATCGGCGCGATGGTGATGGGGCCGGAGTTCGGCGCGATCGCGGCCATCTGCTTCGGCCTGCTCCGTACCGACCGTGACCTCATCGGCCGCGCGGCCAGGACCCTGGTCCTGGGCTTCGCCGCCGCCATCGCGATCACCTTCGCCTGCGCGCTGGTCTCTCGGGGGCTCGGCTGGATCGGCGTGAGCTCGCTCGGGACGGGGCACGAGGAGATCGAGTTCATCGTCAAGCCCGACAGGTGGTCGTTCATCGTCGCGCTGCTCGCCGGGGCCGCCGGGGTGCTCTCGGTCACCGCGGGCAAGTCCTCGGCCCTGGTCGGCGTCTTCATCTCGGTCACCACGGTCCCCGCCGCCGGATACTTCGCGGTCGCCGCCGCGCTGGCCCGCTGGGGCGACATGGCCGCCTCGGCCGTCCAGCTCGGGGTGAACGTCATGGGAATGATCATCGCCGGCGTGGTGACGCTCCTCGTCCAGAAGGCCTACTGGTCCCGGTTCGGCATGCGACTGCCGGCCCGTCCGGGTGGGAGTTAGCGGCTGAGAATTGCCCTTTCGGACGAGGCGAGACTCCTTCGCATGACGGAGGTGCGCACCTGTGGCGACGGATAGTGTCCGAGCATGACTATCCTCGCCACCGAGGGACTAACCAGACGTTTCCCCCGGGTGACGGCGCTCGACCAGCTCACCGTCACCGTCGGCCCCGGTGTGACCGGCCTGGTCGGCGCCAACGGCGCGGGCAAATCCACGCTGATCAAGATCCTCCTCGGCCTGCTCGAACCCAGCGCGGGAAGCGCCCGGGTGCTGGGCATGGACGCGACGACCCAGGGCGCGGAGATCCGCCGGGTCGTCGGTTACATGCCGGAGCACGACTGCCTGCCCCCCGACCTGTCCGCCACCGAGTTCACCGTGCACATGGCCCAGATGTCGGGCCTGCCGCGCACCGCGGCCCGCGAGCGCGCCGCCGACGTCCTGCGCCACGTCGGGCTGTACGAGGAGCGCTACCGGGCGATGGGCGGCTACTCCACCGGCATGAAGCAGCGCGTCAAGCTGGCCCAGGCCCTGGTGCACGACCCGCGCCTGATCCTGCTGGACGAGCCCACCAACGGCCTCGACCCGCGGGGCCGCGACGAGATGCTCGCGCTGATCCGCAGGATCGGCTCCGAGTTCGGCATCAGCGTGCTGGTCACCTCCCATCTGCTGGGCGAGCTTGAGCGGGTCTGCGACCACGTCATCGTGATCGACGGCGGCAAGCTGCTGCGCTCCTCGTCCATCGGGGAGTTCACCCAGATCACCCAGACCGTGACCGTCGAGGTCGAGGAGGGCCAGGACGCGCTGGCGGCCCGCCTGACCGAGCTGGGCGAGACCGTCACCCCGCACGGCAGGATGCTGCTCGTCCACGTCCGCGCGCCGGAGACCTTCGACGCGCTCCGCGACGCCGTCTGCGAGCTCGACCTCTGCCTCGTCCGCGTGGAGCAGGGCCGCCAGCGCATCGAGGACGTCTTCAGGGAGCCCGCCAATGTCTGAGCCCACGGGTGTCATCCACGACATCGGATACCGCCACTACGAGGGGGTACGGCTCGGGCGCGGTCACGCCACCGCCGCGCTGACCGTGCACAGCCTGCGCGGGATCTTCGGACTCGGCCGCACCGCCCGCTCGAAGATCATCCCGTTCGTGCTCGTGGGCGTCATGCTCCTGCCCGCGGTCGTCTCCATCGCGATCATGGCGTTGGCCAAGCAGGAAGGAATGCGCTACACCGGGTACGCGGTCGTCATGCAGGCCGTGCTCGCGATCTTCCTGGCCTCGCAGTCGCCGTACGCCGTGGCGCCCGACCTGCGCTTCCGGGTGCTGCCGCTCTACCTGTCGCGCCCGGTGACGCTCTGGGACTACGTCGGGGCGAAGCTCGCGGCGATGGCGACCGCCATGTTCCTGCTGCTGGCGGCACCGCTCACCGTGCTCTACATCGGCGAGGTGGTCATCGACCTTCCCGGCGACACGCACACTGCCGAATACCTCACCAGCATGGCCGGCGCGGTCGGCTACGCGCTGCTGCTGGCCTGCATCGGCGTGGCCATCGCCTCGTTCACCCCCAGGCGCGGCCTGGGCGTGGCCTCCGTCATCGCCTTCTACCTGCTCACCTCCGCCGTTTCGACCGTGCTGTTCGCGACGCTGGAGTCGATGGGCGACGACGCCTCCGCCTCGTGGGCGTGGCTGATCAACCCCTTCTTCCTGGTGGACGCCGCCGTGCACGTCGGAATCTTCGGGGCGGCGCCCACCGCGGGAGTCATCTACCCCCCGGACGGCGGAACCCTGGTCGCCGGAGCGATCATGATCGTGCTGATCGCCCTGTCCCTCACGGCCCTGATCGCGCGCTACCGTAAGGCGGCCTCCCGATGAAGATCGAACTGGCCCAGGTGTCCCGCTGGTACGGCAACGTGGTCGCCGTCAACGACATCACCATGACCGTCGGCCCCGGCGTCACCGGGCTGCTCGGCCCGAACGGCGCGGGAAAGTCCACGCTGCTGCACATGATGGCCGGGTTCCTGGCCCCCTCGGGCGGCACCGTCACCCTCGACGGCGACCGCATCTGGCGCAACCACCAGATCTACCGCTCCATCGGCCTGGTCCCCGAGCGCGAGGCCGTCTACGGCTTCCTCACCGGCTGGCAGTTCGTGCTGTCCAGCGCCAGGCTGCACCGCCTCCCCAACCCGGACGACGCCGCGCGCAAGGCGCTCGCCCTGGTGGAGATGGAGAGCGCCAAGGACCGCAGGATCGAGACGTACTCCAAGGGCATGCGCCAGCGCGTCAAGGTGGCCGCGGCCCTCGTCCACGACCCGCAGGTCCTGCTGCTCGACGAGCCGTTCAACGGCATGGACCCGCGCCAGCGGCTGCACCTGATGGACCTGGTCCGCGCCATGGGCACCGCGGGCAAGACCATCCTGTTCAGCTCGCACATCCTGGAGGAGGTGGAGCGGGTCGCCCAGCACATCGAGGTGCTGGTCGCCGGGCGCCACGCCGCCTCCGGGGACTTCCGCGAGATCCGCCGCCGGATGACCGACCGACCGCACCTGTTCAAGGTCCGTTCCAGCGACGACCGCCGCCTGGCGTCCGCGCTGATCGCCGACGCCTCCTCGGGCGCGGTCTCGCTGACCGAGACGGGCCTGGAGGTGCACGCCATCGACTTCCGGCGCTTCACCCGGCTGCTGCCCAGGGTCGCCAAGGACGCGGACATCCGGATCCTGCAGGTCTCCCCCGCCGACGAAGACCTGGAGAGCGTCTTCTCCTACCTGATCAACAGGAGCAGCTGACCATGAACGGTGTCATCGCCGGAATCTCCTACCGGGCGCTCCTCGGCCGCCGCCGGATCTGGCTGCTGATCATGCTGCCCCTGGTGCTGATCGCCATGGCCGCGCTGCTGAGGTTCATCGGCGCCGCCGACGAGCGGACCGCCGTCGTGCTCATGCAGACCTTCGCCATCGGCACCATGCTGCCGCTGCTCGGCCTGATCGCGGGGACCGGGGTGATCGCCCCCGAGATCGACGACGGCACGATCATCCACCTGCTGTCCAAGCCGATCTCCCGCCCGGTGATCGCGCGGACCAAGTTCGTGGTCGCCGCCTCGATGCTCGCGCTGTTCGCCGCCGTGCCGACCTTCGTCGCGGCCTACCTCCTGGTCAACCTCGAATCCGGCATCGCGTACGGCTTCGCGCTCGGCTCCCTCATCGGCGGGATCGCGTACGCGGCGGTGTTCATGCTGCTGGGCGTGCTGACCCGGCACGCGGTCACGATCGGCATCGTCTACGCCCTCGTCTGGGAGGGCGTGGTCGGCAACTTCGTCCCCGGCGCCCGCAGGTTCTCCATTCAGCAGTGGGCCCAGACGATCGCCGACCAGCTGTCGTCCTCCGCGTTCTTCTCCACCGAGATCACCCTCGGCTTCGCCGTCCCCGCCCTGGTCATCGTCACCGTCGGCGCGGTCCTCTGGGCGGGCAGGCGCCTGCGAAGCTTCTCCATCACCGGCGACGAGTAGCCCCGTCGCCCCCGAGGAGACCCGGAATCCACGAAAGGCGGGAGACCGGGTCAGAGCGAGCGGGACGGGCGGGCGTGGCGGCTGGCGCGGCGTCTGGTGTGGCGGACGGTCAGCACCCCCGTCAGCACGAGGACCAGCAGCCCGGCTCCGGCGCCCGCGTACCACAGGCGGTTGACGGCGGGCGCGGGCGCGCGGGCGGCCTTGGCCTTAGCCTCGGCCGCCGCGCCGGCGGGCAACAGGTCGGAGTGGGTGGCGCAGACGATGGGCCTGTCGTCCTTCATGGCGCTCGCGCAGGCGACGGTGGCCAGGCGCAGCAGGTCGGGCGGGGTGTCCCGCACCTCGCCCGTGGTGTGGAAGGCGGCGTTCCCGCCCGCCTTCAGGTCGACGGCCCAGGTAACCTCCCCGGCCCGCGCCCTGCCCCCGCGGTCCGCCGAGACGAACCGCAGGCCGTCCGGCAGGCTCTGGGTGAGGCGCAGCCCGCGGGCGTCGGTCGCGCCGATGTTGCGGACGGTGACGGTGTAGGTGAGCCTGTCCCCCTTCTCGGCGCTGGTGCGGCCGTTGTCGACGTCGATGCTGAGCGTGGGAGGCGCCGCCGCACCGATCTTCATCCGGCCCCTGGGTCTCTCGCCACCGGCCCTCATCCCGTCGGCGGGGGTCCTCCCGCCCCCGGCGTTCCTTCCGTCCTCGCCGCCGGCGTGCGGCTCGCGCTGGGACCCCACCGGCGAGAACGAGAGGGCCGGTGGCGAGGTGGTGAGGACGAGGGCCAGTACCGCGACGAACAGGCGGCCTGCGCGGCGCCCTGTGCCGGTGGGACGGGTTACCGCCATGGTTTCTCCTTCACGTTGCCCGTGTACGGGATGAGTGGTGTGCGGTGAGAAGTCGTTCGTGAGCCCCGACGGACGCCAATGGATACCGACGGACACCGACGGACACCGCCCGGAGGCCGCGCCCCGACAGAAGCCGCGCCTCGAAAGACGGCGCCCCGAAAGGCCTCGTGTCGAAAGGCGGCGCGTCATTTGGCCGTCGCGACGTAGGTGAGCGTCGCCGAATAACTGCCGACCAGGACAAAGGGGATGTCGGCTTCGAAGTCGTTGACGATGGCGTCTCCGCTGGGCGAGGACGGGACGTCCTGTTCGTGGACGAGCACCGGGGTGGTGCGCGAGATGGTGTGGAACTCCGACGTGCCGTTCTCGCGCACGCGCAGGTTCCCGACCGGGATGGTGGCGGTGTTGCCGGGCTCGTTCGAGGTGAGCTCGGCGGAATCCGCCCGCACGGTGACGATGTAGCCGTCGAAGCTGTTCGTGATGACCGTCATGCTCACGGCCCCGATGTTCCTGACGGTCGAGTCCGGGAGGCCGGCCATGGTGAAGTCGCTGGTCAGATTTATGAGGGTGATGCTGGTGGGGGTCACGGCGATCACGACGGAGCAGCCGGGATCGGTGCCGCCGGCAGGGCAGGTGCTGCCCGTCGTCGTCGAGGTGACCCGGTTGTCGAGCTCGGCGTCGCCGGTGTCCGGGTCGTCGACGGTGACGCTGAAGGTGACGACGGCGCTGGCGTCCACGGGCAGGTCGCCGGTCCAGGTCAGCGTCGGCTCCGTGTAGGTGACGTTGCCGGCGGTGGCGACCGCGTCCCCGTTGTACGCGGCGTCGTCCAGCACCCCCGCCAGCGAGTCGGCGAACGTGGCGACGGTGTAGGGGGTCTCACCGGTGTTGACGACCGTGATCGTGTAGCGGACGGTCTCCTCCGCGACGACGTCACCGCTGGTGTCGGCGACCTTGGTGATGGTGAGCTCGGGGATGAGGACGGTCACGGTCACGACGCAGCGCGGGTCGGTCCCGCCCGTGGGGCAGGTCGAGCCGGGAACGGAGGAGACGGCGGTGTTGGTCAGAATCCTGTTCCCCGACCCGGGGTAGGCCACGTCCACCGAGTAGGTGATCGTCACCGCGGCGCCGACCGCCAGGTCACCGGTCCAGGTCAGCGTCGGCTCCGTGTAGGTGACGGCGCCGGCGGTGGCGACCGCGTCCCCGTTGTACGCGGCGTCGTCCAGCACCCCCGCCAGCGAGTCGGCGAACGTGGCGACGGTGTAGGGGGTCTCACCGGTGTTGACGACCGTGATCGTGTAGCGGACGGTCTCCTCCGCGACGACGTCACCGCTGGTGTCGGCGACCTTGGTGATGGTGAGCTCGGGGATGAGGACGGTCACGGTCACGACGCAGCGCGGGTCGGTCCCGCCCGTGGGGCAGGTCGAGCCGGGAACGGAGGAGACGGCGGTGTTGGTCAGAATCCTGTTCCCCGACCCGGGGTAGGCCACGTCCACCGAGTAGGTGATCGTCACCGCGGCGCCGACCGCCAGGTCACCGGTCCAGGTCAGCGTCGGCTCCGTGTAGGTGACGGCGCCGACGGTGGCGACCGCGTCCCCGTTGTACGCGGCGTCGTCCAGCACCCCCGCCAGCGAGTCGGCGATCGTGGCACGGGGGTAGTCGGCCTCGCCGGTGTTGACCGCGGTGATCGTGTAGGCGACGGTGCCGCCCGCGACGACGGTGCCGGTGGCGGCGTTCTTGGTGATCGTCAGCTCCGGCACGAGGATGCTCACGAACGCGGTGCACGCCGTCGCGGCACCCACGGCCGGGCAACTGCTCCCCTGGGAGCCCGAGGTCGCGATGTTGCTGAGAAGCTTGTCGCCGAGGGCGCCGACGTCGTGCACCGTGACCGAGTAGGTGATCGTGGCGCTCGCGCCGACCGCGAGATCGCCGGTCCAGGTCAGCACCCCGCCGGTGTAGTCCAGGACACCGGTGGTGGCGACGGCGTCCGCGTTGTAGTCGGCCTCGTCCAGCAGGGGCGCCAGCGAGTCCGTGACGCTCGCCGCGTCGTACGGGGTCTCACCGGCGTTGGTGACGACGATCGTGTAGCCGACCGTGTCACCGGGGGTGGTGGTCGGCGCGTCGGCGGTCTTGACGATGTTCAGGGCCGGGATGAGCACGGTGACGCTCGCGCTGCAGGCGGGCGCGGTGGAGCCCGCCGGACAGGTGCTTCCCGGTGCCGCCGAGGCGACGACGCCGGTCATGTCCCTGTCCCCGGTGCCGGGGTCGCCGGCGGTCACGGTGAAACCGGCGACGGCCGTCGCCCCGGGCTCAAGCGCGCCGGTCCAGGTCAGCGTGGAACCCGCGAGGCCGATCGCGCCGGTCGTGGCGGTCGCGTCCCCGTTGTAGACCGCGTCGTCCAGCGTCCCGGCCAGCGCGTCGGTGACGATCACCCCGGTGTAGGGCGTCTGGCCGGTGTTGGCGATCGTGATCGTGAACCGCACGGTGCCGCCCGGGGTCGTGGTCGCCCGGTCCGCGACGGTGGAGACGGCCAGCGCGGGGATCAGGACCGTCACCGTCGAGGTGCAGGCCGGATCGGTGCCGCCCGCCGGACAGGTGCTGCCCGGCGCGGGCGACACGGCGACCCCGGTGAGAACCCTGTCGCCGTTGTCCGGGTCGTTGACGGTCACCGAGTAGCCGACGACCGCCGACGCGCCGACCGCGAGATCGCCGGTCCAGGTCAGCGTGGAACCCGCGAAGCCGACCGCGCCGGTCGTGGCGGTCGCGTCCCCGTTGTAGACCGCGTCGTCCAACACCCCGGCCAGCGCATCGGTGACGATCACCCCGGTGTAGGGCGTCTGGCCGGTGTTGGCGATCGTGATCGTGTAGCCGACCGTCCCGCCCGGCGTGGTGGTCGCGGTGTCGGCCACGTTGACGATCCTCAGGGCCGGGACGAGCACGGCGACGAACGTCGTGCACTGCGCGACGGCCCCGGTGGACGGGCAGGTGCTGCCCAGCGTGTCGGAGAAGACCTCGTTGATGATCGACTTGTCGCCCGGATCGGGGGCGAGCACGGTGACCGAGTAGGTGATCGTCGCGGTCGCGCCGATCGCGAGATCCCCGGTCCAGATCACGTCGGGGCTGGTGAAGACGACCGTTCCGCTCGTGGCCGTCGCGTCCCCGTTGTAGACGCTGTCGGGAAGCACCGCGTCGAGCTGGTCGGTCACCGTCGCCCCGGTGTACGGGGTCTCGCCGGTGTTGGCGACAGTGATCGTGTAGATGATGGTGCCGCCGGGATTGACCGTGGCCCTGTCGGCGCTCTTGGAGACGTTCAGGACGGGAGTCAGCACGGTCACGGTCGAGGTGCAGGCCGGGTCGGCGCTCCCGGCCGGGCAGTTGGTGCCCGGGGTCGCCGAGACCGCGACGGCTCTGAGGACCTTGTTCCCGGGGTCCGGATTCATCACGGTGACCGAGAAGGTGACGGTGGCGGTGGCGCCGACCGGCAGGGAGCCCTCCCATATCCCCTCACCGCTCCCGGCGTCGACGCTGAAATCGCCCGGCGTCGCCGTCCCGTCGCCGTTGTAGACCGCGTCGTCGAGGACGTCGTCAAGCAGGTCGCGCGCGACGACGCCGGTGTACGGCGTCTGCCCGGTGTTCGCGATCGTGATCGTGTAGTTCACCGTCCCGGTCGGGATGACGGTGGTGACGTCCGCCGAGTTCGTGATCGTGATCCTGGAGATCAGGACCTCGCTGGAACAGCGGGAGTCGGTGCCGCCGACCTGGCAGATGGTGCCCGGCGTGGTGGAGGTGACGGCGTTGGACAGCCTCTGGTCGCCGGTCCCGGGGGTTTCGCTCGTGACGCTGTAGGTGATGACGGCCGCCTGGCCCGGGTTGAGAGCGCCGCTCCAGGTGATGGCCTGGCCGGCGAAGGCCACCGTTCCCCGCGTGGCCGTCGCGTCGCCGTTGTAGACCGCGTCGTCCAGCACCCCGGCCAGCGCGTCGGTGAGGTTCGCCGCCCCGAAGGGAACCTGGCCGCTGTTGGTGGCCGTGATCGTGTAGGCGACCGTCCCGCCGGGCGTGATCGAGGCCCTGTCCGCCGTCTTCACGATCGTCAGGACCGGGGTGAGGACGATGACCCTCGTGCTACACGCCACGTTGCCGCTGGCGGGCGGGCAGGTGCTGCCCGCCTCCGTGGAGGAGGCCGCGTTGGTCAGGAGCTTGCCCGCCGTACTGACGCCGCCGGCGGTGACCGAGTAGGTGACGGTCGCGCTCGCCCCGACCGCGAGATCACCGGTCCAGGTCAGGACCTGGCCCGCGAAGGTGACCATGCCGCTCGTGGCCGTCGCGTCCTCGTTGTAGGCCGCCTCGTTCAGCACTCCCGCCAGCGAGTCGGTGACGGCGGCGTCGGTGTACGGGGCCTCCCCGCTGTTGGCGATCGTCAGCGTGTAGGCCACCGCGCCTCCCGGAACCACCGCGGTCCTGTCGGTGACCTTGGTGATCGTCAGCTCGGGGACGGTCACGGTGACGACGAGGGTGCAGCCGGGGGAGGCCGCCGCCGGACAGCCGCTGCCCTGCGCCGCGGAGGTCACGGAGAGGGGGATCACCTTGTCGCCCAGATCGGGATTGTTCACCGTGACGCTGCCGGTCAGCGTGACGCTGCCGCCCACGGGGATGTTGCCGGTCCAGGTCAGCCCGTCGAGGCCCAGCGTCAGCGACCCGGAGGTGGCGACCTGGTCGCCGTTCGGGACGGAGTCGTCGACGCCTCCGACCCCCTCGAACAGGACGCTGATCCCGAAGTACGGTGTCCGTCCCGTATTGGTCATCACCGTGGTGTAGCGCACCACCTCGCCTGGCAGGTAGGTCGCCTTGTCGGACGTGAGCACGATGGCGAGGCTCGCCACGGTCACCGTCTCCGCGCAGCGGGGGTCGGTGCTCGCCTCGGCGCAGTTGCCGCCCACCGAGTCCGACACCAGCGTGTTGGAGAGGATCCCGTTCCCGGTATCCGGCACGTTCGCCGTCACCGAGTAGGTGACCGTGGTCGACCCCTCGGCCGGGACGGTCCCGATCCAGGTCAGTTCGGGTTCGGTGTAGGTGACGGTGCCGACCCCCGCCACGGCGTCACCGTTGTAGGTGGCGTCGTCCAGCACCCCGGCCAGCGCGTCGGTGAACGTCGCGCCGGCGTACGGCGTCAGCCCGCTGTTGCTGATCGTGACGGTGTAGGTGACCACCTCGCCCTGGGCGACCGAGGTGGTGCTCGCGACCTTGTCGAACGTCAGCGTGGTCGCCTCGGTGACAGGGACGAAGGTGCGGCAGCGGGGGTCGGTTCCGCCGGACGGGCAGTTGCCGCCGGGGGTGGCGGAGGTGATCGTGCTCACCAGGTTCAGGTCGCCGGTCACCGGGTTGTCGACGGTGACCGTGTAGGTGATCGTCGCGCTCGCGCCGGGAGCCAGGTTCCCCGTCCAGGTCACGTCGGACCCGGCGAAGCCGACCGTGCCGGTCGTGGCCGTCGCGTCGGCGTTGTAGGCCGCGTCGTCCAGCACCCCGGCCAGCGCGTCGGTGAACGTCGCCCCCGTGTAGGGGAGCTGCCCCGTGTTGGCGGCGACGATCGTGTAGGTGATCGTGCTTCCCGGCACCGCCGTCGCGGGGGCGGCGGCCTTGGTGATCGTCAGGGCGGGGACGAGCACGATCACGGTGCTGGTGCACCGCGAGTCGCCGCTCGCCGGGGCGCAGTTGCTGCCGGTGGTGGGTGAGGAGATCGTGCCGGACAGGGCCCTGTCGCCGGTGTCGGGGTTGTTCACCGTGACCGAGTAGGTGACGGTCGCGCTCGCGCCGGGAGCCAGGTTCCCCGTCCAGCCGACGGCGGAGCCGGCGAAGGTGGCCGTGCCCGTCGTGGCCGTCACGTCCCCGTTGTAGGTGGCGTCGTCCAGCACGCCCGCCAGAGAGTCGGTGAACGTCGCGCCGGTGTAGGGCGCCTGTCCCGAGTTCAGGACGGTGACCGTGTAGGTGACGGGAGCTCCCTGCACCGTGGCGACGGTGTCGGCGGTCTTGGTGATCGTCAGGCCGGGAACGAGCACGTTGAGCGTGGCCGTGCAGCGGGGGTCGGTGCCGCCGGACGGGCAGTTGTTGCCGGGAGCGGCCGAGACCAGGGTGCCGGTGGCGACCAGGTTGCCGGTGGACGGGTTCTTCAGCGTCAGGGTGCCGGTGACGGTGACGACGCCCCCGACGGGGATGTTGCCCGTCCAGGTGATGCCCGTGGCGTTGAGGACGAGCGTGCCCGAGCCGGCGACCTGGTCGCCGTTGGGGATGGCGTCGTCGACGGTGTCGCCACTGGCGGCGAAGACGCTGATCCCGGTGTAGGGGACCTGGCCGGTGTTGGTGAACGTGGCGTT
The DNA here is from genome assembly GCF_051192615.1 of Streptosporangium sp. G11. Taxonomy (NCBI): domain Bacteria; kingdom Bacillati; phylum Actinomycetota; class Actinomycetes; order Streptosporangiales; family Streptosporangiaceae; genus Streptosporangium; species Streptosporangium sp. G11. Next base: position 119,938 of record NZ_JBPJUQ010000009.1, read on the forward strand.
GAGGGTGATCGTCGAACCGGGGGTCGCACCGGCCTGGGTGTAGCTCTGCTCCAGCACGAGGCGGGCCACCGGCACCGAGACCGCGCACCGGGGATCGGTGTTCCCCACCGGGCAGTTGCTTCCCCTGGTCGGCGAGACGACGGTGTCGGAGAGCAGGGCGTCCCCCGGGTCGGGGTCGCGCACGGTGACGGTGTAGGTGATCGTCGCGCTCGCCCCGACCGCCAGGTCACCGATCCAGGTCAGCGTGGACCCGGCGAAGCCGACCGCGCCGCTCGTGGCCGTCGCGTCCGCGTTGTACGCCGCGTCGTCAAGCACTCCGCCCAGCGCGTCGGCGAACGTCGCCCCCGTGTAGGGCGTCTGCCCGGAGTTGGTGACGGTGACCGTGTAGCCGACCGTGGATCCGGGTGCCGTCGTGGTGGCGTTCGCGGTCTTGACGGTGGTCAGCTGGGGCACGAGGACGGTCACCGTCACGGCGCACGCGGGGGCGGTGCCGCCGGGCGGGCAGGTGCTGCCGGGCGCGCTCGACACCAGCGTGCTGGTCATTCGCTTGTCCCCGGGATCGGGGTCGAGGACGGTCACCGAGTAGTTGATCGTCGCGCTCCCTCCCACCGCGAGGTCCCCGGTCCAGGTCAGGTTGGAGCCGGCGAAGACGACCGTGCCGCTCGTCGCGGTCGCGTCCGCGTTGTAGACCGCGTCGGTGAGGACCCGGGCCAGCAGGTCGGTGACGGCGGCACCGGTGTAGGGGGCCTCCCCGGTGTTGGCGACCGTGACCGTGTAGCCGACGGTGTCGCCGGGTGTGGCGGTCTGGGTGTCGGCGGTTATCCCCAGGGTCAGCTCCGGGACCAGGACGGTGATGACGGTGAAGCAGGTGGGCGCCGTCGCGCCGAGGGTCGGGCAGGTGCTGCCGGGCGCGTCGGAGGTGAAGGAGGTCCTCAGGAGCTTGTCGCCGGTGTAGGGGTCGTTGACGGTGACCGTGGCGGTGATGGTGACCGTGGCGCCGACCGCGACGTCGCCCGTCCACAGGAGCGAGCCGTCCGGGAGCACGTCGAGGCTGCCCGAGCTGGTGACCAGGTCGCCGTTGTAGGTCACGTCGCCGAACAGGTCCGTGACGCCCAGCATGGCGCTGATGCCCGTGTAAGGGGTCTGCCCGGTGTTGGCCAGCGCGAACGTGTACGACACGACGTCACCCGGGAGCGCGGTGCTCGACGGGGTCGCGCTGGTCACCGTCAGCTGCGGGACGAGGACCGTCACGCTGCCGGCGCACCGGGGGTCGCCGCTTCCGACGGCGCAGTTGCTGCCGGTGGTGGGCGAGGTGACCGTGCTGGTGAGCGTCCTGTCCCCGGTGTCGGGATCGTTGACGGTGACCGAGTAGGTGACGGTGGCGGTGGCGCCGACCGCGAGGTCACCGGTCCAGGTCAGCGTGGACCCGGCGAAGCCGGCCGTGCCGCTCGTGGCCGTCGCGTCCGCGTTGTACGCCGCGTCGTCCAGCACCCCGGCCAGCGCGTCGGCGAACGTCGCCCCCGTGTAGGGCGTCTGCCCGCTGTTGGTGACCGCGACCGTGTAGCGCACGACCGAGCCGGGGGTCGTGGTCGACACGTCCGCCGTCTTGGTGATCGTCAGACCGGGGACGAGGACCGGGACGTTGGTGAGACAGGCCGGCGCCTGGTTGCCCGCCGGGCAGTTGCCTCCCGGCGCGGTAGACGTGATGGAGGTGCTCAGCAGCCGGTTTCCGGCGTCGGGGTTGTTCACCGTGACCGAGCCGGTGACCGTGACCGACGCGCCGAGGGCCAGGTTTCCGGTCCAGGTGATGGTGCCGTCGGGGTTGAGGACCGCGCCGCCCGACGTCGCGGCGAGGTCGCCGTTGAACGTGGCGTCGTCCAGCACCCCGGCCAGGGAGGCGACGAAGCTCGTCCCGGTGTAGGGCGTCTGACCCGTGTTGGAAGCGGTGAACGTGTAGCTCACCACCGATCCGGGGGTCGTGCTGCTCACGTTCGCGCCGCTGGTGATGGTCAGGGCCGGGATCAGGACCGCGACCGTGGCGGTGCACTGCGGGCCGGGGTTCCCCGGCGGGCAGGTGCTTCCCGGGGCGCCGGAGGAGATCGTGCCGACGAGGCTGCGGTCGCCGGTGTCGGGGTTTCGCACCGTGGCCGAGTAGGTGACCGTCGTGCTCGCGCCCGGCGCGAGGTTCCCGGTCCAGGTCAGGGTGGAGCCGCTGAACGACAGGACGCCCGTGGTCGCGGTCGCGTCGCCGTTGTAGACCGCGTCGTCCAGCACCCCGGCCAACGGGTCGGCGAACGTCACCCCGGCGTAGGGGGTCTGGCCGGTGTTGGTCGCCGTGACGGTGAAGAGGACCGTACCGCCGGGCGTCGTCGTCGTGGCGTTGGCGGTCTTGACGATGGACAGCCCCGAGACGGTCACCGTGGCGGAGCACCGGGGGTCGGTGCCGCCCGCCGGGCAGATGCTGCCGACCGTCGGCGAGGTCACCGCGTTGGCCAGCACCTTGTCGCCGGGGTCGGGGGTTCGCACCGTGACCGAGTAGGTGATGGTCACGGTCGTGCCGGCCGCCACGTTTCCGTTCCAGTTCAGGGTCTGGCCGGTGAGGGAGACCGATCCCCCGGTGGCGACCGCGTCGCCGTTGTAGACCGCGTCGTCCAGCACGTCCGCCAGCGGGTCGCTCACCGTCACCCCGGTGAAGGCGCTCGCTCCGGTGTTGTTCACGGTGATCGTGTAGCCGATCGTGCCGCCCGGAGCCACCGAGGAGGTGCTGGCCGTCTTCGTGATGACCAGCGGGCCGGCCGTGACGACCAGCGTCGCCGTCCTGGTGTCGGCCTGGCCGTTCGCGTCGACCACCCGGAAGGTGACCGGGTAACTGCCGCTCGCGGTCGGGGTGCCCGACAGCACGCCTGTGGAGGCGTTCAGCGTCAGCCCCGGCGGCAGGCTGCCCGCGCTGACCGACCACGTGTAGGGCGTGACCCCTCCGCTGACCGTCAGCGGGACGCTGTAGGCGACCCCGACCTGACCGGCCGGTGGCGCGTTGAAGGTGAACGTCGGCAACGGCGCGATGACCAGGCTCACCGTCCTGGTGTCGCTCTGGTTGAAGGCGTCGACCACCCTGACGGAGAAGGAGAAGGTGCCACCCGTGGTCGGGGTGCCCGACAGCACGCCGGTGGAGGTGTTCAGCGTCAGCGCCGGCGGCAGGCTACCCGCGCTGACCGACCACACGTACGGCGCCGTACCGCCGGTGACCGTCAGCGGGACGCTGTAGGCGACGTTCACCTCACCACTCGGTGGCGCCGGGAACGTCAGCACCGGCAGCGGTGCGATGACCAGGGTGACCGCGCGGGTGGTGCTCACGTTGCTCGCGTCCGTCACCTGCGCGGTGAAGGAGTGACTGCCGCTCGCGGTCGGGGTGCCCGACAGCACGCCTGTGGAGGCGTTCAGCGTCAGCCCCGGCGGCAGGCTGCCCGCGCTGACCGACCACACGTACGGCGCCGTACCGCCGGTGACCGTCAGCGGGACGCTGTAGGCGACGTTCACCTCACCGGCCGCCGGCGGGGCGAAGGTGAACGCGGGCGAGGCGTTGGGGACGACGGCGGCGGAGGACAGGGACGGCAGGCCGGGGCCCGCCGCGTTCACGGCGGAGACGGTGAACGTGTACGAGGTGCCCGGTGTCAGGCCGGTGACGGTACGGGTCGTCGCGGTGCCGCTGAACGTCTGGGCCGGCTGCGCGACGCCGCCGATGTAGGGCGTGACGACGTAGCCGGTGATGGCGCTGCCGTTGCTCGCCGGTGCCGTCCAGGTGAGGTTCGCCGAGGAGGTCCCGGCCGTGACCGCGGTGATGGTGGGCCGGCCGGGGACGTCGTAAGGGACGGCCGCGTTGGAGGCGGGGCTGGCCAGGCTCGTGCCGACCGCGTTCACCGCGGCGACGGTGAAGGTGTAGGACGTGCCCGCGGTCAGGCCGGTCAGCGTCCTGCTGGTGGCGGAGGCGTCGAAGGCCACCGGGGTCTGGGCCACGCCGCCGATGTAGGGCGTGACGACGTAGCCGGTGATGGGGCTGCCGTTGCCGTCCGGCGCCGCCCAGGTCACCGTCGCGCTGGTCACCCCGGCCACCGCCGTGGGCGCGGCGGGCCTCGCGGGGGCGGAGGTGTAGGTGTAGGCGGCCTGCGCGTCCAGCCCCTGGGTGACGACGTTGACGTTCACCGCGGCGGCCGATGCCCTGGCGGGCATGGAGGGGATGGTCAGCGTGCCGTTGGCGTTGATCGTGAAGCAGCCGGTGGTGACCCCGGAGGGGCACGGCAGCAGGACGACCGGGGTTCCCGCCGCCTGCTGGGCGGTGGTGCCGATCTCGATGGCGGTGGCGTTGGAGATGTTCGTACCGCTCACGATCACCGTGTTACCGCCGGCGATCGTGCCCGAGGTCGAGCTCAGGGAGATGCCGCCGGGCGCCGCCGGCAGCGTGCCGGCGGTCGTCGTCGTCGAGTAGGCGGGGTTGGCGTCGACCGACGACGCCGTGGCCACGGTCGTGCTCTGGATCAGTGCCGGCGTGACACCGCTCCCGGTGACGATGCCCACCACGGTGAGCGGCGGCAACGTCTGCGACGGCAGGAAGGGGGCGTTGCTGTTGGTGCACGTCACCGACCGCCCGGACGGCGCCGCGCAGACCCACCCCGTGCCGTACGCGCCCACGGGCACCGTCCCGGCCGGCAGGGTCTGGGTCACCGAGACCGGGGAGGTCTCCGAGAGGCCGGGGGCGACGCCCGCGACGACGCTGTAGGTCACGGGGGCGCCCGGCTGCAGCGTCGCGGCGTTGTAACCGGTCTGCGCGATGGTCAGCTCGGGAACCGCGCTGATCGTGGCCACCTTGGCGTTGTCGACCTCGTGGAAGTCGGTGATGGCACCGGTGGAGGCCACCCACCCGAACGCCAGCTGTCTGGGGATCCCGTTGGCGTTCAACCAGGACACCGGGAAGAGTCCCGCGGGGACCGTGGGCAGGGTGCCGGTCAACGTCCTGACCGCGCCGCCGACCAGGGTGACCACCACCCTGTAGCTGTTGGCGGGAACCGTCAGGCCGGCGGCGGTGGTGAGGACCGTGTTGGTGGGGTTGATGCCCACCTGGACCGGGACGGCCGTGCGGATGGCCGATCTCAGCGGGAGAGCGGTGGAGCTCGTCGAGGTGGCCGTGCTGTTGATCGCGCAGTATCCGACGGTGCCGTTTCCCGGCCCGCGGATGACGATCTGGCCGGGTACCCGGGTGCTGCCCGACCCGATGTAGGCCGGGTTCGTGCAACCGCTCCCCTGGTAGGCGCCGTTGCTGAAGTTTCCGTACACGTCCAAGCCGACACCGAGATAGCCGTACGCCAGGCCGGGCAGGCTGGAGAAGGCGGAGTAGCCCAGCGCACCGCCCGACTGGCCGACGTTGGCCGGGGACACGGACGAGGCGGGGTCCACCGCGGCCAGGACGAAGGTCATCCCGTCGGCCCCCGACCCGCCGTACTGGTAGGTGTTGAACGTCACGTCCAGTCCCTGTGACGTCGGCACGCTGACAGCCCCGAGGAGCCCGCCGACCCTGCCGGTGGCCGCGTCCGTCAGGCGCAGTTTGCCCGAACCCGGGAGGTCCAGGCTGCCGGCGCAGCTGCGCAGGTTTCCCGTGCTGGAGTTGCCGGAGGCGGTCAGGCACGCCACGTTCGTGCCCGACTGGCCGGTCGGCAGCGCGGGCAGCACCACGGCGCCGAGCCCGTTGGGCGTGTTGTTGCGGAAGGGCTGGTCGAACAGGACCGTGCCGGCCGCCGACGCGGCCATGGGAGCCGGCGCGTTCAGCATGCCGGCGGCCATGCTCAGGACGAGCAGCCGGGCGAGGGCCCGCCCGCGCCTCGGCGACGGGCCTCCGATCATGCCCGCGAACCGGCCCGCCCGCGCCGGGCGTGGAACGTCACTCATCACGGTTATCGGAGGCCCCCGGACCGGTCGTCTCCGCCTGGCCGGGGATGCCGCCGGGAAAACCGGGAAGCGAAAGCACGACGCGGCACCCCTTCGATCGATCAACGATGTCGGCGGCCTTGCGCCGCGTGGGCATCGTGACGACCAGGGCGCCCCGGCGAACACCGGGACTCGTAGCCATTCGACACGATGAGCGGTTTCTCGGAGGGAATCCCTCTCCAACCACTAAAAGTGTCCGATCGACGACTCAGAGTGTCAATCAATGCGAAGGGTGGCGTGGCGCCGGACAAGACAGAAGTAAGGGACGGAAACAACAGAGCACATCAGGCAGGACAGATAGCGTGCGCTTTACCCGCGAGGGCGACGCCGGGCGCGAGACCCGGGCGACAGAAGCCGGCCGCCGCGAACCGGGCACGGAAACCGGACATCAAATACAAGATGCCCCGAACCAAACGACAAAAGCCGGGTACACGACAAAACACGGCCCGCACCAAAAGTGCGGACCGTGCTTCGATCGTTCAGACGCAGGCCGTACGGACGACGTCGGCCAGGCGACCGGCCAGCTGCTCGGCCTGTTCCGCCGAAGCGGCCTCGACCATCACGCGGATCATCGGCTCGGTGCCGCTGGGCCGGATCAGCACGCGGCCGGTCTCCCCCAGCTCCGACTCCGCGGCACTGACCGCGGCGGACAGCTCGGGAGCCGAGGCCTTGGACCGGTCGACGTCTCTCACGTTGACCAGGACCTGCGGCAGGCGGGTCATCACCGACGCCAGCTCGGCCAGCGACTTCTTCTGCCGCGCCACGACCGCCAGCAGGTGCAGCGAGGTCAGCAGGCCATCGCCGGTGGTGGCGTGGTCGAGCATCAGGACGTGGCCGGACTGCTCGCCACCCAGGTTGTAGCCGGCGGCCCTCATGGCCTCCAGGACGTAGCGGTCGCCCACGGCGGTCTCGACGACGTCGATACCGGCGTTCTTGAGCGCGATCTTGAAGCCCAGGTTGGACATGACCGTCGCCACCACGGTGTCGCCGATCAGCTTCCCCTCGGCGTGCATGTCCATGGCCAGCACGGCCATGATCTGGTCGCCGTCGACGATCTCGCCGGTGTGCGAGACGGCCAGGCAGCGATCCGCGTCGCCGTCGTAGGCGATGCCCACGTCCGCGTTGCGGGAGACCACGATCTGCTGGAGCTTGTCCAGGTGGGTGGAGCCGACCCCCGCGTTGATGTTGAGACCGTCGGGGCGCGCCCCGATCGTCTCCACGGTGGCCCCGGCCCGCAGCAACGCCTCGGGAGCCACCATGTGGGCGGCGCCGTGGGCGCAGTCGAGGACCACGTTCAGGCCGTCGAGACGGCCGTCCACCGTGGACAGCACGTGGGACACATAGCGGTCGGCCTCACCGTACGCCTCGCGTACGCGGCCGACCGAGGCACCGACAGGACGCTCCCACTTCTCGCCGAGCCGCTGCTCGATCTCGTTCTCCACCGTGTCGGGCAGCTTGTAGCCGCCTCGGGTGAGGAACTTGATCCCGTTGTCGGGGGCGGGATTGTGGGAGGCGGAGATCATCACGCCCATGTCGGCTCTGAGAGCCGTCGTCAGGTAAGCGACCGCCGGGGTGGGCAGCACGCCGAGCCGGAGAACGTCCACGCCAGACGACGCGAGGCCGGCGACCACCGCGGCCTCCAGGAATTCTCCTGAAGCCCGAGGGTCCCGGCCCACGACGGCGACGGGACGGCCTCGCCGCCCGACGCTGGCGTTGAACGCCCCGGCATCGCCGAGGACATGAGCCGCGGCCACGGACAGGTCCATGGCGAGCTCGGCCGTGAGGTCGCGTCCAGCGACCCCACGTACCCCGTCGGTGCCAAAGAGGCGCCCCAACGCTTAACGCTTGCTGTACTGCGGAGCCTTGCGGGCCTTCTTGAGGCCGTACTTCTTGCGCTCGGTGGCGCGGGCGTCACGGGTCAGGAAGCCGGCCTTCTTGAGCGGGGCGCGGTTGACCTCGACGTCCAGGGCGGTCAGCGCGCGGGCGAGGCCCATGCGCAGGGCACCGGCCTGGCCGGTGACGCCGCCGCCGCTGATGCGGGCGATGACGTCGAACTGGTCCTCGGCACCGAGCACCACGAAGGGCTCGTTGACGATCTGCTGGTGGACCTTGTTCGGGAAGTAGTTGTCAAGCGTACGACCGTTGATCGTCCACTTGCCGGTGCCCGGCACGATGCGCACGCGGGCCACGGATTCCTTGCGGCGGCCCGTACCGTACGAGTTGCCGGTGGTGATGGGCTTGCGGACGGCGACGTCGCCGCTGGCAGTGGACTCGGAGGTGTACTCGGAGGGGAACTCCTCCGCGGAGTACGCTTCCTGCTCGCCCTCGACGGGCGTCTCGACACCGGTGGGCTCAGCCACGGTTCTCCTCTAACTTTCCTACTCGGCGTCGGCCATCGGCCAACGCTGCTGGCGACAAGCAGCTAGTGACTACTGGGCGATCTGGGTGAGCTCGAAAGACACCGGCTGCTGCGCCTGGTGCGGGTGCTCGGAACCGGCGTAGACCTTGAGCTTCTTGATCATCTTCCGGCCGAGGGCGTTCTTGGGCAGCATGCCCTTCACGGCCTTCTCGACGGCGCGGTCGGGACGCTTGTCCATGAGCTCGCCGTAGGTCATGGAGCGCAGACCGCCCGGGTAGCCCGAGTGCCGGTAGGCCTTCTTCTGCTCAAGCTTGTTACCGGTCAGCGCGACCTTGTCGGCGTTGATGACAATGACGAAGTCACCGGTGTCGACGTGGTTGGCGAAGGTCGGCTTGTGCTTACCGCGAAGCAGGATCGCGACGTGGCTGGCCAGCCGGCCAAGCACGATGTCAGTGGCGTCGATGATGTGCCACTGACGCTCGACTTCGGCAGGCTTGGGTGTGTACGTGCGCACGGTCGTATGCCTTCTTTGGTCGCGTCTTCGGCGCTGTCGGAGAGGACAGCAACATGGTCGGTAGGTGCGGGCACACGACAGCCCGGACCTTCCGTCTCCAGAAAAAGAGGAGATGACGCCGGACGCGCCGCGTATCGGTCTGCAGAGGAGACCAATTCGCACACAACGAACTAGCAGGATACCGGCGCGGGGGAGTGCTTGCAAAACGACATGACTCTCCGCCGGTGCCCCTGGCAGTCTACCCGCCGCCGGGCAGTGCCCGGGAACCGCCGCGCACAGGGCATCCGGCCCGCTCCCGAGATCTTCGCCCCCGCCCGAGAAGCGAGGTCGCCCGCGGAGCGGGGTCATCCGTGAACCGAGGTCACCCGCGGCCCCGGAACCGCCACGCACGGAGCCCGACGGCCACCGAAGGGGGCCACGACCAGGGCGGGGACCCCTCAGGCGCGGGGCCGGGACCCGATGACGCGGCGTTCCCGGCGGGAGGCGCCGGACGACGCTCCCGGGACGGCCGCACCGAAACCTTTCCAGAACGGTTTCAACCTGTTCTCAACATTCCCTTCTTCCTCACCACAAACATCTCTATCTTTGATAGCGGTATGTGGCAGCTTCCTCACCCCGGGCATACCCAGCGAGCGCGCCTGCGTCGTATGGGGGTGTTCGCGTGTCTGCTGGCGGTTCTGCTGGTCGGTTTCATCATCGGCCGGGGCAGCCGCGACGAACAGGCCGCCGACCAGATCTATCTGAACGACGCCGGGCCGGCGAGGCCCACACCCAGCGGCGCGCTGGCCGGGCAGGTCGAGCGCGCCCCGCTCGCCCGGGTCGCCCGCTCCACCACCACCCCCGTCCCCCAGGACCGGCGCCCGCGCCCCACCCCGAGCGCCGGCACGTCGCTCGGCGGCTCCGACGACGACGGCCCCTCCCGATACCTCCTCAACGGCGACGGCGACGGCGCCACCTCCGCCCTCGGCGCGATGGAGCGCGAGGTCGTCCGGCTCATCAACGTCGAGCGCAGGCGGGCCGGGTGCGCGCCGCTCCGGATCGACAGGAGGCTGACCGTGTCGGCCAGGAGGCACTCGGCCGGGATGGCGGCCGAGGGAAGTCTCTCCCACACCTCCGCCGACGGCACGTCCCCGTGGGAGCGGATGGAGACCACCGGTTACCGCGACGGCGGCGCGGAGAACATCGGGCGCGGCTACACCTCACCCGACGAGGCGGTGCGCAGCTGGATGGGGACCAGCGGCCACCGGCGCAACATCCTCAACTGCGAGCTCAGGGCCACCGGGGTCGGGGCGGTGCAGGGCGCCGACGGTCCCTGGTGGACCCAGGACTTCGGATACTCCTGAGCCAACCGGCTCCGATACCGGGCTACGCTCGGCGCATGGGTTTTCCCGTGGAGCCGCCGCGCCGCCAGCCTTACAACCGGCCTGACGCGTCGCCGCCCGCACAGGGCCAGCACTGGTTCGACGCCTCGCCGAACAACCGCCCCCCCGAGCCCCCTTCGCAGGCCACCCGGCCGCAGGAACGGCCCGCGGAACCGCCCAGAGAACGACCTCGCCAGGAGATGTGGAGCCCGTACGACGAGGGGCCCCGCTCGCGCCGCCCGATCTTCATCGCGGCCGGGGCGTTCGCCGCGCTGGTCGCCGCGGGCATCGGCCTGGCCATGCTGGCCAACTCCGACCCCGCCCCGGTGCCCGGCGCGACGGGCCCCACCGCCCAGGCCCCTCTCGTGCCGCCCGCCGACACCGCGAAGGGCAAGTTCGGCTTCGCCTCCTCCCGCGCCACCGACCCGCACCTCCTCACCCTGAACGAGGTGTTCAAGCGCCAGAAGGTGAGGATCGGCGGGCAGACCTACCTGATGACCACGCACAGGACCGACAAGAAGTGCGACAAGGCGGTGGTCGGGGCCAAGCTCCAGAAGGCCCTCATCGCGGCCAAGTGCAACCAGCTCCTGCGCGCCAGCTTCCGCGACGCCTCGGGGAAGATCATCGGCACCGTGGGGGTCGCCAACCTCAAGACGTCGGCGGGAGCGTCCAAGGTCGTCGCGGTCGGTTCCGGCAAGGAGCGGGAGGAATACATCAAACCGCTGCCAGGTGAGGATAAGGTCACCAAACTTCTCGGCACCGGCGAGGCGTTCGTGGGCGAATGGCGCCACGGGCACTACGCCGTGATGGTCTGGTTCCAGTACAAGGACGGCCATCTGCCGAAAAAAACCGAGGTCAAGAAGCTGAACCAGGCGGCCTTCGGCGCGGCGGACGCGACCGTCACCCCGGCCCTGGAGTCACGATCGCTGACCGGAAAACGTCCCTGACCATGGGGTCATACTGCCGTTTTTAGGCACGAATCCGGCAGACGATACGGCCATACCCGCATGGCGATCTCCGGCTGTCGCTAGGCTGCGTCGTATGCGTGGCCAGGAATCCGGGTCCGAGCACCAACGTGAAGCCGAGGGTTCGGCAGCACCGGCGACGCCGCCGCCGAGTTTCGGCCAGCCCTCGCCCCACGTGCTGCGGACCGATCTCACAGGTGACGACCAGCCCCACAGCCCCTCCGCGTGGCCGGAGGTGACCCCGGGGGCGGCTCAACCATGGACGGTTCCCGGCGACGGGGCCGCCTACGACTGGTACGCCCAGCCGGAGGACGACCCGCCCGCCCCCTGGCCCGGCCCCGCGCACTCCGCGCCCCGGCCCGGACCGCTCCCGTATCCGGAGCCCTCCGGCTCCCCGCGACCCGAGTCCTTCCCGGAGTCCTCCGACCCCGCCGGGACCGGGTTCCCGCCCGGCCCCTCAGGGCACCCCCGGCCGGACCTCCCCCGCGAGCCCTCGGACTCGCGGGCAACGTCCGGCCCCTCGGGTCCCACCTGGTCCGAGTTCTCCCGGCCCGATCCGGCCCCCCCGGCGTGGGTCAACTCCCCCACGCCCCCGGAGCCCTCCCCGCCCGCCTGGCCCGCCTCACCGAACACGGCCGATCCTTCGAGCCCGTCCCGGCCCGGCGCCCCCGCCCCGGACGCGACCTCGCCCGCCTGGCCGGCCCCGCCTTCGGACCCGACCTCACCGGCCGGGCCGCCCCCGCTCCGGGACGAGACCACCTCGCCCGCCTGGCCGTCCCCCTCCGACCGGCCGTCCGCGCCCTGGCCCGGCACCCCCGGGTCGGCCGATCCTCCCGGCCCGGCGTGGCCCGGCGCCTCCGACGCCCTCGCCCCCGAGGCCACCTCACCGGCCTGGCCGCCCCCGCTCCGGGACGACTCCTCCCCCAGATGGCCGGCCGAACCCGCCGCCCCCCCGCGGCACGGCGGGATCGGCGAGGGCGAGCGCCACGAGCACGGGGGTCCCGCACCGCGGGACGACCAGCCGCTGTCCACCGCGCCCATCGTGCCGGGGGCACCGCCCTGGCAGCCGCCCCCCGCCTTCACGGCCGCCGCCGCGGGCATGCAGGTCTGGCCCTCGTCGGGCCAGGAGGCCCCCTGGCCCGCCGCGACCGGCGAGCCGGTGTGGACCGACCCCGAGGAGAGCGCCGCCCGCCCGGGAGAGCCCGGCGACATCGCCGTCTGGCCGCCGGACGCCGCCCCCCATCAGGAGCCGGGCGCGGACGGCGACGCCACGATCGACGTCCGCGCCACCGGGCCCGGCGCACCGGGGCAGCCCGAGCAGGGGCACATACCCCCACCCCGGCAGGGTCCGCTCCAGCAGGGCCCGCCCGCCCACCAGACTCCCGCGCAACCCCCTTCGCATGCCTTTCAGCAGGCCGCCGCGCCCTCATCGGCCGGTCCGCGCGACGAGGTCCTTCCCGCTCCGTCCGGCCCCGTCCCGGCGGCCGGGCCCTCCATGCCCGCGCCCGTGGCCCAGCCGGTCACGGGGCCAGAACCGGAGCTGATCTCGCAGGTGCCCGCGCCCCCCTTCGAACAGGCCACCCGCGACCTGACACCGCCCCAGGCGGCCGGTCCCGACCCTGCGGCGCAGCCCTTCTCCCCCTCGGACCAGGCGACCCCGCCCGGCGGCATCCCCGTCGTCACCGGCGCCGCCCCGCCGTTCCCGGTTCTCCCTCCTCCACCGGTGACCTCCTCGGCGGCGGGCGAGCCGTCGACGGTTCCCGAGGGCGGGCCCGCGACGACGCGCGGGGCGTTCACCCCGCTCTCGGCGTTCACCCCCGAGCCCCCGCCCCCTCCCCCCGCGCCCTCCCGCAGCAGGGCCAGTACGACGCTGCTCGCCGCCGTGGTCGCGGTCGTGGTGGTCGGCATCGGCACCGGGGCCTTCTTCGCCTACCAGTCGTTCAGCGCCAAGCAGTCGGCGAACGCGACGGATCCGATCCCCAGCTCGGGGACCCTCGATCCCACCGACAACCTGGACATCAGCGGCGAACCCGAGCCGATCAACACCACGATGCTCAACTCCGAGAAGACCGACCCGGGCACGATGACCGTGGCCGATGCCTTCGGCAAGAAGGTGTCCGTGGCCGGGACGACGTTCAAGCGGGTCAAGACCAACGTCACCGAGCAGTGCCAGAAGGCCGCGTCCGGCAGGTTCGCCGACACCCTGCGCACCCAGGAGTGCCGCCGCGTGCTGCGGGCCACGTACGTGGACAGCAAGCGGAAATACGCCGTGACCACGGGGATCGCCGTGCTGCCCACCCGCGAGTCCGCGGTCGCGGCCGACAAGGCCAAGAATCTCGACAGCAACCTCTGGTTCCGCGGCCTGCCCTCCGCCGCCGGCACGGGAGGCGAGCGGGTGCACATCGCCGGCGGCTACGCGGCCGGGATGGTGTGGGGCCGCTACATCGTGTTCAGCTACGCCACCTTCAGCGACGGCCACACGCCGACCGCCAAGGAGAAGGCCCTGGGCAAGGTCAGCGGCGCCTTCCGCGACCAGACCGCGAAGGTCGTGGAGCGCCGCGTCACGAACTGAGCGTCCGCACCCGGCGGGTCTCCGCGGCCCGCCGGGCGAGCTCCTCGGCGCCGGGATAGCGCACCTCCTCCAGGCAGAGCCCGTGCGCGGGCGCGACGTGCACCCCCGAGTCCCGTACGGCCCGCGCCAGCACCCCTCCCGGCCAGTCGATCGGGAGCCGGCCCTCGCCGACGGGCAGCAACGATCCGACGAGCGCCCGGACCATGGAGTGGCAGAACGCGTCGGCCATCACCGTCGCGACGACGAGCCCGTCCTCACGGGCCCAGTCGAGCCGCTTGAGCTCGCGGATCGTGGTCGCGCCCTCGCGTTTCTTGCAGAACGCGGCGAAGTCGTGCTCGCCGAGGAGGGCGGCGGCGGCCGCGTTCAGCCTGTCCACGTCGAGGGGCCTGTTGTACCAGACGACCTCGCGGCGGCGGAGCGGGTCGACGCCCCCCGGGGCGTCGGAGATCCGGTAGGCATACCGCCTCGACAGCGCCGAGAACCGCGCGTCGAAGCCCTCAGGAGCCACCGTGACGAGATGGACACGCACATCGGGGGGCAGGACTCCGGCGAGCCTCCTGCGCATGGCAGAGAGCCTCTCGTCGAGCTCCCCCGAGGATCCCGGCTCCGGGCCCCCGCCCACGGCCTCCCCTCGGCGCTCGCGGCCGTCCAGCGCGCCGAGTGCGCCGGGGTCCAGATCGACGTGGGCCACCTGGCCACGGGCGTGCACGCCCGCGTCGGTCCGCCCGGCCACGGTCAGCGACGGAGGCTCGGGAAGCCGCAGGATCCTGCCGAGCGCCTCCTCGATCTCCCCCTGGACCGTACGCCGCCCGGGCTGCTTGGCCCAGCCGGAGAAGTCGGTGCCGTCATAGGCGAGATCCAACCTCAGCCGTACCACGATGGTTCCTTTCTGAGACTCTCACGGGCTTTCCGGGCCTCCCTTGAAACTCCCGGGGACATTCCGGAAGACCGTCAGGGGGACTCCCGGGAAACCGTCGGGAGAACGGAAAAGGCCCGGCGCCCCCCGTGGAGGGGGTGCCGGGCCCGTTCACGGGGCCTGAGAGATCAGGCGTTGTCCTTCTTGGCCTCGGTCTCCTCGGCGGGAGCCTCGGTCGTCTCCTCGGCGGTCTCGGCCTTGGTCTCCTCGACCTCGGCCTCCTTGACCTCCTCCGCCTTGGGCGCGGTGGCCTGGGCGGCGGCGGCCGGGGTCTGGCCGACCTTGACCGTGTTCAGCGGCTCGGACACCAGCTCGATGACGGCCATGGGGGCGGCGTCGCCCTTACGGAGACCGATCTTGGTGATCCGGGTGTAGCCGCCGGGACGCTCGGCGAAGGTCGGGGCGATCTCGGTGAAGAGGTGGTGGACGACGCTCTTGTCCTTGACGATCGTCAGCACCTGGCGACGGTTGTGCATGTCGCCCTTCTTCGCCTTGGTGATCAGCTTCTCCGCCACCGGACGCAGACGCTTCGCCTTGGCCTCGGTGGTCTTGATCCGGCCGTGCTGGAACAGCTGGGTGGCGAGGTTCGCCAGGATCAGCCGCTCGTGGGCCGGGCTGCCGCCGAGACGGGCACCCTTACTGGGCCTAGGCATTACGTTCTCCTTGGGAGTAAACCCGCCCCGGCCGTACGAGGTACCGGGGTCGGGCCGGGGGCCCGAAGGCCCCCGTCATCGTGAAACTCGGTGACACCCGGCGTGACGAGGGGTCACCCGGTGTCGCGGGACGTCCGGGACGTCCCGGAACTCAGTACTGCTCGGTCTCGACGTAGGCGCTGTCGTCGTCGTCGTAGCCGCCGCCGGCCACCGCGCTCGGGTCGAACCCGGGCGGGGAGTCCTTGAGCGCCAGCGTCATCTCGTGCAGCTTCTGCTTGACCTCTTCGATGGACTTGGCACCGAAGTTTCTTATGTCGAGAAGGTCCTGCTCGCTGCGGGCCACGAGCTCACCCACGGTGTGGATGCCCTCGCGCTTGAGGCAGTTGTAGGAGCGGACCGTGAGGTTCAGCTCCTCGATCGGCAGCGCCAGGTCGGCGGCCAGGGCCGCGTCCGTCGGCGACGGGCCGATGTCGATGCCCTCGGCCTCGACGTTCAGCTCGCGGGCGAGACCGAACAGCTCGACGAGGGTCTTACCGGCGGAGGCCACCGCGTCGCGGGGCTTCATGCACGGCTTGGTCTCGACGTCCAGGATCAGACGGTCGAAGTCGGTGCGCTGCTCGACTCGCGTCGCCTCGACCTTGTAGGTGACCTTGAGCACCGGGGAGTAGATGGAGTCGATCGGGATGCGACCGATCTCCTGGCCCGGCTGCTTGTTCTGCGCGGCGGAGACGTAGCCGCGACCGCGCTCGACGGTCAGCTCCATCTCCAGCTTCGCCTTGCCGTTCAGGGTGGCGATGCGCAGCTCGGGGTTGTGCACCTCGACACCGGCCGGGGGCGCGATGTCGGCGGCGGTGACGTCACCGGGGCCCTGCTTGCGCAGGTACATGACCACGGGCTCGTCGTGCTCGGAGGAGACGACCAGGTCCTTGAGGTTCAGGATGATGTCGGTGACATCCTCCTTGACGCCCGGCACGGTGGTGAACTCGTGCAGCACACCCTCGATGCGGATGCTGGTCACGGCCGCGCCCGGAATGGACGACAGCAGCGTGCGGCGCAGCGAGTTGCCGATGGTGTAGCCGAACCCCGGCTCCAGCGGCTCGATGATGAACTTGGACCGGGTCTCCTCAAGGGATTCCTCAAGGAGGGAGGGACGCTGAGCGATCAGCATGTGAAATCTCCCTTGCATGGCGGCGCCCGCTATTTGACGCCGCTCGAACAACAGCATAGGTGCCGTGCGGCAGATCGCCGCACGGCACCTGAGGAGCCGCTACTTGGAGTAGAGCTCGACGATCAACTGCTCCTGGACCTGGGTGTCAATCTGCTGACGGACCGGGAGCTGGTGGACCAGGACGCGCAGCGCGTCCGGGACGACGCCGAGCCACGCCGGGTACGTCTTGTCACCGGCGGTGGCGCGGGCCACCTCGTAGGGCAGGAGGTTGCGCGACTTCTCGCGGACCTCGACGATGTCGTGCTCGCGCACGCGGTACGACGGGATGTCGACCTTCTTGCCGTTCACCAGGATGTGGCCGTGACGGACCTGCTGGCGGGCGGCGTCGCGCGACTCCGCGAAACCGGCGCGGTAGACCACGTTGTCGAGACGGCTCTCCAGGATCTGGAGGAGGTTCTCGCCGGTCTTGCCGGTCTTGCGGTTGGCTTCCTCGTAGTAGTTGTGGAACTGCTTCTCGAGGACGCCGTAGATGCGGCGGGTCTTCTGCTTCTCACGAAGCTGGAGCTGGTACTCAGACTCCTTGGGACGGCCGCGACCGTGCTCACCCGGCGGGTAAGGACGGATCTCGATGGGGCACTTCGCGGACTCACACTTCTTGCCCTTGAGGAAGAGCTTGGTCTTCTCCCTGCGGCAAAGCTTGCAGTCCGCACCCGTATAACGAGCCATTTTCTATCTTCTCCTGGGCGTCAGACGCGACGGCGCTTGGGCGGACGGCAGCCGTTGTGCGGCACGGGGGTGACGTCCTGGATGGACCCGACCTCGAGCCCGGTCGCCTGCAGCGACCGGATCGCGGTCTCACGGCCGGAGCCGGGGCCCTTGACGAATACGTCGACCTTGCGCATGCCGTGCTCCATGGCGCGGCGGGCGGCGTTCTCCGCGGCCATCTGCGCCGCGAACGGGGTGGACTTACGAGAGCCCTTGAACCCGACGTGGCCGGCGCTGGCCCAGGAGATCACGTTCCCACTCGGGTCGGTGATCGAAACGATCGTGTTGTTGAACGTGCTCTTGATGTGGGCGTGCCCATGAGCGACGTTCTTCTTTTCCTTGCGGCGCACCTTCTTGGGTGCACCCTGGCGGCTCTTAGGAGGCATTCTTTGCCTTCACTCCTGAGGTCTTCGGTCCTGCGGCTACGCGGACTACTTCTTACCGGGCTTCTTCTTGCCGGCCACGGTCTTCTTCTTGCCCTTACGGGTGCGTGCGTTGGTCTGCGTGCGCTGACCGTGCACGGGAAGGCCACGGCGGTGCCGAATGCCCTGGTAGCACTGAATCTCGATCTTGCGACGGATGTCGGCCTGAACTTCGCGACGGAGGTCACCCTCGATCTTGTAGTTCGCCTCGATGTAGTCGCGCAGCGGCACCAGCTCTTCGTCGGTGAGCTGGTGAACCCGCAGGTCGCCGTTGACGCCGGTGGCCTGAAGGGTTTCGAGCGCACGAGTGCGGCCGATTCCGAAAATGTAGGTGAGAGCGATCTCCAGCCGCTTGTCGCGGGGGAGGTCTACACCAACCAGGCGAGCCATGGTCGGGCATTCTCCTTCGTTATGGCGGAGGTCCTGCGCCTCACTTCCCCTCCCCATGCCCGGGGTGAGGGCCCCGGCCTCCGACCGGGGGTCTCCTGCGGGGTACGGCGTGAGCCGCCGGCGCAGGTGTGAGACACGATTACATGACAGCCCCACATGGATCGAGTCCGCCTCTTAGGAGCGGACTCTTACGGGGCCTTTTGGAGCGACTAGCCCTGACGCTGCTTGTGGCGCAGGTTGTCGCAGATCACCATGACGCGACCGTGCCGGCGAATCACCTTGCACTTGTCACAGATCTTCTTGACGCTCGGCTTGACCTTCATAGTCCTATTCGTCCCTCAGACGCGCTTACTTGTATCGGTAGACGATCCGCCCACGACTGAGGTCGTAGGGGCTCAGTTCGACGACAACCCTGTCGTCAGGAAGGATTCGGATGTAGTGCATCCGCATCCGCCCGCTGATGTGGGCCAGGACCTTATGGCCGTTGTCGAGTTGCACCCGGAACATCGCGTTCGGGAGCGACTCAACCACAGTGCCCTCGATCTCGATGGCGCCGTCTTTCTTGGCCATGTCCCTCGCGTTTCACTGATCGGTCGTCTGAGGCTTCGGAACACTAAGCAGCCGCGACCTAGCGCTTCGATGAGAGCGGCGGTTGCGACACCGCCGATGCGCAATGGTCATAGTGAACCGAAGAAGGAGTGTACGGCACCGGGCGAGGAAATGCGAAACACACGGCCGGTACCTTGACACAACCGCTACAAAGGATACCGCAGATCCCGAGCGGGATGGACGGCACCGATCAACGCGCGAATGTCCGCGCCCTCATTGTGGCACGTCCGGCCAGGTCAGGCCAGCATCCCGGCGACCGGGCCCGGCGTCTCGCCGCGTCCGCGACGCGGGAAAGCCCCCCGACGACCCGGCGCCGGAGGGCTTACTCGGTCAACCTTATCGATCAACGTCCCCTGATCGGACTTTCTTGATCGACTTTTCTCGTCCGGCGCTTCCCGATCAACGTTCCTCGGCCGGCGTCCCGCTGAAGAGCCTCCCCGCCCCTCACCGGATGACCTTGACCCCTCGGACCGTCTCCCGGGAAGGCGTCGGAGGCTCAGAAGGCGTCGCCCCAGCGGCCGCAGTCGTCGAACTTGTTGCTGCCCTCGCACACCCGGATCTTGAAGTCGTCGAAGCCGCTGCTCTTCTTGAACCCGCCGAACTTGTTGAAACCCGAGTTGCCGAAGGTGTTGAACACCTTGCTGTGCGAGCCGAACCTGTCGTGCCACTTGAACCAGACGTAGCTGCGCTGGCGGTCACGATCACGGTCGAACAGGTCGCCGTAGAACCAGTAGCGGCCACCGCTGCTGGTCCAGTAGCCCTTGAAGTAGGAGCGCTTGCCGAAGCTCTCGCCGCCGCCGAAGCCCGAGTAGTACGGGCCGAAGAAGTGCTTGTTCGACGCCTGGGCCTCCTGGACCGCGACGGCGGACCCGGCCGAGGCCATCGCCGACGGAGCGGCGACCACACCCGCGGCCAGCGAACCTGCCAGCGCCGCTCCGACCAGGGCTGTACGGATCTTGCTCATTGAATCTTCCTCCTGTGAAACGGGGTCCTCGTTCGGACACCGCTCACGTTAGGAAGTTTCAAGGGGACCATCTGTGGAGGAATCCACACTCAACGCCCAGAGTGCACTATTACTGGTTCTTCTCTCGCCCCTGGCCGCCGGCGACCGTCGCCACCAGCAACACCACACCCCACGGGCCCATGACCCACAGGGGCCACGGGTAGGGGAAGTCGCCACCGGTCAGCCCGATGATGAGCCAGATCACCCAGTTGACGCCGCTGGCCGTCGCCCAGGCGCCCCAGGCCGCCGCCAGGCCCTTGTTCTGCGCGTCCTTGCCGCCACCCGCCCTGGCACGCTCAGGGGCCCGGGAAGGGACCTCGGGGAGCCGTCGCAGGTCGACGTCGGGAAGATCGGAGGTGAGGACGGCGAGCTCGCCGTACGTCTTGCTGGTGTAGAGCTGCTCCAGGCGCTCGTCGAACTCCTCCGTGGTCAGGCGGCCCTGCGCGTAGTGCTCCCTCAGGACCGAGGCGACCTTGTCGCGATCTCCGTCGGAGGCTCGCATCTCCGGACCAGCCGCCATCTCAACCACATCCGCTCGCCGGCGGGCCCGAACTAGCCCGCGTCTCCCAACAGGTCGGCAAGCCGCTCTTTCCCCCCGTCAAGGGCGGTCAATACCCAAGGACCATTATGTGTCACGGCGACGCTGTGTTCGAAGTGTGCGGAGACCTTCCCGTCAATCGTGACCACGGTCCAGTCGTCGGCCAGCACCTTGGTCCGGTCCGTCCCCAGGTTCAGCATCGGCTCGACGGCGAAGCACATGCCCGCCTCGAACTTCGGGCCCCGGCCCGGCTTGCCGTGGTTGGCCACCCACGGGTCCATGTGCATCTCGGTGCCGATGCCGTGGCCGCCGTACTCCTGCGGGATGCCGTAGCGCCCCTGGGAGCGGACGTACTTCTCCACCTCGTGGCCGATGTCGGACAGGTGGCGGCCCACGGTGAGCGCGGCGATGCCCCGCCACATGGCCTCCTCGGTGACCCTCATCAGCTCGGTCAGTTTGGGGTCCACCTCGCCGACCGGGACCGTGATGGCCGAGTCGCCGTGCCAGCCGTCCAGGATGGCGCCGCAGTCGATCGAGATGATGTCGCCCTCCCGCAGCGGGCGGAGGTCGCTCGGGATGCCGTGGACGACCTCGTGGTTGACCGAGGCGCAGATCGTCGCGGGGAAACCCTGGTAGCCCTTGAAGGAGGGGATCGCCCCCTCGTCCCTGATGGCCTTCTCCGCGATCGCGTCGAGGTCCAGGGGGGTCATGCCCGGCTGGACGCTCTCCCGCAGCAGCTGCAGGGTACGGCCGACCACCAGACCGGCCGCCCGCATCTTGTCCACCTGCTCGGGCGTCTTCATCTGAATTCCGTGCTTGTTCTTCTTGAACACGTGCACACCCCCTGGGGTGGTTCAACGGGCGGCCCGGGAGCCCAATTCCCCCGATTCTGCCCTAAATGACAGCACGCCACCCATGGGAAACCCATGGATGGCGTGCGCGGTGCCGTCGCTTCGCTAGCCGATGAAGGGGTTCAGGGCCTCCATGGAGCGCTGGGTGACCTCTTCCACAGGGCCCGTGGCGTCGACGCCGACCAGGATGCCCTCGTCGGCGTAGAAGGAGACCAGGGGAGCCGTCTGCTCCTGGTAGACCTCCAGGCGGTGCCTGACGGTCGCCTCCTTGTCGTCGTCCCGCTGGTAGAGCCGGCCGTTGCAGGCGTCGCAGACGTCGTCCTTCTTGTCATCGAAGTCGACATGCCAGATGCGGCCGCACTGGCTGCAGGTCCGGCGTCCCGCGAGCCTGCGGACGACCTCCTCGTCGTCGACCACGAGCTCCAGGACGATGTCCAGACCGACCTCGAACTCGGCGAGGATCTTCTTCAGGATCTCGGCCTGGGGCACGTTCCTGGGGAAGCCGTCGAGCAGGAAACCGTCCTGCGCGTCCTTCTCGGCGAGGCGGTCGCGGACCATCGCGATGGTGACCTCGTCGGGCACGAGGTCGCCGCGGTCCATGTATTCCTTGGCAATCTTGCCGAGCTCCGTGCCGCCCGAGACGTTGGCGCGGAAGATGTCACCTGTCGAAATCTTCGGGATCGACAGGTTCGATGCGACGAACTGGGCCTGTGTCCCCTTACCCGCTCCGGGGGGCCCGACCAGGACGAGGCGCACTACTTCAGGAAACCTTCATAGTTACGCTGCTGCAGCTGGCTCTCGATCTGCTTCACGGTGTCAAGGCCGACACCAACCATGATCAGAATGCTCGTCCCTCCGAACGGGAAGTTCTGACTCGCACCGACGAGCGCCAGCGCGACGATCGGCACCATGGAGATCAGGCCCAGATACAGCGCGCCAGGAGCGGTGAGTCGCGTGAGCACGTAGTTCAAGTACTCAGCCGTCGGGCGACCCGGGCGGATGCCCGGGATGAACCCACCGTACTTCTTCATGTTGTCGGCGACTTCAACGGGGTTGAAGGTAATCGACACGTAGAAGTACGTGAAGAAGACGATGAGCAGGAAGAAGGTGATCATGTACGTCGGGGTGGTCCCGCCGCCGCCGAACTCCTGCGAGATCCACTGGATGATCGGGTGCGGCTCTTCCTGGGTGTTCGTGAAGAGCGTCGTGATCAGCTGCGGAAGGTAAAGCAACGAGGAGGCGAAGATGACCGGGATGATGCCGGCCTGGTTGACCTTCAGCGGGATATAGGTCGACGTCCCGCCGTACATTCTGCGGCCGACCATGCGCTTGGCGTACTGCACCGGGATCCGGCGCTGTGCCTGCTCCACCATCACGACCAGGGCGATCATCGCGATACCGACGACGATGACCACGGCGAAGACGAAGCCGCCCTTCTGACGGGCGATGTTCAGCAGCTCGGACGGGAAGACCGCGATGACCTGCGTGAAGATCAGGATGGACATGCCGTTGCCGATGCCTCGATCGGTGACGAGCTCGCCCAGCCACATGACGACGGCGGTGCCGGCGGTCATGGTCAGCACCATCGTGACGATGGCGAAGACGTTGTCCTTGTCGAGGAGGATCTCCTCGCGGCACTGCGGGAACAGCTGTCCGCTACGGGCCAGGGCCACGAAGGCGGTCGACTGCAGGACGGCCAGACCGACCGTCAGGTAACGGGTGTACTGCGTGATCTTGGTCTGTCCGGCCTGTCCCTCCTTCTTGAGGGCTTCCAGGCGCGGGATGACCACGACGAGCAGCTGAAGAATGATGCTCGCGGTGATGTACGGCATGATGCCGAGGGCGAAGACTGAAAGCTTCAGAAGGGCGCCGCCACTGAACAGCTGCACCATTCCGTAGATGTTTCCCGCGTCCCCCGCCTGCGCCTGGGTGAGACAACGGCTGATGTTCTCGGTATGCACACCCGGAGTCGGCAGGACCGACCCAAGTCGGAACAGCGCGATGATGCCCAAAGTGAAGAGCAGCTTCTTACGCAGGTCCGGCGTACGGAACGCTCGGGTAAATGCGGTCAGCACGGTCCCTCCTGCGCGCCTGAAAGGCGAGGTCGGTCAGCGATGGTGCGGGGGTGTTCCATCTTTGCCATATCCAGTCAATGAGCCCAAGGAAATGAGTCGAGGCCCACTGTCCAGCGAACTCTAACGCACTACGGGCGCGGGAGCCCATTACGAGCCCCCGCGCCGCGTGATGATAACGCCTACAGCTCGGAGACGGAGCCCCCGGCAGCGGCGATCTTGTCCTTGGCGCTGGCCGAGAAGGCATGCGCCTCCACGTTCAACGCCACGGAGATGTCACCGGTTCCCAAAACCTTGACGAGCTGGTTCTTGCGAACCGCGCCCTTGGCCACGAGCGTGTCGACGGTGACGTCGCCACCCTCGGGGAACAGCTCGCCGAGCCTGTCAAGGTTGACGACCTGGTAGGTCGTCTTGAACAGGGCGTTGGAGAAGCCCTTGAACTTGGGCAGGCGCCGCTGGAGCGGAACCTGACCACCCTCGAAGCCGAGCGGAACCTTGTTCCTGGCCCTCGTGCCCTTGGTACCGCGACCCGAGGTCTTGCCCTTGGACGCCTCGCCGCGGCCCTTGCGGACCTTCGACTTGTTGGCGCCGGGGGCCGGACGCAGGTGGTGGATGCGGAGCGGAGTGTTCTCTGCCATGTCTAGTCGACCTCTTCCACGGTGACGAGGTGCGTCACCACGGTGACCATGCCACGGATCTCCGGGCGGTCCTCCTTGACGACGACATCGCCGATTCGCTTCAGACCGAGCGAGCGCAGCGAGTCACGCTGGTTCTGCTTGCCACCGATCTTGGAACGGACCTGGGTAATCTTCAGGCGCGCCATGGACTAGCTCACCGCCTTCGCGGCCGCGGCCTCCGCGAGGCCCTCGGCGCGAGCCTTGAGCATCCTCTTGGGGGCGACGTCCTCGATCGGGAGACCACGGCGGGCCGCGATCTCCTCGGGGCGGCTGAGGCCCTTCAGGGCCGCCACGGTGGCGTGCACGATGTTGATCGGGTTGTCCGAGCCGAGCGACTTGGACAGCACGTCGTGGATACCGGCGCACTCCAGCACGGCGCGCACCGGGCCACCGGCGATGACGCCGGTACCGGGCGAGGCCGGACGCAGGAAGACGACACCCGCGGCCTCTTCACCCTGCACGATGTGCGGGATGGTGCCCTGGATGCGAGGCACCTTGAAGAAGTGCTTCTTGGCCTCTTCGACACCCTTGGCGATCGCCGCGGGCACTTCCTTGGCCTTGCCGTAGCCGACACCGACCATGCCGTTGCCGTCACCGACGATGACGAGGGCGGTGAAGCTGAAGCGACGACCACCCTTCACGACCTTGGCCACTCGGTTGATCTTCACAACGCGCTCGATGTACGAGACGCCCTTGTCAGCGTTTCCACCGCGGCGGTCGTCACGACGACCGTCACGCCGCTCGCCACCGGCGGCGCCACCGCGACGCGGAGCTCCAGCCATTAGTGGTTCCTCTTCTCATTCGTAAGACGGGCCATCGGTTGCGATCCTGGATTGCGATCCTGGGACGGAGTCATCAGAACTCCAGTCCGCCTTCGCGTGCGCTGTCTGCCAGCGCCGCGATGCGGCCCGCGTAGCGGTTGCCACCCCGGTCGAACACGACCGCGGTGATCCCGGCTGCCTTGGCCCGCTGAGCGAGAAGCTCGCCGACCTGCTTGGCCTTGTCGGTCTTGGCGCCCTCCGCCGAGCGCAGGGAGGCGTCCATGGTGGACGCGCTCACCAGCGTGTGGCCCTGGGTGTCGTCGACGATCTGCACGAAGAGGTGCTTCGTGGACCGGTTGACGACCAGGCGCGGACGCGTGGCCGTACCAGCCACCTTCTTGCGGACTCGGCCGTGGCGGCGGGCCCGCGAGACGGCGCGGGCGGCCGTGTGCTTGCCGAACGCAGTCTTGCCAGCCATGCCTACTTACCAGCCTTTCCGACCTTGCGGCGGATAACTTCACCCTGGTAACGCACGCCCTTGCCCTTGTACGGGTCGGGCTTGCGCAACTTACGGATGTTCGCGGCGATCTCGCCGACCTTCTGCTTGTCGATGCCGTCCACGTGGAACAGCGTCGGCCTCTCGACGCGGAAGGTGACACCTTCGGGGGCGTCGACGATCACCGGGTGGCTGAAGCCGAGAGCGAACTCGAGCTGAGTCGGGCTCTTGGCCTGCACGCGGTAACCGACGCCCACGATCTCCAGGGTCTTCGAGTAACCCTGGGTCACACCGGTCACCATGTTGGCGACCAGGGTGCGGGACAGGCCGTGCAGCGCACGGACCTTGTTCTCGTCGTTGGGACGGGTGACGGACAGATTGCCGTCGTCACCCTTGGCGATCGCGATGGGTTCCGCGACCGTGTGTGAAAGCGTGCCCTTGGGGCCCTTGACCGTGACGTCCCGGCCGTCGATGGCGACGTCCACTCCGTTCGGTACGGGGATGGGCAGCCGTCCGATTCTTGACATGCTGTTCGTTCTCCCCTCTACCAAACGAAGGCGAGGACTTCCCCGCCCACTCCACGCTTGCCGGCCTGCTTGTCCGTCATGAGACCGCCGGACGTCGAGATGATCGCGACGCCCAGTCCACCCAGGACTCGGGGCAGGTTGTCCTTCTTTGCATAGACCCGCAGGCCGGGCTTGGAGACCCGGCGCAGGCCCGCGAGGGACCGCTCACGGGTCGGCCCGAACTTCAGCTCCACCACGAGGTTCTTTCCAACCTTGGCGTCTTCGACGCTCCAGGACTGGATGTAACCCTCCTGCTGGAGGATCTCGGCGATGTGCGCCTTGATCTTCGAGTACGGCATCGCCACACTGTCGTGGTACGCCGAGTTCGCGTTTCGCAGACGCGTCAGCATGTCTGCGATCGGGTCGGTCATCGTCATGGCCGGTGGCCTTCCTCACCGCGGTTTCCACAGGGGACCTACGGTGTGGTCATGGGCGCTTGTAGTCAGCGCCCGGTGAGTACGAACTTCTATGTGCGGCCGGTGCCGCGCGCGGGCCCGTGATCGCTCACAGGGCCGCGCGGAGGGCTACCAGCTCGACTTGGTGATGCCGGGCAGCTCGCCCCGGTGCGCCATCTCGCGGAAGCAGATGCGGCACAGGCCGAACTTCCTGTAGACGGCGCGGGGACGACCACAGCGCGAGCACCGAGTGTACGCCCGGACCTCGAACTTGGCCTTGCGAGCAGCCTTGACCTTGAGCGACGTCTTCGCCATGATCAGGCCTCCTTGAACGGGAATCCGAGCTGCTTCAGCAGCGCCCGGCCCTGGTCGTCGGTCTTAGCGGTGGTCACGACCGTGATGTCCATGCCCCGCTGGCGGTCGACCTTGTCCTGGTCGATCTCGTGGAACATGACCTGCTCGGTGAGACCGAAGGTGTAGTTCCCGTTGCCGTCGAACTGCTTGGGCGACAGACCGCGGAAGTCACGAATACGGGGCAGCGCCAGCGAGAGCAGCCGGTCGAGGAACTCCCACATGCGGTCACCGCGCAGCGTGACGTGCGCGCCGATCGGCATGCCCTCGCGCAGCTTGAACTGGGCGATGGACTTGCGGGCGCGGACGACCGCCGGCTTCTGGCCGGTGATCACAGTGAGGTCGCGGACGGCGCCTTCGATGAGCTTCGAGTCGCGCGCGGCCTCGCCGACACCCATGTTCACCTTGATCTTGGTGATGGTGGGCACCAGCATGATGTTCTCGAACTGGAACTCCTCGTTCAGCTTCGCGATGATCTCTTCGCGGTAGCGCTGCTTGAGGCGCGGGAGGGCCCGCTGTCCGGTCTCAGTGGTGTTCGCGGTCATCAGTTGTCCTCACCCGTCTCCTCGGAAGCGGCCTTGGCCGACTCCTTCTTGGCGGGCTTGTCGTCCTTGGCAGGCTTCTCATCCTTGAGCTTCTTGACGTTGCTCACGTGGATGGGAGCCTCCATGGTCTGCACGCCGCCGGTCTTGGCGCCACGCGGACCCTGGTTGGTCTCCTTGGAGTGCTTCTTGACCAGGTTGACGCCCTCGACCACCACACGCTCGTCGCGCGGGTGGGCGGCGATCACACGGCCCTTGGCACCCTTGTCCTTGCCGGCGATGACCAGGACGAGGTCACCCTTCTTCACATGAAGCTTCGGCATTACAACACCTCCGGCGCGAGCGAGATGATCCGCATGAACTTCTTGTCACGCAGCTCACGTCCGACAGGACCGAAGATGCGGGTGCCCCGGGGGTCACCGCTGTCCTTGATGATGACGGCGGCGTTCTCGTCGAAGCGGATGTAGGAACCGTCAGGCCGGCGGCGCTCCTTGACAGTGCGGACGATGACGGCCTTGACCACATCGCCCTTCTTCACGGTGCCGCCGGGAATGGCGTCCTTGACCGTGGCGACGATGATGTCACCGATTCCCGCGTAGCGCCGGCCCGAGCCACCGAGCACACGGATGCAAAGGACTTCCTTCGCACCGGTGTTGTCGGCGACCTTGAGCCGCGACTCCTGCTGGATCACTTGAACTCCTGTTTGTCTCGCTGGTTCTC
This sequence comes from Streptosporangium sp. G11, assembly GCF_051192615.1. NCBI lineage: Bacteria > Bacillati > Actinomycetota > Actinomycetes > Streptosporangiales > Streptosporangiaceae > Streptosporangium > Streptosporangium sp. G11. The sequence goes on from NZ_JBPJUQ010000009.1 coordinate 147,580, forward strand.
ACCCGTGGGCGAGCCTTGCGGAACCTGCTGGGTCTTTTTCCCCCGGCGACAGCCTTTCTCAGGCCGCCACCGCAGGCGGGGCGAAGATCGCTTCGCCCCCTTGGACGCCGTCGTGGGGGGTGACGGTGTCACCCCCCACGAGGCGCGTTGCCTACTTGGCCTTCTCGAGGATCTCGATGACCCGCCAGCGCTTGCTGGCGGAGAGCGGCCGGGTCTCCATCAGGAGGACACGGTCGCCGACACCGCAGGTGTTGGCCTCGTCGTGCGCCTTGTACTTGGTCGTCCTACGGATGACCTTGCCGTACAGGGGGTGCTTCACGCGGTCCTCGACAGCGACCACGACAGTCTTGTCCATCTTGTCACTGACGACCAGACCCTCACGGGTCTTGCGGTAGTTCCGCGTCTCGGTCGTGGTTTCCGTGGCCTCAGCCATCGATCGACTCCTTCTCTACCGTGACGATTCCGAGCTCCCGCTCGCGCATCACGGTGTAGATACGGGCGATCTCGCGGCGGACGGCACGCAACCGCCCGTGGCTCTCCAACTGGCCGGTCGCTGCCTGGAAGCGGAGGTTGAACAGCTCCTCCTTGGCTTCCTTCAGCTTAGTGACCAGGGTGTCCTGGTCTTCCACCCGCAGCTCACCGGCGGTCAGGCCCTTAGCCATCACGCCTCACCCACTTCACGCTTGACGAACCGGCACTTCATCGGCAGCTTGTGCATCGCACGGCGCAGGGCTTCGCGAGCCACCGGCTCGGCGACACCCGAAAGCTCGAACATGATGCGGCCGGGCTTGACGTTGGCGATCCACCACTCCGGCGAACCCTTACCGGAACCCATGCGGGTCTCGGCGGGCTTCTTCGTGAGGGGGCGGTCCGGATAGATGTTGATCCAGACCTTTCCGCCACGCTTGATGTGACGGGTCATCGCGATACGAGCCGACTCGATCTGGCGGTTGGTCACGTAGGAGTGCTCAATCGCCTGAATGCCGAACTCGCCGAACACGACCCTGGTGCCACCCTTGGCGGCACCGTGACGGTCGGGCCGGTGCTGCTTGCGGTGCTTGACCCTGCGCGGGATCAGCATGGTCAGCTCCCTTCAGCACCCGGCTGCGCAGCCGGGCCGGTCTCGGGGGCAGCCTGGGAGGCCGCCTCGTTCCTGGGGGCGGCGGGACGGTCACCACGGCCGGCACCGGCGCCACGACGGGCGCCACCGGCGCCACCGCCACGACGGGGACGGTCGCCGCCGCCACCACCGGCACCGGGGCCACGACGGTCGTCGCGGTCACGACGCTGGCCGGCGCGAGCACCGGCGGCAGCCGCCTCGCGCTCGGCGCGGCTGGTCGGAGCCTCACCCTTGTAGATCCACACCTTCACGCCGATACGGCCGAAGGTGGTGCGGGCCTCGTACAGGCCGTAGTCGATGTCCGCGCGGAGGGTGTGCAGGGGCACGCGGCCCTCGCGGTAGAACTCCGAACGGGACATCTCGGCGCCGCCGAGACGACCGGAGCACTGCACCCGGATGCCCTTGGCGCCGCTCTTCATCGCCGACTGCATCGCCTTGCGCATGGCACGGCGGAACGAGACACGGCTGGACAGCTGCTCGGCCACACCCTGGGCGACGAGCTGAGCGTCGATCTCAGGGTTCTTGACCTCGAGGATGTTCAGCTGGACCTGCTTCTTGGTCAGCTTCTCGAGGTCACCGCGGATCCGGTCCGCCTCGGCGCCGCGGCGGCCGATGACGATGCCCGGACGGGCGGTGTGAATGTCGACCTGAACCCGGTCGGTGGTCCGCTCGATCTCCACCTTGGAGATGCCGGCCCGCTCCATGCCCTTCTTGAGCATGCGGCGGATCGCCACATCCTCGGCAACGTACGACTTGTAGAGCTTGTCGGCATACCACCGGCTCTTGAAGTCGGTCGTGATGCCGAGGCGGAACCCGTGCGGGTTAACCTTCTGACCCACTAGCGGGTCCTCCCCTTCGGCTCGCGGGACTCCACGATCACGGTGATGTGGCTGGTCCGCTTGTTGATCCGATAGGCACGACCCTGAGCACGGGGACGAAACCGCTTCAGCGTCGGGCCCTCGTCGACCCAGGCACGGCTCACGAAGAGCGTGTCACGGTCGAGCTTGAAGTTGTGCTCCGCGTTGGCAATGGCGCTCGAAAGCACCTTGTACACGGTCTCGCTCGCCGACTGGGGAGCGAACTGCAGCACGGCCTGCGCCTCCGAAGCGGGCAGCCCGCGAATGAGGTCCACCACACGGCGGGCCTTCATGGGCGTGTGGCGCGCGAACCGCGCCTGAGCCCTGGCTTCCATCGCTTACTCCTCTTACCCTTCGTTTTGGTCGAGTCCGTCTCACCCTGTGACGATCGTTTCCGATCGTTCCCGGCGCGACGTCCCCTTCCTGAGGCGCTTATCGCCGGCTGCGGCGGTCTTCCTTGACGTGGCTACGGAAGGTTCGCGTCGGAGCGAACTCACCGAGCTTGTGGCCGATCATCGACTCGGTGACGAACACCGGGACGTGCTTACGGCCGTCGTGAACGGCGATCGTGTGACCAAGCATGTCGGGCACGATCATGGAGCGCCGCGACCACGTCTTGATGACGTTTTTGGTGCCCTTCTCGTTTTGGACATCCACCTTCTTCTGAAGGTGGTCGTCCACGAAGGGACCCTTCTTAAGGCTACGTGGCATTTTGGCTGCTCCTACCGCTTCTTCCGCTTGGTACGACGGCGGATGATCAGCCGGTCGCTGGCCTTGTTCGCCGCACGGGTACGTCCCTCGGGCTTGCCCTTGGGGTTGACAGGGTGACGACCGCCGGAGGTCTTACCCTCACCACCACCGTGCGGGTGGTCGACCGGGTTCATCGCGACACCACGGACGGTGGGGCGCTTGCCCTTCCACCGCATGCGTCCGGCCTTGCCCCAGTTGATGTTGGCCTGCTCGGCGTTGCCGACCTGGCCGATCGAGGCCCGGCAGCGAACATCGACCTGGCGCATCTCGCCGGAGGGCATACGCAGCGTGGCGTACTGGCCCTCCTTGGCGAGGAGCTGGATCTGCGCACCGGCGGACCGGCCCAGCTTGGCGCCACCACCCGGACGGAGCTCCACCGCGTGGATGAAGGTACCGGTCGGGATGTTGCGCAGCGGGAGGCAGTTACCCGGCTTGATGTCGGCCGTGGGGCCGTTCTCGATGTTGTCGCCCTGCTTGAGGCCGGTCGGGCAGAGGATGTAGCGCTTCTCCCCGTCGGCGTAGTGCAGCAGCGCGATGCGGGACGTGCGGTTCGGGTCGTACTCGATGTGAGCGACCTTGGCCGGGATCCCGTCCTTGTCGTGACGCCGGAAATCGATGATCCGGTAGGCGCGCTTGTGGCCACCACCCTGGTGACGGGTGGTGACTCGGCCGTGGACGTTACGGCCACCCTTGCTGTGCAGGGGTGCAAGCAGCGACTTCTCGGGCGTGCTGCGCGTGATCTCGGCAAAGTCCGAGACGCTGGCGCCGCGGCGACCGGGGGTCGTCGGCTTGAGTTTACGGATGCCCATCTTTTTCGTTCATCCTTCGTCGGTTAATCCGGTCGAATGCCCCTCACCAGGTGGTGAGGGGCGTCCTCCCTGTACTTACTGAGCGAGCGCGTCAGCCGATCTGGCCGAAGATGTCAATCCGGTCGCCCTCGACCAGGCTGACGATGGCTCGCTTGGTGGCCGGGCGCTGGCCGTAGCCGAACCTGGTCCGCTTGCGCTTGCCCTGGCGGTTGATGGTGTTGACGCTGGCGACCTTGACACCGAAGATCTTCTCAACGGCGATCTTGACCTGCGTCTTGTTGGCCGTCTTCCGCACCAGGAACGTGTACTTGTTGTGCTCGTCGATCAAGCCGTAGCTCTTCTCGGAGACAACCGGCTTGATGATGATGTCGCGCGGGTCGGCGATCTTCTCCATCAGGCGTCTTCCTTCCCGCTCTTGCTCAGACGCGCCACGATCTGGTCGTACGCGTCCTGAGTGAAGACGACGTCGTCGTAGCAGAGCACGTCGTAGGTGTTGAGCTGCCCGGCGTCCAGGAGGTGGACCTCGGGAGCGTTGCGCAGGCTCAGCCAGCTGAGCTCGTCACCCTCGTCGACGACGACCAGGACGCTGCGGGCCTTGGTGAGCCTGCGAAGCGACTCGAGAGCCGCCTTGGTCTTCGGGGTCTCCCCCTCGACCAGACCGCTGACCACGTGAACGCGGCCGCCGGTCGCCCGGTCGGACAGGGCCGCGCGCAGGGCGGCGGCCTTCATCTTCTTGGGAGTCTTCTGCGAGTAGTCCCGCGGGACCGGGCCGTGGACGACGCCACCACCGGTGAACTGCGGGGCGCGGGTCGAGCCCTGGCGGGCGCGGCCGGTGCCCTTCTGGCGGTACGGCTTCTTGCCGCCGCCTCGGACCTCACCGCGGGTCTTCGCCTTGTGGGTGCCCTGCCGGCGAGCGGCGAGCTGGGCCACGACGACCTGGTGGATCAGCGGGATGTTGATCTTCGTGCCGAAGATGTCCTCCGGCAGGTCGACGGTGCCGGCCTTCTCGCCACGTACGTCGAGGACGTCAATGGTGCTCACTTGGCAGCCCCCTTCTTGGTGGCGGTGCGGACCAGGACCAGGCTGCCGTTGGCGCCGGGGATCGCACCCTTGATCAGGATGAGGCCCTTCTCGACGTCCACGGCGTGAACCTTGAGGCTCTGGACGGTCGTGCGGACGTTGCCCATCCGGCCCGCCATGCGCACGCCCTTGAAGACGCGGCCGGGGGTGGCGCAGCCACCGATGGAACCGGGCGAGCGGTGCTTGCGCTGCGTACCGTGCGAGGCGCCGAGGCCCTTGAAGCCGTGGCGCTTCATGACACCCGCGAAACCCTTGCCCTTGCTCTTGCCCGTCACGTCGACGAACTGGCCGGCCTCGAAGGTGTCGGCGAGGAGCTCCTGGCCCAGGGTGTAGTCGCTCGCGTCGTCGGTACGGATCTCCGTGAAGTAACGACGCGGGGTGATGTCGTGCTTGCGCAGGTAGTCGCCGAGCGGCTTGTTGACCTTCCGCGGGTCGACCTGGCCGAAGCCCAGCTGGATGGCGGTGTAGCCGTCCTTCTCGGGGGTGCGGACGCGGGTCACGACGCACGGGCCAGCTTCGACGACGGTCACCGGGACCATCCGGTTGTCCGCGTCGAAGACCTGGGTCATGCCGAGCTTCTTGCCCAGGACGCCCTTGATCTTGTTAGCCATGTCAGTGCGTTCCCTCAGAGCTTGATCGAAATGTCAACGCCGGCGGGAAGGTCGAGTCGCATGAGCGAGTCGACCGTCTTCGGCGTCGGGTCGATGATGTCAATCAGCCGCTTGTGCGTGCGCATCTCGAAGTGCTCGCGGCTGTCCTTGTACTTGTGCGGCGAGCGGATGACGCAGTACACGTTCTTCTCGGTCGGCAGCGGCACCGGGCCCGCGACCTTGGCGCCAGTCCTTGTCACCGTCTCGACGATCTTCTTGGCCGAGACGTCGATGACCTCGTGGTCATAGGCCTTGAGCCGAATGCGGATCTTCTGTCCCGCCATAATGGCCTCGGTGTCCTTCACTGTCGTCTGAAAAAGTTACGTGCGGCCTGTTGCCGCTGTGTCATGGCCGGTCCGTCTTGGGACGGTCCCGCCACGTCGTGCCGGAGCACGTCTCGCCCTGGGACGGCGTTCTCCGCACATGCCCCACGTAGCAGACGCTGTGAGTCCGCGCTTTCTTCCGTGATCTGGCAATTAGTTCGGCCGGCGTTCAGCCGAACCAACTGCGAGATCACGGTTCGTGGGGTCCTGCCGAGGTCCGCGCCCTGAGAGCGCGGGCCCCTCGTGGGGAGGCGGCCGGCCCTGCGTCGAGGGCCGACCGCCACTCCGCGATCGTACTACTTGATGATCTTGGTCACTCGACCCGCACCGACGGTGCGGCCACCCTCACGGATGGCGAACTTGAGACCGTCCTCCATCGCGATGGGCTGGATCAGCGCGACGTTCATCTCCGTGTTGTCGCCGGGCATGACCATCTCGGTGCCCTCGGGGAGGTTCACCACGCCGGTCACGTCGGTCGTACGGAAGTAGAACTGCGGGCGGTAGTTGTTGAAGAACGGCGTGTGGCGGCCGCCCTCGTCCTTGCTCAGGATGTAGACCTGGGCCTCGAACTCGGTGTGCGGGGTGGTCGTGCCCGGCTTGATGATGCACTGGCCGCGCTCGACGTCCTCGCGCTTGATGCCGCGCAGGAGCAGACCGACGTTGTCGCCCGCCTGGCCCTCGTCGAGGAGCTTGCGGAACATCTCGACACCGGTGACCGTGGTGGTGGTCTTGGTCTCCTTGATGCCGATGATGTCGACGGTCTCGTTGACCTTGACGACACCGCGCTCGATACGGCCGGTGACGACCGTGCCGCGACCGGTGATCGAGAAGACGTCCTCGATCGGCATCAGGAACGGCTTCTCGGTCTCACGAGTCGGCTCGGGGACGTTCTCGTCCACGGCGGTCATGAGCTCGATGATCGAGTCGCCCCACTTGGCGTCGCCCTCAAGCGCCTTCAGCGCCGAGACGCGGACGACCGGCAGGTCGTCGCCGGGGAACTCCTGGGCCGAGAGGAGCTCGCGGACCTCGAGCTCGACGAGCTCCAGGATCTCCTCGTCGTCCACCATGTCGGACTTGTTGAGGGCCACGACGATGTAGGGGACGCCGACCTGGCGGGCCAGGAGGACGTGCTCCTTCGTCTGCGGCATCGGACCGTCGGTGGCGGCGACCACGAGGATCGCGCCGTCCATCTGAGCCGCACCGGTGATCATGTTCTTCACGTAGTCGGCGTGACCGGGGCAGTCCACGTGGGCGTAGTGGCGCTTCTCGGTCTGGTACTCGACGTGCGCGATGGAGATCGTGATACCACGAGCCTTCTCCTCGGGCGCCTTGTCGATCTTGTCGAACGGGGTCGCCTCGTTGAGAGTCGGGAAACGCTCGTGGAGCACCTTGGTGATCGCCGCGGTCAGAGTGGTCTTGCCGTGGTCGATGTGCCCAATGGTGCCGATGTTTACGTGCGGCTTGGTCCGCTCGAACTTGGCCTTGGCCACTGCTCTCTCCTTAGAGATTCTGACGTGACTTGCGTCTTCATATTCGGGCTTGGGGAGGCCGGCCCCTCTCGGAACCGGCCGGCGAGAAAGTTCTCGCCCCGCACCCCTCCGGTGGCGGGAAGACGGTCTTCTCGTCCTCCCGCACTCGGAACGATGCCGGACTTACTCGCCCCGCACCTTCGCGACGATCTCCTTGGCGATGTGCGCAGGCACTTCCGCGTAGGAGTCGAACTGCATGCTGTAGCTCGCGCGTCCCTGCGTCTTGCTACGGAGGTCTCCCACGTAGCCGAACATCTCAGAGAGCGGCACGAGCGCCTTGATGATCCGGGCGCCGGAGCGCTCGTCCATCGCCTGGATCTGCCCGCGGCGACCGTTGAGGTCACCGATGACATCACCCATGTAGTCCTCGGGCGTGGTGACCTCGACGGCCATCATCGGCTCCAGGATTACGGCGTCCGCACGGCGCGCGGCCTCCTTGAAGGCCATCGAACCAGCGATCTTGAAGGCCATTTCGGACGAGTCCACCTCGTGGTAGGCACCGTCCTGCAGGGTGACCTTGACCCCGACCATGGGGTATCCGGCGAGAACACCGAACTCGGCGGCCTCCTGGGCGCCCGCGTCGACCGAGGGGATGTACTCCCTCGGGATGCGGCCACCGGAGACCTTGTTCGAGAACTCGTAACCGTCGTTGCCCTCGCCCAGCGGCTCAATGTCAATGATGACCTTGGCGAACTGGCCGGAACCACCGGTCTGCTTCTTGTGGACGTAGTCGACCTTCTCCACCTTGCGGCGGATGGTCTCCCGGTAGGCCACCTGAGGCCGGCCGATGTTGGCCTCGACCTTGAACTCGCGGCGCATCCGGTCGACGAGGATCTCCAGGTGGAGCTCGCCCATACCCCAGATGACCGTCTGCCCGGTCTCGTCGTCACGACGGACCTGGAAGGACGGGTCCTCCTCGGCCAGACGCTGGATCGCGGTGCCCAGCTTCTCCTGGTCGCCCTTGGTCTTGGGCTCGATGGCGACGCTGATGACCGGCGCCGGGAAGTTCATCGACTCCAGGACCACGGGGTGAGCCGGGTCGGAGAGGGTGTCGCCGGTGGTGGTGTCCTTCAGACCCATGACGGCGACGATCTGACCTGCCACGGCCGACGGGCGCTCTTCGCGCTTGTTGGCGTGCATCTGGTAGATCTTGCCGATCCGCTCCTTGCGGCCCTTCACCGAGTTGACCACGGCGGTGCCGGTCTCGAGCGTGCCCGAGTAGATGCGGATGTAGGTGAGACGGCCCAGGTGCTGGTCGCTCATGATCTTGAAGGCGAGCGCGGAGAAGGGCTCGTTCACGTCCGCGTGACGCTCGATGATCTCCTCCTCCTTGCCGACCGCGTGACCCTTGAAGGCCGCGATGTCGATCGGGGCGGGGAGGTAGGCGACGATCGCGTCGAGCAGGGGCTGGACGCCCTTGTTCTTGAACGCGGTGCCGGTCAGGACCGGGTTGATGGTGCTGGCCAGCGTGGCGCGGCGGATGGCCGCGACCAGCTGCTCCTCGGTGGGCTCGACGCCCTCGAGGAAGAGCTCCATCAGCTCGTCGTCGTTTTCGGAGACGGTCTCGACCAGCTTGTCACGCCACTCGCGAGCGACCTCGGCGTGCTCGGCCGGGATGTCGACGGTCTCGTACATCTCGCCCTTGGCCGCCTCGGCGCTCCAGAGCAGACCCTTCATCTTGACCAGGTCGATGACGCCCTTGAAGTCGGCCTCGACGCCCCAGGGAAGCTGGATGACGGCGGGGGTCGCGTTCAGGCGGCTGACCATCATGTCGACGCAGCGGTGGAACTCCGCGCCGACCCGGTCCATCTTGTTGACGAAGCAGATCCTGGGCACTTCGTAGCGGTCGGCCTGACGCCAGACCGTCTCGGACTGCGGCTCGACACCGGCGACGCCGTCGAACACGGCGACGGCACCGTCGAGGACGCGGAGCGAGCGCTCCACCTCGATCGTGAAGTCCACGTGGCCCGGCGTGTCGATGATGTTGATCGTGTGGCCGAGCCATTCGCAGGTCGTGGCAGCGGAGGTGATGGTGATACCACGCTCCTGTTCCTGCTCCATCCAGTCCATCGTGGCTGCGCCCTCGTGGACCTCACCGATCTTGTAGTTGATACCGGTGTAGAACAGGATGCGCTCGGTCGTCGTGGTCTTGCCCGCGTCGATGTGGGCCATGATCCCGATGTTACGGACCTTGGCCAGGTCAAGAGCGGTCGTGGTGGCCACTTCTCTCGCGTCCTCGTCGTCTCGTCGAACCCGCTGTTACCAGCGGTAGTGGGCGAAGGCCTTGTTGGACTCGGCCATCTTGTGGGTGTCCTCGCGCTTCTTGACGCTTGCGCCGAGGCCGTTGCTGGCGTCGAGCAGTTCGTTCATGAGGCGCTCGGTCATGGTCTTCTCGCGGCGGGCGCGGGAGTACTGCACCAGCCAACGCAGGGCCAGGGTGGTGCTGCGCGCCGCGCGCACCTCGACCGGGACCTGGTAGGTCGCGCCACCGACACGGCGGCTGCGGACCTCAAGGGTGGGCTTGACGTTGTCCAGGGCGCGCTTCAGGGTGACGACCGGGTCGTTGCCGGTCTTCTCCTTGGCGCCTTCGAGGGCGCCGTACACGATGGACTGGGCGATGGATCGCTTGCCGTCCAGGAGCACCTTGTTGATGAGCGCGGTGACCAGGGGCGAGTTGTGAACCGGGTCAGCCATGAGCTGACGGCGGCCAGGAGAACCCTTGCGAGGCATTCCTACTTCTCCTTCTTCGCGCCGTAACGGCTACGGGCCTGCTTGCGGTTACGGACACCCTGGGTGTCGAGCGAACCGCGGATGATCTTGCCGACACCGGGGATGTAGGCCGTGACCTCGATGCCGTTGGTGAGCCGGACACGCGCGACCTTGCGGAGGGCGGAGTTCGGCTTCTTCGGGGTCGTGGTGTAAACGCGCATGCAGGTGCCGCGTCGCTGAGGGCTGGCCTTGAGCGCCGGGGTCTTGGTCTTGGTGACCTTGTCCTGGCGGCCCTTGCGGACCAACTGCTGAATCGTGGGCACCGCGTCTCCGTTCGTGCTAGCCGGTAATTCGAATGTCGTGCATTTTGCAGGTACTGCCGGTGTCATGACCTGCGGTTCTTTCATCCCCTCCGACCCACGCGGTCGGGCGTGTCGCGTACGTTCCGCGCCACATCCCGGTTAAGGCCGGTCCGGTGGAGGAGGCCACACGGCGCCTCTGCCGGCCCCTCACTGGGAGCCTGGCGACGCGCACGCATGAGGGCCCATGAAGACATGGGCACGAAGGAAAAGACTACCCAGCTCAACGCAACACGTCAAAACGGCTGCACTCGCCAGGCGTCGGCGTTCGTGTCATGACTCCCGCGACCGGTTTCCGACCGACCGCTTCCGGGTCCGTGTCGAGTTTACCCGCCGCGAAGCACTTCTCCGGCCGTTCTCCGCATTAACGTACGGCTTTCGCCGCAACATTCCGGTCAAGAAAGGTCCACATCCACAGCTACCGGACCTGCGGGAGAGGAAAAAGACGGCGCCGGTGGGAGGAACGCCGACGGCGCCCGGCCCCCTTCCGGGAACCGGGCGCCGCCTGTGACCACTTAGCGGTTGTACTGACCGAAGTCGTACTCCTCCAGCGGCACGGCCTCACCAGAGCCCGAGCCGAAGGTGTAGTCGGCCGCGGAGCCGTCGTAACCACCGACGGTGTACATGGCGGCCTTGGCCTCCTCGGTGGGCTCGACCCGGATGTTGCGGTACTGGGGCATGCCCGTACCGGCCGGGATGAGCTTTCCGATGATGACGTTCTCCTTGAGGCCGAGCAGCGAGTCCGACTTGGCGTGGATCGCCGCGTCGGTGAGCACTCGGGTCGTCTCCTGGAAGGACGCCGCGGACAGCCAGGACTCGGTGGCGAGCGAGGCCTTGGTGATGCCCATCAGCACCGGGCGTCCGGAGGCCGGCGTGCCGCCCTCCGCCACGCACTCGCGGTTGATCCGCTCGAAGCGCGGCCGCTCGACGAGCTCACCGGGCAGCATGTCGGCGTCACCGGACTCCAGCACGTTCACGCGCTTGAGCATCTGCCGCACGATGATCTCGATGTGCTTGTCGTGGATCGACACACCCTGCGAGCGGTAGACCTGCTGGACCTCCGCCACGAGGTGCAGCTGCACGGCCCGGGGGCCGAGGATGCGCAGCACCTCGTTGGGGTTGACCGCGCCGGCGATCAGCTGGTGGCCGACCGTGACGCGCTGCCCGTCCGAGACCAGCATGCGCGACCGCATCGACACCGGGTACGCGACCTCTTCGGAACCGTCGTCCGGGACGACCACGATCTTCCGCGTCTTGTCGGTCTCGTCGACGCGGACCCGGCCCTCGGCCTCGCTGATCGGGGCGACACCCTTGGGGACGCGCGCCTCGAAGAGCTCCTGCACACGGGGCAGACCGTGGGTGATGTCGGCGCCCGCCACACCACCGGTGTGGAAGGTCCGCATCGTCAGCTGGGTGCCGGGCTCGCCGATCGACTGGGCGGCGATGATGCCGACCGCCTCGCCGACGTCCACGAGCTTGCCGGTCGCGAGCGAGCGGCCGTAGCAGGTGGCACAGACACCGATCTTGGCCTCGCAGACGAGGGCGCTGCGGGTCCTGACGGTCTCCACACCGGCCTCGACCAGCGCGGTGACGTGGATGTCGTTGATGTCGACACCCACCGGCACGATGATCTTGCCATCCACCTCCACGTCCTCGGCGAGGATGCGGCCGTGCACGTTGCTCTCGGCGTTCTCCGCCTTGACCAGGTTGCCCTGGGCGTCGCGGTCGGCCACGTGCAGCGGGACACCACGGTCGGTGCCGCAGTCGATCTCGCGGACGATGACGTCCTGCGCGACGTCCACCAGACGACGGGTCAGGTAACCCGAGTCGGCGGTCCGCAGCGCGGTGTCCGCCAGACCCTTTCGCTGGCCGTGGGTGGAGATGAAGTACTCCAGCACCGACAGGCCCTCGCGGAACGAGGCCTTGATCGGACGCGGGATCGTCTCACCCTTGGTGTTGGACACCAGACCACGGATGCCGGAGATCTGCCGGACCTGCATCAGGTTTCCTCGGGCGCCCGACTGGACCATCATCCAGACCGGGTTGGTCTTCGGGAACGCCTTCTGCATGTCGTCGGTCACGTCACTGGTCGCGTGCGTCCAGATCTCGATGAGCTCCTGACGGCGCTCCTCGTCCGTGATCAGACCGCGCTCGTACTCACGCTGGACCTTGTCGGCCCTGCGCTCGTACGTCTCCATGATCTCGGCCTTGTTCGGCGGCGCGATGACGTCCTCGATGGAGATCGTCACACCGGCCCTGGTCGCCCAGTAGAAACCGGCGTCCTTGAGGGCGTCGAGCGCCGCGGCGACCTCGACCTTGGGGTACTTCTCGGCGAGCTCGTTGACGATGACCGACAGCTGCTTCTTGCCGACCTGCGAGTTCACGTACGGGTAGTTGGCCGGCAGGGTCTGGTTGAACAGGCACCGGCCCAGGGTGGTCTCCAGGCGGTAGCTGTCACCTGCCTCCCAGCCCTCGGGACCGGCCCAGCCGCGGGGCGGCGGGACGTCGCCCTTCATCCGGATCTGGATCAGCGACTGGATGTCCAGCTCGCGGCGGTCGAAGGCCATGAGCGCCTCCGACACCGAGCCGAAGACCCGGCCCCTGCCGACACCGTTCTCGTCCTCGTCCTTGAGCGTGGTCAGCGAGTAGAGGCCGATGATCATGTCCTGGGTGGGCATGGTCACGGGCTTACCGTCGGCCGGCTTGAGGATGTTGTTCGTCGACAGCATCAGGATGCGGGCCTCGGCCTGCGCCTCGGCCGACAGCGGCAGGTGCACGGCCATCTGGTCACCGTCGAAGTCCGCGTTGAACGCGGTGCAGACGAGCGGGTGGATCTGGATGGCCTTGCCCTCGACCAGCTGCGGCTCGAAGGCCTGGATGCCCAGGCGGTGCAGGGTCGGCGCGCGGTTGAGCAGCACGGGGTGCTCGGTGATGACCTCTTCGAGGACGTCCCACACGACCGGCCTGGCACGCTCGACCATCCGCTTGGCCGACTTGATGTTCTGCGCGTGGTTCAGGTCGACCAGGCGCTTCATCACGAACGGCTTGAAGAGCTCCAGCGCCATCTGCTTGGGCAGACCGCACTGGTGCAGCTTCAGCTGCGGGCCGACGACGATGACCGAACGGCCGGAGTAGTCGACTCGCTTGCCCAGCAGGTTCTGGCGGAACCGGCCCTGCTTGCCCTTCAGCATGTCGCTGAGGGACTTCAGGGGGCGGTTGCCGGGACCGGTGACCGGGCGGCCGCGGCGGCCGTTGTCGAACAGCGCGTCGACGGCCTCCTGGAGCATCCGCTTCTCGTTGTTCACGATGATCTCGGGGGCACCGAGGTCGAGAAGTCGCTTGAGGCGGTTGTTCCGGTTGATCACCCGGCGGTACAGGTCGTTCAGGTCCGAGGTCGCGAACCGGCCACCGTCGAGCTGCACCATCGGGCGCAGGTCCGGCGGGATGACCGGGATGCAGTCGAGGACCATCCCGTTGGGCGAGTTGCGGGTGTTCAGGAACGCGGACACGACCTTGAGACGCTTGAGCGCGCGGGCCTTCTTCTGGCCCTTGCCGCTGCGGATCGTCTCGCGCAGGTTCTCGGCCTCGAGAGCGAGGTCGAAGTTGGTCAGACGCTCCTGGATGGCCTGGGCGCCCATGCCACCGCGGAAGTAGCGGCCGAAGCGGTCGCGCATCTCGCGGTAGAGCAGCTCGTCGCCCTCAAGGTCTTGGACCTTGAGGTTCTTAAAGCGGCTCCAGACCTCGTCCAGCCGGTCCAGCTCGCGCTGGGCCCGGTCGCGCAGCTGCCGCATCTCACGCTCGGCGCCCTCGCGGACCTTGCGGCGCTGGTCGCCCTTGGCGCCGGCGGCCTCAAGCTCGGCCAGGTCGGTCTCCAGCTTGCGCTGGCGAGCCTCGATGTCGGCGTCACGCCGCTGCTCGATGTGCTGCCGCTCGACGGAGATCTTCGCCTCGAGCGACGGCAGGTCACGCTCGCGCATTTCCTTGTCGACGTGCGTGATCATGTAGGCCGCGAAGTAGATGACCTTCTCGAGGTCCTTCGGGGCCAGGTCGAGCAGGTATCCCAGACGGGACGGGACACCCTTGAAGTACCAGATGTGCGTGACGGGCGCGGCCAGCTCGATGTGGCCCATCCGCTCACGACGCACCTTGGCGCGGGTCACCTCGACGCCACAGCGCTCACAGATGATGCCCTTGAAGCGGACGCGCTTGTACTTACCGCAGTAGCACTCCCAGTCGCGAGTCGGGCCGAAGATCTTCTCGCAGAAGAGTCCGTCCTTCTCGGGCTTGAGCGTCCGGTAGTTAATGGTTTCGGGCTTCTTCACCTCGCCGTGCGACCACTGGCGGATGTCGTCGGCGGTCGCGAGGCCGATCCGAAGCTCGTCGAAGAAGTTGACGTCGAGCACTATGTAATCCCCTCCTCAGCTTCTAGATCAGACCTCTTCGACGCTGCTCGGCTCGCGCCGGGACAGGTCGATGCCGAGTTCTTCCGCGGCGCGGAAGACGTCTTCGTCGGTGTCGCGCATCTCGATGGACATGCCGTCGCTGGAGAGCACCTCGACGTTCAGGCACAGCGACTGCATTTCCTTGATGAGGACCTTGAACGACTCCGGGATGCCCGGCTCGGGAATGTTCTCGCCCTTGACGATGGCCTCGTAGACCTTCACGCGGCCGAGGACGTCGTCGGACTTGATGGTGAGCAGCTCCTGCAGGGCGTAGGCGGCGCCGTACGCCTCCAGGGCCCAGACCTCCATCTCACCGAAGCGCTGGCCACCGAACTGGGCCTTACCGCCGAGCGGCTGCTGGGTGATCATGGAGTAGGGGCCGGTCGAACGAGCGTGGATCTTGTCGTCGACCAGGTGGAGCAGCTTCAGGATGTAGATGTAGCCGACGGAGATCGGGTGCGGGAACGGCTCCCCGGAACGGCCGTCGAACAGCTGGGCCTTTCCGTTCGCGCCGACCATGCGCCCGCCATCCCTGTTGAGCAGGGTGTTGTCGAGCAGACCGATGATCTCTTCCTCGTTGGCACCGTCGAACACCGGCGTGGCCATGTTGGTGCGCGGCTCGACCTCCGTGAAGCCCTTGTCGCGCAGCCGCTCGGCCCAGGCCTCCTGGATGCCGGTGATATCCCACCCTCTGGCGGCGATCCACCCGAGGTGGGTCTCCAGGACCTGGCCGACGTTCATTCGGCCGGGCACGCCCAGGGGGTTGAGGATGATGTCGACGGCCGTGCCGTCTTCGAGGAACGGCATGTCCTCGACCGGGAGGATCTTGGAGATGACGCCCTTGTTGCCGTGACGGCCGGCCAGCTTGTCACCGTCGGTGATCTTGCGCTTCTGGGCCACGTAGACGCGGACCAGCTCGTTGACGCCGGGGGGGAGCTCGTCGCCCTCCTCGCGGCTGAACACGCGCACCCCGATGACCTTGCCCTGCTCGCCGTGCGGCACCTTCAGCGAGGTGTCACGGACCTCACGCGCCTTCTCACCGAAGATCGCGCGGAGCAGACGCTCCTCGGGGGTCAGCTCGGTCTCGCCCTTGGGCGTGACCTTGCCGACGAGGATGTCGCCGGGGACGACCTCGGCACCGATGCGGATGATGCCGCGCTCGTCGAGGTCGGCCAGGACCTCCTCGGAGACGTTCGGGATGTCCCGGGTGATCTCCTCGGGGCCCAGCTTGGTGTCGCGGGCGTCGACCTCGTGCTCCTCGATGTGAATCGAGGAGAGGACGTCGTCCTGCACCAGGCGCTGGGAGAGGATGATCGCGTCTTCGTAGTTGTGACCCTCCCACGGCATGAACGCCACGAGGAGGTTCTTGCCCAGGGCCATCTCGCCGTCGTCGGTGCAGGGACCGTCGGCGACGACCTGGTTGACCTCGATCCGGTCGCCTTCCTTGACGATCGGCTTCTGGTTGAAGCAGGTGCCCTGGTTGGAGCGCTTGAACTTGGCGACCCGGTAGGTCGTACGGGTGCCGTCGTCGTTCATCACGGTGATGTAGTCGGCGGAGACCTCCTCGACCACACCCGCCTTGTCGGCGGTGATGACGTCGCCGGCGTCGGTCGCGGCACGGTATTCCATGCCGGTGCCGACCAGCGGCGCCTCGCTCTTGAGCAGCGGCACCGACTGGCGCTGCATGTTGGAGCCCATGAGCGCGCGGTTGGCGTCGTCGTGCTCCAGGAACGGGATCATCGCGGTCGCCACGGACACCATCTGGCGTGCCGAGACGTCCATGTAGTCGACCTCGTTGGCGCGCAGGGACTCGAACTCCCCGCCCTTCCTGCGGACGAGCACGCGCGGTTCGAGGAACGTTCCGTCGGGACCGATCGGCGTGTTCGCCTGAGCGATGACGTGCCGGTCCTCCTCGTCCGCGGTCAG
Organism: Streptosporangium sp. G11; assembly: GCF_051192615.1. Lineage (NCBI taxonomy): Bacteria > Bacillati > Actinomycetota > Actinomycetes > Streptosporangiales > Streptosporangiaceae > Streptosporangium > Streptosporangium sp. G11. The sequence goes on from NZ_JBPJUQ010000009.1 coordinate 164,134, forward strand.
GTAGTCGACCTGGTCGGTGACCCGGCCCTCGACGACCTTGCGGTAGGGGGTCTCGACGAAACCGAAGGAGTTGACCCGGCCGAAGGAGGCCAGCGAGCCGATCAGACCGATGTTCGGTCCTTCCGGCGTCTCGATCGGGCACATGCGGCCGTAGTGCGACGGGTGGACGTCACGGACCTCGAAGCCGGCCCGCTCACGGGACAGACCACCGGGGCCCAGCGCGGACAGACGACGCTTGTGCGTCAGGCCGGCCAGGGGGTTGGTCTGGTCCATGAACTGCGACAGCTGGGAGGTGCCGAAGAACTCCTTGATCGACGCCACGACCGGGCGGATGTTGATCAGGGTCTGCGGCGTGATCGCCTCGACGTCCTGGGTCGTCATCCGCTCGCGGACGACGCGCTCCATGCGGGCCAGGCCCAGGCGGACCTGGTTCTGGATCAGCTCGCCCACCGTGCGGAGACGGCGGTTGCCGAAGTGGTCGATGTCGTCGGTCTCGACGACGATCTCACCGTTGGCGCCGGGCATCTCGACCTCGCCGGCGTGGAGCCGGACGATGTACTCGATGGTGGCGACGACGTCGTCTTCGGTGAGCGTGCCCTGGGTGATCTCGCTGTCGACCCCGAGCTTCTTGTTGATCTTGTATCGGCCGACCTTGGCGAGGTCATAACGCTTGGGGTTGAAGTACAGGTTCTCCAACAGCGTCTGCGCCGACTCCTTGGTCGGCGGCTCGCCCGGGCGCAGCTTGCGGTAGATGTCGAGCAGAGCGTCGTCCTGGCCGGCCGTGTGGTCCTTCTCCAGGGTGGCGCGCATGGACTCGTACTGACCGAAACGCTCAAGGATCTGCTCGCTGGTCCAGCCGAGCGCCTTGAGCAGGACGGTGACGGCCTGCTTGCGCTTACGGTCGATGCGGACACCGACGCTGTCACGCTTGTCGATCTCGAACTCTAGCCAGGCGCCCCTGGAAGGGATCACCTTGCATCCATAGAGGTCCTTGTCGGAGGTCTTGTCGACACTGCGGTCGAAGTAGACGCCCGGGGACCGGACCAGCTGGGAGACGACGACACGCTCGGTGCCGTTGATGATGAATGTGCCCTTGCCGGTCATGAGCGGGAAATCGCCCATGAACACGGTCTGGCTCTTGATCTCACCAGTGGTGTTATTGATGAACTCCGCCGTGACGAACATCGGGGCGGAGTAGGTCATGTCCTTGTCTTTGCACTCATCGACTGAGTACTTGGGCGGCTCGAACCGGTGATCGCGGAACGACAGGGACATAGTCCCGGAGAAGTCCTCGATGGGACTGATCTCCTCAAAGATCTCTTCGAGGCCCGACTGGGCCGGAACGTCCTTGCGCCCGGCCTGGCGAGCCGCCTCGACCCGCCCCTTCCACTTCTCGTTGCCGAGCAACCAGTCGAAGGACTCGGTCTGAAGAGCGAGAAGGTCAGGAACTTCTAGCGGCTCCTGAATTCGTGCGAAAGACACACGACGGGGACCGGCGGGTACGGCGAAGGCGTTGCGCGAGGCTGCCAACAGATGTCCTTCCGAGGGCTCGCGGCGGACTGACTACACGCACGCCAGACGACCATGCATCAGAGCACCAAAAGAAGCGGGTCGTCAAAGGGCAGCGCAAAGGGGCAGTGTAGCCGAACGGCATACACCTGTCCACCTCAGTCTCGCTGCAAGCTCCACGTTGGTCGCAGCATCGCCCGTCAGAGCCGAAACGTCAAGCCCGGGAGCTGACATTTCGGCCGGGAAATAGCCGAGACCCTGGGAGTTTTCCCACCGGGTGACCTGCGTACACCACAAGGCCGGAGACGATGTCCGACCTGGTGTGGCTGACACTGAGTCACACGGCGGATCGAACGCTAGCCGAGGGACCGACTGACGATCGACGCTGCCATGGCCGGTGTACCCAACCGCGGACCCAGTCCAAACCAAGGCTTTACTAACAATTGAATAAAGCGACGCGCCGATCAAGGTGGCGGGGGGTCTCCGAGCAGCGTGGAGAGCTCCGAGACCAGCCAGCGGGAATCCTTCTTGACCATGATGAACCTGGCCCGGTTCTGGCTGACGACCCGGCGGGGTTCCTTCTCCCCGGCGGGGGTCCTGACCGTGCTCATGCTCATGAAGAGGAGCACCTCGACCCGGCCGGAATCTCCGGACTCCACCGACTCGACCCCGGCCCCGGTCACCGTGGCCTGCTGCACCGTCTTCTGGCTCCTGGCCTGCGAAGCCATGCTCCTGGCCAGCTGCCGGTAGTGCAGGCTGAGCGCCCCGGTGGTGTATCCACCCGCTCTTGCGAAATCCTGTTCGATCGTACGATAGTCATACGACAGCATGTCGGGGGCGACCGAACGGGCCGCGGCGAGCGCCTCCCGCCCCGCCGTCTCGTCCGCGCGCAGCCGGCTCAGGTCGGTGAACATGATCCATACGGCCGCCGCGAGCGCGAGCGCGACGGCGACCATGAGCCCGATCGCCAACCGGGAGGCACGTCTCACAGCACCAGCTCCGCCTTGGACACGAGCCAGGCTCCCCCCACCTTGGTCACTTCCATGTTCCACCGGTAGAACCGCTCCTGCGGAGCGTCCTTGCCACCGTCCCGCCGGATCACCGCGTCGCCCACCACCATCACCTGGGCCGTGCCTCCGCGCAGCGAGACCAGCCCCGAGGCCCGCAGCGCGCCCGTCTGGAGGATCTTGTCCTTGACCGTGCTCCTCTTGAGCTCCGCGGCGGTCCTGGCGTACTCGGCCCTGGCCGCGCCCGTGGAGGTGCCGAGAATGCGCCCGATGTCGTCGTCGACGCTCCTGTGGCCCACGGAGAGGAGATGGACGGCGTGGGCCCCCGCGGCCCGCAGCGCCGCCTGCCTGTCGTCAGCGGCCGTCTGAGCGTCCCGTAGGGTGGCACCGACCCAGAACGCGGCCGCCAGCAGCACCGCGATCAACACTCCCAGCGCCGGTCCCGCGATCCTGAGCGGGCGACGGGAGCGGCGCGAGCGACGGGAGCGAGTGGAGTGCACTGCCATGCGTTCTCTCCCATCGCACGGTCTGCGGAACGCGGGCCGGCGAGCGCGGCTGCCTCGCCGTCCGGAACGGCATGCTCCCCGATCGCCGGATCATAACCCGCCGCGCAGATCCGCATAACGGCCTTCGCGCACATGCCTCGGGCCATTTCGCCCGGCCCCGCACCCCGTACCGGGAACGGCCAGGCACCCGGCCAGATGACCGCGCTCCCCCTCACCGCCGACGCGCCACCGACGCGCGCCTCGACCGGCCGTCTCCCGCCCCGCCCGGGGCGCGGACGAGCCGGTCTCAGGTGTGCGGGCCGGCGGCGTGGAACAAAGCCGTACGAGCCGGTCTCGGGCGCGTACGGGCCGCCCTGAGGGCGGAAACACGAAAAGAGCGGGCCACCGGCACCTGGTGGACCCGCTCTTTCCGGTGAGACGAACTACTTGACGGTGACCGAAGCGCCGGCGCCCTCAAGGGCGGCCTTGGCCTTCTCGGCCTGCTCCTTGTTGACCTTGCCGTCGAAGACGGACTTGGGAGCGCCGTCAACGAGGTCCTTGGCCTCCTTGAGGCCCAGGCTCGTCAGGGCGCGGATCTCCTTGATGACCTGGATCTTCTTCTCGCCGGCAGCCTCGAGGATGACGTCGAACTCGTCCTGCTCCTCGACCTCTTCGACAGCGGCCGCACCGGGGGCGGCGGCGGCGACGGCGACGGGGGCAGCGGCCTTGACGTCGAAGGTCTCCTCGAAGAGCTTCACGAAGTCGGACAGCTCAAGAAGGGTCATCTCCTTGAAAGCGTCGAGCAGCTCGTCGGTGCTGAGCTTCGCCATGGTGGTTCCTCCATACGGATCTGAACTACTAAAGAAAGTTGGGACCGCGGTTTGCGTTAATCCCCTGTGACCGCCTGCGCGGACCTACTCGCCGGCGCCTTCGCGCTTGGCACGCAGGGCCTCGACCAGCTGAGCCATGTTGGTGGGCAGCGCGTTGAAGACGGCGGCCGCGTGGCCCTGCTTCGCCTTCATGGCACCGGCCAGCTTCGCGAGGAGAACCTCACGCGACTCGAGGTCGGCAAGCTTGCTGATCTCGTCCGGCGTCATCGACCTGCCGTCGACGACACCGCCCTTGATGATCAGGAGGGGATTGGCCTTGGCGAAGTCACGCAGACTCTTGGCAGCCTCGACCACGTCGCCGTTGACGAACGCGATCGCCGACGGACCCGCGAGCAGGTCGTTGAGCTGGTTGAACCCGGCCTCGGTGGCCGCGATCTTGGTCAGCGTGTTCTTCACCACGGCGAACTTCGCATTCTCACCGAGAGAAACGCGCAGCTGCTTGAGCTGGGCGACGGTGAGACCGCGGTATTCGGTCAGAACGGCAGCATTGGAGCCGTCGAAGCTGCTCTTCAGCTCAGCGACAGCCGTTGCCTTTTCTGCCTTCGCCATGGGCCTCCTTCCAGATGTGCCGCCGGGGCAAGGCCCAGAAAAGCGAACAAGCCCCGGCGCAGGCGCGCGGGGCTCACATGAGGAGGTTAGTCCAGATGAAAACTCACATCACAACCTACGCGGGCCGTCCACTGACGTGGATCCTTAAGTCGTCAAGCCATGCGACTTGACGACGACCGGCGGTCTTCGGCGTTGACAGCTTACGTCCTGCCGCCACGAATGCCAACTCGGCCACCGTCGCGAATGCCATCGCGGTTCCCGGCCCGGCCACCGTCACGGTTCCCAGAACGGCTGTCGTCGCGAATGCCGTCACGGTTCCCGGCCCGGCCACCGTCACGGTTCCCAGAACGGCTGTCGTCACGGTTCCCGGCCCCGGATGCCGGAACGGCCGCCGGCGCGGACGAGGCCCCTCGGACAGGGCCCGGGAAAAGGCGCGCGCCCCCGGCCGGTGGGCCGGGGGCGCGGATCTCGGGGAAACGTCAGTTTCCGCCGCGGTGCTCGGGCAGGTCACCCACCTGGTCGGCGGGCGGGGCGGTGATCTCCACGGGCTCGTTGAACCCCTTGAAGAGCGCCGTCAGGTTGAACGTCGCGTCCTTCTCGGAACCGCTGAGCGTCACCTTGCGGGGCAGACTCTGCGCGTCGGCCCACAGGTCGAACTTCACGTTCTTGGCATGCGAGAGCTGCTCCTGGAGCTGCTCACGCTTGGCCGGGTCGATCAGCTGGGCGGCCTCGGCGACCGGGAAGGTGCCGCTGTAGTGGGTCGTGTCGACCCCGCCGACCGTCTCGGTGCCGACCGCCTTGACGTCCTTCGACGCGGTCAGCAGCTTGACGGTGCCCGCCAGGTCGAACTGCTGGGCCTGGTCCATGAACTTCCTGATCTCGGACTGCCCCTTGGCGTCGAGCTCGGTGAGCGACACCTTGGTCCACGGCTTGGTGACACCGGCGAACCTGTTGAGGAGCTCGGACTTCACGTAGACCGTGTCACCCGACAGGATGGCCCGCGCCCCGCCGGGCACGTTCTGGCCGCCGAAGGTGATCGTGTCGAGCCTGATGTCCGTGGCCAGCTGGGGCTTGCTCTGATAGAGCATGCTGCCCTGGATCTTGCCCGACTCCTTCTCGCCGCCACTGGCGTCGAGAACCACGTCCGCGGAGTAGGAGGTGACCTCCTCGGCCTTCTGCGCGCTCTGCTGCACCGCGTCCGCCGCGGCGAGCTTGACGTTTCCGAGGGAGCTGGTGCCCTGCGCACCGCATCCCGCGACCGCGACGAGCGCGGCCGCTCCTAGTGCAAGTGCGGGAGCCAATCGGCGCATTTCCTCTTCATCCTTTCGTTCCCCCGATGATCCTGACTAAGACACTACGCGTCGGCAAAGCCGGGCGCGTCGTCCGGGAGAACGAAGAAAGGCCTCAACCGAATGGCCATTCGGTTGAGGCCTTCCGCGGAAGACGTCTGCTATCAGGCGTCGAGCTCGGCGGTCAGCGCCCGCGTCTGGTTGGGGTCGACCGGAATGCCGGGGCCCATCGACGTGGAGAAGACGACCTTCTTGACGTAGCGTCCCTTGGCCGCGGACGGCTTGAGACGCAGCACCTCGTCGAGGGCGGCGGCGTAGTTCTCGATGAGCTGGCGCTCACCGAAGGACACCTTGCCGATGATGAAGTGCAGGTTCGCGTGCCGGTCGACACGGAACTCGATCTTGCCGCCCTTGATGTCGGTGACGGCCTTGCCGACGGCCGGGGTCACGGTGCCGGTCTTGGGGTTCGGCATCAGGCCACGAGGGCCGAGCACGCGGCCCAGACGGCCGACCTTGCCCATGAGGTCCGGGGTGGCGACGACGGCGTCGAAGTCGAGGCGGCCCTTGGCGACCTCGTCGATCAGCTCGTCCGCACCGACGATGTCGGCACCCGCGGCGCGGGCCTCCTCGGCACGGTCACCGGTCGCGAAGACCAGGACCCGGGCGGTCTTGCCGGTGCCGTGCGGGAGGTTGACGGTGCCGCGGACCATCTGGTCGGCCTTGCGGGGGTCGACACCCAGCCGCAGGGCCACCTCGACGGTGGCGTCGAACTTGGCGACGCTGGTGTCCTTGGCCAGCTTGGCCGCCTGGGCCGGGCTGTACAGGGCGTCGCGGTCGAACTGCGCCGTTGCGGCGCGGTATCCCTTGCTGCGCTTCATGTGATCACTCCTGTGGATCCGAGTGTTCGTGGTGCGGGCCAGCGCCTGGCCCCTCCACTTACTTCGAAATTGTCCTGGCGGACGTCGCTCGTGCTCCGCCCGCTGTCGGCCCCTCGGCGGTCACGCGGATCATGTCCCGCGCTCGTGCCCGCAGGGCCGGGTCGCCGTTTCGGCTAGTCGACGATCGTGATGCCCATCGACCGGGCGGTGCCGGCGATGATCTTCTCGGCCGCCGCGACGTCGTTGGCGTTGAGGTCCTGCATCTTGGTCTCGGCGATCTGGCGCAGCTGCTCCTTGGTGAGCTTGCCCACCTTGTCCTTCTGCGGGACGGCCGAACCCTTGGCGACACCGGCGGCCTTCTTGATCAGCTCAGGCGCCGGGGGCGTCTTCGTGACGAAGGTGAAGGTGCGGTCCTCGTAGATGGTGATCTCTACGGGGATGATGTTGCCGCGCTGGGCCTCGGTGGCAGCGTTGTACTGCTTCACGAATTCCATGATGTTGACGCCGTGCGGACCGAGGGCGGTACCGACCGGCGGCGCGGGGGTGGCCTGGCCGGCGGGCAACTGGACCTTGACCAGCGCGGCAAACTTCTTCTTAGGAGGCATGCTTCTCTCCGGGTCCTTGCTTCTCTGAACGATGTTCCAGATCCCCGCGACCGCGGGGCCCACAGCAGTTGGACATTGACCAACGCCGCGAATTTGGAACCATCCCCGCGACCGCGGGGCAGACTGATGAAGTCTACGCGACCGGTTTAGATTTTCGAGACCTGGTTGAACGAGAGCTCGACCGGGGTCTCTCGACCGAAGATCGACACGAGCACCTTGAGCTTCTGCGACTCGGCGCTGATCTCGCTGACCGTGGCGGGCAGCGTGGCGAACGGGCCGTCCATGACGGTGACGGACTCGCCGACCTCGAAATCGACCGTGGCGGCGGAGGCCTTCGCGGTGGACTTCTTGACCTCTTCCGAGGGCTCCGGCGCGAGCAGCTTGGCGACCTCTTCGAGGCTCAGCGGGCTCGGCTTGTTGGAAAGGCCGACGAAACCGGTCACACCGGGCGTGTTACGCACCGCGGACCAGGACTCGTCGGTGAGCTCCATCCGGACCAGCACGTAGCCGGGCAGCACCCGCTCCTTGACCAGCTGGCGCTTGCCGCTCTTGATCTCGGTCACGTGGTGGGTGGGCACCTCGACCTGGAAGATGTAGTCCTCCATGTTGAGGGACTGCGTACGGGTCTCGATGTTCGACTTCACGCGGTTCTCGTAACCCGCGTAGGAGTGGATGACGTACCACTCGCCGAACAGGCTCCGCAGGTGCCGCTTGAACTCCTCGACCGGGTCGACGTCGGGAAGGACGTCACCGTCCTCGTCGACGGCGCCGGTCGGGGCCTGCTCGGCCTCGGTTTCGGCGTCGGCGTCGGTCTCGGCGTCGACATCCTGCCCGTCGGACTCGTCAAGCGAATCCTCGGTGACGTCGACGGCCTTCTCCAGCTCGTCCTCGCGCTCTTCGCGGGGCTCGCCGGCCGACTGTGCAGACTCGGACACGGTGCTCTTTCTCTTTTCGTCGATGGCTGATGGACTCGTCCGCGGAGCTGGATCGCCCGCTGGAGACCGCGGCTCAGGCTCCGCCGAAGATTCTCAGCACGCCCTCGGTGAACAGCGCGTCCAAAGCCGACACGATCCCGACCATGATCAGAACGAAGACCAGGACGATGATGGTGTACGAAATGAGGTCTTTACGCGTAGGCCAGATGACCTTACGCAGCTCTGCGACTACCTGTCGGTAGAAAAGGGCGGGAGAAGTGCGCTTAGTCTTCTTCTCACCGCTCGGCTTGTCTGCGGTTTCGCCGCGCGTGTCGATCGCCACAGTCCTCACCTGAATCCATCGAGTCCAACGCACATAAGCGGCGCGCTGGACGCCTGATGCGCGGACCGCTCCTAGCAGGGCACGAGGGACTCGAACCCCCAACCGCCGGTTTTGGAGACCGGTGCGCTACCAATTGCGCTAGTGCCCTAAGACATGAACCACCATACATCGGTTGGACCGAAGTTTGTCCGTGGCTCACGGTCTTGACCGCCGGTTCACGCATGCGGCGGAAAGAACATGCCGGAGTCTACGTGTGAATGGCCATCACGTCGAACCGGCGGACGATCGCCCAGCTCAGGGCCTTTTCCCCGTGCTCACGGGGCTTGTGGGGCGGCGCGTCCGCATGGTGGATACGCGGCGGAAACATCGGCACAGGTCTGTAACCATGGAGGTATGACCCGTCCTCGCATCTCAGCGCGCATCTCCGCGATCTCCGAGTCCGCCACGCTCGCCGTGGACGCCAAGGCCAAGGCGATGAAGGCTGCGGGCCGCCCGGTCATCGGCTTCGGCGCCGGTGAGCCGGACTTCGCGACTCCCGGCTACATCGTCGAAGCGGCCGTCGAGGCGTGCGGGAACCCCAGGTTCCACAAGTACACCCCGGCGGGCGGCCTTCCCGAGCTGAGGCAGGCCGTCGCCGACAAGACGCTCCGCGACTCCGGCTACCGGGTGGACGCGGCCCAGGTCCTGATCACCAACGGCGGCAAGCAGGCCGTCTACCAGGCGTTCGCCACGCTGCTCGACCCGGGCGACGAGGTCCTGGTCGTCGCCCCGTACTGGACGACCTACCCCGAGGCGATCAAGCTCGCCGGCGGCGTCCAGGTCGACGTGGTGACCGACGAGACCACCGGCTACCTGGCGAGCGTGGAGCAGCTGGAGGCGGCCCGCACCGACCGCACCAAGGTCCTGCTCTTCGTCTCCCCGTCCAACCCCACCGGCGCGGTGTACACCCCCGAGCAGGTCGCGGAGATCGGCCGCTGGGCCGTCGAGCACGACCTGTGGGTCGTCACGGACGAGATCTACGAGCACCTCACGTACGGCGACGCGAAGTTCGCGAGCATCGCCACCGTGGTCCCCGAGCTGGGCGACAAGGTCGTGATCCTGAACGGCGTCGCCAAGACGTACGCGATGACCGGCTGGCGCGTGGGCTGGCTGATCGGCCCCAAGGACGTCGTCAAGGCCGCGGCCAACCTGCAGTCGCACGCCACCTCCAACGTCTCCAACGTCGCCCAGGCCGCCGCGCTGGCCGCCGTCACCGGCGATCTGTCGGCCGTGGCGGAGATGCGTAACGCCTTCGACCGGCGTCGCCGGACCATGGTCCGGATGCTCAACGAGATCCCGGGCGTGCTCTGCCCCGAGCCGCTGGGCGCGTTCTACGCCTACCCGTCGGTCAAGGCCCTGCTGGGCAAGGAGTTCGGCGGCAGGCGCCCGGCGACCTCCGCCGAGCTGGCCGAGATCATCCTGGAGGAGGCCGAGGTGGCGGTCGTCCCCGGCGAGGCCTTCGGCACCCCGGGTTACTTCCGCCTGTCCTACGCGCTGGGCGACGACGATCTCGCCGAGGGCGTGAGCCGCCTCGCCAAGTTCCTCGGCCAGGCAGGCTGAGCACGACGCTCCGGCCGGTCGGGCGCGGCCTTCGCGCGCGCCGGCCGGGGCTCAGTCGCGCAGGGCGTAGGTCACGGCGCCCTCGAAGTGGGAGGCCGAGCCCTCGTTGAAGGCCCGCGCGTAGGCGGTCTCGCCGATCAGTTCCGCGGCGCAGGCCGCGGCGGCCTCGCGGAGCGCGGCCAGGGTGTCGGCCTCGGGGGTGGGCGACCCGAAGGTGGTCCAGATGCGCTGCGCGGCGCCCAGGAGCCAGGCGGCGCGATGGCCGTCGCCCTCGGCGGCGGCGATCCTGGCGAGCTGGTCGATGGCCAGGACGCAGCCGACCGTGTCGCGCAGCCTCCGTTTGACCTCCAGCGCCGCCCTGGCCGCGGCGGAGGCCTCCGCGATGTCCCCCCGGCCGAAAAGGGCCAGGGAGAGGACGTAGTCGTTCATGGCGCGCTGTGACAGCTCCCCCCGCTCCTCGTGGTGCGGGCGGGCCTCACGCAGGATTCTCACCGCCTCGTCGAAGTCGCCGCCGAACGTGGCGGCCATGGCGAGGAGGCAGGGCAGAAAGAAAGCCCCGGACGAGGTGGGGCTCAGCCCGGCGGCCACGCGCAGCGCGTACGCCCGCGCGCCCTCCAGGTCCAGGTCGCCGGTGAACAGACGGGCTTCGGCGAGAGCGAGGAGGGCATGCGCCTCGGCGTCGTCGTCGCCGTACCGCTGGGCGCTCTCGACGGCCTCCTCGGCCCGGCCGCGCGCCAGGGACATGTCTCCCTGGATGAGCGCGAGATGGGCGGCGGCCCAGAGCGGCCTGGACCTGGCCCGGTCGGGGGCCGGGGCGGCGGCCAGGGCGCGGTCGAGATAGTGGCGGCCCTCGCGGACGAGCCCCAGATGGCACCAGAGCACCCACAGCGCTCCGGCCAGCTCCAGGGCGCCGCGGTGGTCGCCCGTGGCGAGGCAGCGATCGAGGGCCGCGCGGATGTTGGGCACCTCCCTGTGCGCCCAGCAGGCCCATTCGAGCTGGCACGGGCCACACCATTCGGCGCCCATGCGCCGGGCGGTGGACAGGTAGTGGTCGCGGTGCCTGCGGATCATCAGGTCGCTCTCACCCAGCTCGTCGAGCCAGTCCCGCCCGTAGTCCCTGATGGTGTCGAGCAGGCGGTACTGATCTCCCACCCTGGCGACGACGGATTTGGCCGCGAGCGCGGCGAGGACGCCGGGGACGCCGGGCAGGCGCTCGTCCTCGCACACCCCGCGCGCCGCCTCCGTGTCGAAGGCGGCGGGGAAGACCGACAGGCGGGCCCAGAGCAGGCGTTCCGCGGGTGTGCACAGCTCGTGGCTCCAGCCGGCGGCGGTGCGGAGCGTGTGGTGGCGGACGGGAAGCCCCTCGCCGTCGGCCAGCAGCTTGAAGTGGACGTCGAGCTGGTCGGCCAGCTGGGTCGCCGACAGGCCGCGCATCTGGCTGGCGGCCAGCTCGATGGCGAGGGGCATGCCGTCGAGCCTGCGGCAGAGCCTGGCGACGGCCATCATGGCCCGCCCGTCCGTACGCAGCCCGGGGGCCACGGCCCTGGCGCGATCGAGGAAGAGGCTCGGCGCGTCGTGCTCCGCGAGGTCGGCGACCTCGGGCGGGGGGACGGGGAAGGGGTCGACGACCATGACGACCTCCAGCGGCAGGCCGAGCTCCTGGCGGCTGGTCACGATGATCTGGACGTCGGGCGCGCCGGTCAGCACGGCCACGACCATGGCGGCGCAGGCGTCGACCAGGTGCTCGCAGGTGTCGAGGACGATGAGAAGCCGCCGGTCGGCGAGATGCTCGACGAGGGACTCCAGGGCGGGGCGTTCGGCCTGGGTGTGCAGGCCGAACACTCCGGCGACCCCGTGGATGAGCAGGCCGCCGTTGGTCTCCGCGGAGAGCTCGGCCACCCAGACGCCGTCGGGGTAGTCGTCGCGGACGTTCCGCGCGGCCCGCAGGGCCAGGCGCGTCTTGCCGACGCCCCCGGGGCCGCGCAGGGTGAGCAGGCGCGTCCGGGTGAGGAGTTTCGCGATCTCGTCAAGCTCGGTGGTGCGGCCGACGAAACTGTTCATCTCCGCCGGCAGGTTGCCGCAGCGCGTCAAGAAAGGTCTCCCTGGAGTGCGTGTTCCACGGCGTCGCGCAGGCTGATCGAACCTCCCCGCGCCTCCAGCCGGTCGAACTCGGCCCTGCCCATGCGCCCGCGCAGTCTCAGCTCGGCACCGCGGAGCTGTGTCGCGATTATGGGTGAGCGGCTGGGCGGGACGCCGGCGCTCTTCCACGCGGCACGGGACGCGCCGAACATGGTGGCGGCGAAGGTGTCGTCGGCGCACGCCTCGGCGATCACGACGAACACCTCCAGCGCCTCCATGAGGGAGATGCTGTCGCCGAACAGGCGGGCCCCGCGCAGGGAGCCGCAGGCGGACTCGACGGCGGAGGCGGTGTTGCCGAGGGAGTGCTCGGCCTGGGCCAGGAGGAGGTCGAGACGGATGAGGGTCCAGTAGTCGCCGCAGGACTCGCAGAGCTCGCGTCCCTCGCGCAGGACGGAGACGGCCTGGTCGTGGTGGTCGGCGAGCATCATGGCGGTGGCGACCACGGTGTAGGTGGGCAGGAAGCCGGGGAAGACGTTGCCGGTGGAGCGGTGGCGCACCCGGGCGTGCTTGATGAGCCGCAGGGCCTCGACCACGTCGCCCCTGACGACGGCCAGGTGAGCCTGGAACTGGCTGACGTAGGCGGTCGCGTAGCCGTCGGCGTCCTCGGCGGCGCATTCGGTGAGGATGCGCTCGGCGCGTTCGAGGTCGCCGCGCTGGATCGAGACCCAGGCGTGCACCCACAGGGCCTTGACCCGCTCGGGGCTGGGGGTGTGGTCGAGATCGAGGCCGCGCTGGAGGAGGTCGTCGCCGGGTGCCTGCATGCCGCAGCAGGCCCACAGGAACCACAGGTTGCCGACCAGGTCGAGGCCCTTGCGGTGTTCCGGCGGCCGGGAGTAGCAGTATTCGATGGCGCCGCGCATGTTGCCGCATTCGAGGACCAGCCTGCGGTACCACTCGAGCTGGCGGCCCTGCCAGCTCATCTCGGCGCGGGCGGACAGGGCGAGGAAGTGGTCGCGGTGGCGGCGCTGGATCTCGTCGGTCTCGCCGAGCCGGTCGAGCCAGACCACGCCGAACTCACGGACGGTGTTGAGCAGGCGGTAGCGGACCCCGCCCTCTCCTTCCTCGCGGACGAGGACGGACTTGTCGAGCAGGCCGAGCAGCCCGTCGAGGACGTCCTTGACCGCGAGGGCGCCACCGGCGCAGACCTCCTCGGCGGCCTCGATGTCGAAGGTGCCGGCGAAGACCGAGGCCCGCGCCCACAGGAGGCGCTCCTGCGGGGTGCAGAGTTCGTGGCTCCAGCCGAGGGCGACGCGCATGGAGCTGTGCCGCCGGGGAACGGCGGCCCGCCCGCGCGGGGCGGCGCCCGCCCTCTCGGCGTGGATCTCGCGCTCGGCCGCGGGGATCGTACGGCCTTCGAGGGCCGCGACGAGCTCGTCCGGGGAGGTCACGTGGCCGTCGAAGGCGGCGAGCCCGGCGGTGGAGATCAACCGGCCGTCGAGGGCGGCGGCGAGCCCGTCGAGGGTGCCGGGGCCGCCGGGGGCGCCGTCGGCCACGGCGAGCCGGATCGCCAGCGGCAGGTTGTCGAGGCGCCTGCAGAGCTCGGCCGGGTCGGTGCCGCCGAGCCTGTCGCCGGCGAGGGCGGTGATCAGGTGGACGGCGTCGGCGTCGGGGAGGCCGCCGACCGGGTAGAGGTGCTCGCCGGGCAGGCCCAGCCGCTGCCTGCTGGTGGTCAGGACGCGCAGGCCCTCGACCGAGCGCAGCAGCAGGCCGACCAGGATGCCCGCGGCGCCGACGACGCGGTCGCAGGTGTCGAGGACGAGCAGGGTCCGGCGCGTGAGGAACTCGTCGATCAGAACCCGCAGCGCGGGGACGCCGGGCCGGGAGCGGGCGCCGATCGCGTCGGCGAGCGTCACGGCCAGGGAGTCGAGATCGCCGGGCGCCTCCGACAGCTCCACGATGTGGACGCCGCCGGGGAAGGCGGGTTCGAGGGTGCGGGCCAGCCGCAGGGCGAGACAGGTCTTCCCGACCCCCGCGGGGCCGGTCAGCGTGACGTGCCGGACCCTTTCGAGCAGCGCGGATACGTCGGCGAGTTCCGTTTCCCTGCCGACGAAGACGTCTGCTTCCATGGCAGCCCCAGCGTCCTGACAACGTGTGCCTCCACGGTCGCACGGAGGCATGGTCCCCTGAAAGCCCGTTTCCTAAATTTCCTCGATATAACGGGGGATGGGATATGGGCGGGTGCGCCCTGAACCCGGCGACACCCGCCCGAAATAACACCTTAAAACCTATAAGCGACTAATTGCGAAAAGCCATGTGAAACACCGGGAGGGATAAGCGGGGGTCCGGCCGCACGGGCGGCCCGGGTGGCTCCTCCGGCCGTCCCCGCTCTCCACTCTCCCGCACTCCCTCGTGCTCTCCCGCCCGCCGGCGGGCGGCACGTCCGGCCTCACCCGGTGGGGGCGACTCCTTCGGCGACCTTCCTGATCTCGGTCCCGACCCTGTCGCCGAGTTCCCTCGCGTAGTCCGGGCTCATCATGACCTCGACGGCGAGACCCTTGCGCTCCGTCCAGGCGAGCGTGAGCGTGCCGTCCTCCTCGACCTGGCCCGCCTCGCCCATGTGGGCGAGATAGGCGTTCCGGCCGCCGACCCTGATCGACTCGGCGCCCTGCCGACCGTACTCCTTCATCCGCTTGGCCGCCCGCGCGGCGGCGTCACCCTCGAAGACCACGGCCTGGACGTCGTAGTGCCCCTCCGGCAGGCCGGGCCGCTGCCACGAGGTGGAGTAGCTGGTCGTGCCGAAACCATTTTTCACCGACCATTTCCCCCATACCAGTCCCTCGGGCAGGTAACCGAACCTGACGCCGCCGAACGCGCGTCCGTCACCCAGGTCACCCAGGTCCTGCGGCATGCTGACCTCCCCGGGGCCGCCGCCGGGCGAGGCCGTCGAGGACGGCGAGAGCTCGCCGATCGCCACCAGCCTCACTCCGGATCCCTGGACGGCGCTCTCCCCCGGGCCGGGAATCTGCTCGACCACCAGGCTCTCGCCCTCCTCCGCTCCCGCCCCGCCCTCGACGGTCACCGCGAACCGCGCCTCCTCCAGGACCGCCCTGGCCTCGGCCACCGTCATCTTGAGGACGACCGGCACCTTCACTTGCGGGACGACCCCGGCCCTGGCGTCGGAGCCCTGCCGCGCCGCCGGGGCCGCGGGCCCGCCCACGGCGGGCTGCGAGCCCGCGTTCAACGCCACGTACGAGGGCACGGCCGCGGCGACGGCGGCGGTGACCAGGGCGGCGCCCGCGGTGCGGATCCGGATCCGCCGGGCGCGCGCGCGACGGCGGATCGCCGCGCCCATCGTGGAGGGGGCCCGCACGCTCGCGACGTGCTCCCCCATGGCCTCGGACAACTCCTGTTCCAGCCTCATCCCATCACTCCTTCCAGCGTGCCCATTCGCTCGCGGATCCTGGCCAGCCCCCGCGCGGCCTGGCTCTTCACGGTGCCCGCCGAGCAGCCCATCAGCGCGGCGGTCTCGGTCTCCGACAGGTCCTCCCAGTAGCGCAGCACCAGCACCGCGCGCATCCGCGCGGGCAGCCTGCGCAGTTCCGCCAGGAGCGCGTCCCGCAGGTCCACGTCCGGCGCGTCGACCGGGGTGTCGGGAGGGCGGGCGAAGGTGATCTCCTGGATCACCCTGCGCCGCCGGGAGACGCTGATCGCGGCGTTGACCACGATCCTGCGGGCGTAGGACTCGGGGTTGTCGTGCCGGACGCGGCTCCAGTGCCGGTAGATCTTCTCCAGGGCGTTCTGCACCAGGTCCTCGGCGTCGTGCGGGGACGCGCCGCAGACCAGGATCGCGGTGCGCAGCAGCGCCGTACTCCGTGCGGCCAGGAACTCGTCGAAGGCCGCCTCGTCTTCTTCCGTCATCAGCGAGGTCCCCTTTCGCCCTCCCCAACGCGCGAACAGACCGTCAGGTTGAGACCAAAAACGCCGGGGCCGTCGATCGGCGCCGCCGAAGGTACGGCACCATATTGAAATGCCACGTCCCCTCAGCGAACTGCCCAAGGCGCACCTGCACCTGCACTTCACCGGCTCCATGCGGCACTCGACCCTCGTCGAGCTCGCCCGCGAGCAGGGATTACACCTTCCCGACGCGCTCGAGGAGGACTGGCCGCCCCAGCTGCGCGCGACCGACGAGCGGGGCTGGTTCCGCTTCCAGCGGCTGTACGACATCGCGCGCTCGGTCCTGCAGCGGGAGAGCGACGTCTACCGGCTGCTGCGCGAGGCCGCCGAGGACGAGGCCGCCGAGGGGTCGGGCTGGCTGGAGATCCAGATCGACCCGTCCGGGTACGCGTCGAAGTTCGGCGGGCTCACCTCGGCCATGGAGCTGATGCTCGACGCGACGCGCAGGGCCGCGGACCACGCGGGGATAGGGATCGCCGTCGTGGTGGCCGCCAACCGCACTCGCCACCCTCTCGACGCCAAGACCCTCGCCCGCCTCGCCACGCACTACATGGACCAGGGCGTGGTCGGGTTCGGGCTTTCCAACGACGAGCGGCGCGGCCGGGCCCGCGACTTCGACGGGGCCTTCCGGCTGGCCAAGCGTGCCGGGCTGCTGGCCGTGCCGCACGGCGGGGAGTTGCTGGGCGCGGCCAGCGTGGCCGAGTGCGTCGACGTGCTGGACGCCGACCGGGTCGGGCACGGGGTGCGGGCCGCCGAGTCGCCGAGGCTCATGGAGCGCCTCGCGGCCCGGGGGATCACCTGCGAGGTCTGCCCGACGTCCAACGTCGGGCTGGGGGTGGCCGAGCGCGCCGAGGACGTACCGCTGCGGCGCCTGTTCGAGGCGGGGGTGCCGATCGCGCTGGGCGCCGACGACCCGCTGCTGTTCGGCGCCAGGCTGCTGCCCCAGTACGAGCTCGCCAGGCAGGTGTACGGCTTCTCCGACCCGGAGCTGGCCGAGCTGGCCCGCCAGTCGGTACGGGCGTCGGCGGCCCCGGACGACGTGCGCAAGAGGCTCCTCCAGGACATCGACGGCTGGCTGGCGTCGGCGGACTGAGCGGGCGATCTCCAGGGCACCGCGCGACGTGCCCGCGTCAGCGGACCGAGCGGGCGATCTCCAGGGCGCGGCCGAGTTCCCCGGCGCCCTCCAGGCGCAGGCCGACCCGCCCCCGCTGCCAGATGAGGGTGGGCCCGGCCGGGCGGGGACGGACCGCGGCCTCGCCGCCACCCCTGGGCAGGTAGGTCAGGCCGTGGTGGACCGGGATCCACTGCGCCTTCTCGGCGCCCACAGCGGTCTCCTGCGGCCAGGGCGGGCCCAGGTCCTTGCGGAAGACGAGCTGGAGGGTGCCGTCGTACTCGTCCAGCCTGAGACCGGGCCAGAACAGTGACACCACCCTGCCGCCGTCGCTCACCCTGACCTCGGCGGGATCGCCGAGCGCGGCCGGGATGGAGATCGGGAACGCCACCTGTTCCCGCGCCTGCTCCAGGGTGACCCGCCGTTCGCCGGGCAGCGGCTGGGGCACCCCCGACGGCAGCGGCCCCGGGCCTCCGATCCTGAGCTCGACCCCCGCGAAGCGCAGGATCTCCGCGACCGCCGCCCTGCCCGCGGGCGTCGCCCCCAGGAACAGGGCGACGAGGACCGCGACGGCGGCGACCGCCACCCGCCGCCGCGCCCGGCCTCCGTCCCGCAACGCCCGCCACGCGCGCCGGAGCGTTCCGGGACCGCCCGGGACGGCGGGCGCCTCGGGGACGCGCGTCTCGGGAGCGGGGCTCTTGGGGCCGGGGGTCTCGGGAGCGGGGCTCTCGGGGGTGGGGCTCTTAGGTGCGGGGCTCTCGGGGGCCGGGGTCTCCTCGGGGGCGAGTTGTGATTCGAGGCGGGCCCGTACGGCCCGCGCGACGCCTGCGGGCGGCGGGGACGGGACGTCGAGGGACTCCCCGAGGGCGAGGAGCCGGGCTTCGAGGTCGTCAGGTGAGGTCACGGGCCACCTCCTCGCGCAGACGGGCCAGGCCGCGGGAGGTCCGCGACTTGACGGTACCGACGGGAAGGTCGAGCACCTGGGCGGTCTCGGCCTCCGACAGCTGCAGGAAGTACCGGCAGACCACGGTCTCGCGTTCCCGTTCGGGCAGCGTACGCACCGCGTCGAGGAGCCGCGCCCTGCGGTCGGTCGCGACCGCCGCCTCCTCGGGGCCCTCACCCGAGACGGGAACGGCCTCGGTGAGCCGCGCGGTGAGCCTGTCGCGACGTCCGCGGGAACGGGTCAGATTGTGCGTCTCGTTGGCCACGATCCGCAGCAGCCAGGGGCGGAAGTGCGCGTCCCTGCGGAAGGAGGCCAGGTGGCGGTACGCCTTGACGAACGCCTCCTGGACCACGTCCTCGGCCTCGTCGGCGGCCCCGAGCATGGCCGCGGTGCGGTGCGCGAGCATGCTGTAGCGGGCGACCAGCACCTCGTAGGCGTCCAGGTCACCGGCCAGCGATCGGGTGATCGCCTCGTCGTCGTCCGTCGGGGGCTCCTTCGCGGATGTCGTGAGAGATTCCACCGCATACGAGCCCTTTGCGGAAGCCCTCGCCCGCGATCGTGTCCCCTGCCGGGATGTTCCGTGCGGGGCCCTCAGTGGAGGGCGTAGGCGACCGCCGCGTCCGGGTCGGCCTCGTAGCCCTCGGCGAAGACCGCGTCGTAGGTCTCGTCGCCGAGCAGTTGCCTGGCCGTCCGCTCGGCGACGGTCCTCGGCTCGGACATGCCCTCCGAGCGGCAGCCCGGGAGCCCGAAGGTGGCCCACAGCCGTACCCCCGCTCCCTGGAGCCTGGCCGTGCGGCGGCCGTCGCCCTCGACCGCGGCGATCACCGCGAGCTGGTCGACCGCCAGCGCCACGCCGGTGGCGTCGCGCAGGCGCCACTTGACGTCGAGCGACTGCCGGGCGGCCTCCGCCGCCTCGGCCACCCGGCCGAGACCCAGCTGGGCGATGGACAGGACGTAGTCGCCGCAGGCGCGGGCCCAGCGCTCGCCGCGCGCGTCGCAGAGCCGCTGCACCTCCTTGAGCACGGAGACGGCCCTGTCGAACTCGCCGCGCCAGGTGACCGCCATGGCCGCGGTCACCAGAGCGAGGGGTTCGCTGACGGTGGCGGTCTCGGCGCGGCGGAAGTAGTCGCGTACGAGCTCGACGCAGGGTTCGACGTCCTCCAGGGCTCCGGAGCACAGGGAACTGCTGGCCAGCCTGAGCTGGGCGTGCCCGGCCGCCGCGTAGTCGCCCCAGTCGAGGGCCGCGGACAGCGCCGCCTCCGCCCGGCGACGGCCGAGTTCCAGCTCGCCCTGGGCGATGGCCACGCAGCCGTCGGCCCACAGGAGCCTGGGCAGCCCGGGATCGGTGACGGGGGCCGCCTCGATCGCCCGCGCCATGTGGTAGCGGCCCTCGTTCAGCCTGCCCAGGCAGAACCAGAGGATCCAGAGCGTTCCGGCGAGCTCGACGGACGTCGGGGAGGCGGGGTCGAGGGCGAGGCGGAGATCGGTCATGGAGAAGGCGAGCCTGGCCGCCCACTCCTCCTGCCCGGGGCCGTACCAGTCGGCCTCGGCCCTGCGTGCCAGATCGAGGTAGTGGTAGCGGTGCCGCTGCGCCAGCCTGGCCCCGTCACAGAGCCGGGCCAGCCGCTCCCCGCCGTACTCCCTCACCGTGGCGGGCTGGCGGTAGCCGCCGGGCACGGGGACGAGGAGGAACCTCTTCGCCAGGCTCGCGAGCAGGCCCGGTACGTCGTCCAGGTGCTCGTCACCGCACACCCACTCGGCGGCGGCCGTGTCGAAGCCTCCCGCGAAAACAGAGAGCCTGGCCCAGAGCAGGCGTTCCCGCGGGTCGCACAGCCCGTGGCTCCAGCTGACCGCGGCACGCACGATCCGGTGGCGGGGGACCGGCGCCCGGCCGTGGGGGACCTCCAAACGGTCCTCCAGGTGATCGGCGAGCCGCTCCACCGGCATGGACGCCAGCCCTCCGGCGGCCAGCTCGACGGCGAGCGGTATGCCGTCCAGCCGACGGCAGATCCTGGCCGCGGCCGCCATGCCGGCCTCGGTCATCTCCAGCCCGGGTGCCACGACTGCGGCCCGGTCGAGGAAGAGCCGCAACGCGTGGTTCTCCCTCTTCGGCCTTCCCGCCTCCGCGCGCTCCGTCCCCGCGCTCTTCGCCCTTCCGCTCTTCGCACCCGGGCCTTCCGTTCCAGGGGCTTGCGATCTCGTGTCTTCTGGCCCCGTACCTTCCGGCGCCAAGCCTTTCGACACCCGGCCCGTCGACACCGTGCCCGTCGCCCACCGGACAGGTGCCCACGGGCCGGGTGCCTCGAAGGGGCCGACGGGGAGCAGCGCCTCCTGCGGCAGCCCGAGCGGCCGGCGGGAGGTCGCGATGATCCGTACGCCGGGTGCCGCCGCCAGGATCTCCGCGACGAGGTCGCGGCAGGCGGGCAGGAGGTGCTCGCAGGCGTCGAGGATCAGCAGCAGCCTCCTGCCCGCGAGGAATTCGACGAGCATCCCGGCCTGCGACCGCGCGGACCGCTCCGGGAGGCCGAGGACGGCCGCGAACGTGTGGGCGAGCAGGTCGCCGTTGCGCTCGCCGGAGAGTTCCACCAGCCAGGTGCCGTCCGGGTAGTGCTCCTGGCACTCCCGCGCGGCCCTGACCGCGATTCGTGACTTGCCGATGCCGCCGACACCGGTGACCGTGGCCAGCGACGTGTCGGCCAGCAGCTTCAGCAGCCGTCGCACCTCGCCTTCCCTGCCGACGAGGCCGTTCGTCTCCGCGGGCAGGTTCCCGCGCCACCATTGGGTCTGTTCCATTGATTCGCGCTCCTTTTTCACTCACCGGGAATCGCACCCTTTCCAAATCACGAACCGCTCGGCCCGCCATTCACCAGAGGGGTTTACCTTGTCCCCCGGTGCAAATCTCACCGCCGGGTCGAGGTCGAACTTCCTCCGTACGGCGTGAGCCGTGGAAATGCTGGTGCTTTATGGCTGATTCGGTGAAGCCGGTAATCGGGGTGGGCGCGGGGGCGCGCCGCTCGCCGGGTCCGGCCGCCGCCCGCCGCGAAAGAGCGCCCGTCACGGCGAGGCGGCACGGCCGTGAAGCGTTTAAGGGGCCGCCGCGAGGGAAGCGCCACTAGACTCTGGCTGTCCCTGGCCGTGGCCTCGCCCCGGCCTTTCCGTAAGCGAGCTGGACGGAACCGCATGTCTGGGTATGACCGCGTAGTGCAACCCGCGGCCGGTGACGAGGCCCTGGAGAACCACCTGGGTGGGGACGAGGCCAAGAACTACCGGCAGTACGAGCTCGACATGGTCGCCCCGCACGTGGGCCGGTCCATGCTGGAGATCGGCTCCGGACTGGGCCACTTCGCCGAGGCGTTCCTGCCTCGCCTCGACCGGCTGGTGGTCAGCGATTTCGACCCCTACTGCGTGGAGCAGCTGGAGAAGCGTTTCGAGGGTCGCGACGACATCGACGTCCTCCAGTTCGGCCTGCCGACCGAGATCCCGATCGGTGAGAAGGTCGACACCGTCGTGATGATGAACGTCCTGGAGCACATCGAGGACGACGTCGAGGCCCTGCGCTCGCTCGCCAAGGTCACCCTCCCCGGTGGCCGGATCATCATCTGGGTGCCCGGCTACATGCAGCTGTACGGGGACTTCGACCGCAAGGTCGGCCATGTCACCCGCTACACCCCCGCCACCCTGCGCAGCACGGTCTCCAAGGCGGGCCTGGACATCGACGTGCTCAAGCCGATCAACTTCCTGGGCGGCATCGCCTGGTGGGCCGCCGTCCGCCGCGGGGGCGTCGGCTACCCCGACCCCCGCCTGGTCAAGATCTACGACCGTACGGTGGTGCCCCTGACCCGCCTCATCGAGCGCTTCGTCCGCCCGCCGTTCGGGCAGACCGTCTTCTGCGTCGCCCGCGTTCCCAAGTAGTCCGCGACCCCCGAGACACCCTCCGCGCGGTGTCGCTCCCGGCCTTCCGGGAGCGGCACCGCGCGCGGCTTTTTCAGGCTCTCCCAGTGCTCTCAGGGAATTCCCAGGATCCTCCCCCAAAGATCACAGCCCGGGGCGATTGCCTGATCGACGTCTCCCCGTCGGGAGGCGTTCCCGGAAGGATCACCATGAAGAGGAAACTGGCACTCGGCGCCGCGGCCATTACGGCGTCGATCATGCTGACGGGTTCCACCGCCTGGGCGACCGACACGGCCGCCCCGGTGCCGACCGGCGTGACCGCCATCGCCGACCAGCTGCTCAAGGCCGACTCCACGCTTCGCGGGCCGAGGCTGCGCTCCCACTACAGCCTGTGGGTGGTCGGCGTCCACGGACAGGCCACCGTCAGAGACAAGAAGACGACGTTCATCGACTACACCTGGCAGCGAGGTGTGATCACCGCCAAGGGCGAGAACAAGCTGACCGTCAAGAGCAAGGACGGCCTCGTCTGGAACTGGAACCTCGACACGTCCACGAGGTTCCGCAGGCTCGGCGTCCGCGCCGACCTCACCAAGCTGGTCGTCGGTGACGGGGTCTTCGTGATCGGCGTCCCCACCTCGACCGACCCGACGGCCGCCGCGGTGTTCGTACCGCGTGACCGCGCCCTCCTGGACCCGCCGGCCACCACCCCGGGGAGCTGACCGGGGAGCCCCGGGGGCCTGGCGGAAGCTGACCGTGAAGCGGTGGGATCACCGAGATGCGCCGGGACTCCACCGCTTCGCGGCGGCCTCCGATTGAGGACTAACAGCTACGAACTGGGATGAAGCACGGGTTAGTAGGCAAGAATGGGGCCTCCATGAATGAGCGCACCATCCTCGTCGTCGAGGACGACCCCAACATCCGTGACATCGTCGAGGTCGCCCTGCGCTTCCACGGCTTCGGGGTGACGGGCGTGGCGACCGGCAGGGAGGCCCTCGACGCGGTGGAGGGCGGTCCTCCCGCGCTGATCGTGCTCGACGTGATGCTCCCCGACGTCGATGGTTTCGAGGTGTGCCGGAGGATCAGGACCGCGGGCCTGCACACCCCGGTGATCTTCCTGACGGCCAGGGACACCTCCACCGACACCGTACGCGGCCTCACTCTGGGCGGCGATGACTACGTCACCAAGCCCTTCTCCGTCGAGGCCCTCGTCGCCCGCGTGCGGGCGGTGCTCCGCAGGACGGCCGTCTCCGACGACCCGGGCGGGACGCTCAGGGTCGCGGACCTGGAGCTCGACGAGTCACGCTGGGAGGCACGGCGGGCCGGAGTCACGCTTGACCTCTCCCCCACCGAGTTCCGGCTGCTCGCCTTCCTGATGGAACATCCCGGCCTGGTCCTGACGAAGCGCCAGCTGCTGGAACACGTCTGGGGCTACGGGGGTTCCTCACAGGTCGTCGAGACGTACATCTCCTACCTGCGCCGCAAGCTCGACCCGCTCGGCCCGCCGCTGATCCACACCCAGCGCGGAGTCGGTTACGCGTTACGCCCGCCCCGGGACACCTGATGTCGCTCAGGGCACGGCTGCTCGCGGGCCTGCTCGCGGTGAGCACGGCCCTGCTGGTGATGCTGTCCATCGTGAGCGTCCTCGTCTTGCGCGGGCACCTCATGGAAAGGCTCGACGGGCAGCTGCGGGCGGCCACCGCGACCGCCGCCAAACGGATCGTCGCCGCCCCCGGCGGCCAGCTCGCGCAGACCCTGACCGGGTCCACCTACGCCGTGGCCGCGATGAACCTCAACACGGGCCGGGCCAGGCTCGTCAACGGGGACGCGCCCGCCGCCGCGACCGTGCCGCAACTGGTGGAGGCGCTCGGTGTCGCCCGCCTGAGGGCCCAGGCCGAGAGCGGGGAGGCGTTCGCGCTCGGCGCGACGGACGGCCAGGGCATGATCGCGCGGGTGGCCGAAGCCAGGCAGGGCAACCGGCTGGTGGTCGTCGCCGTCCCGCTGGAGTCCGTCGAGGCCCCGATCCGCCGGCTCGTCATCGCCGAACTGCTCACCGGCGGCGCGCTGATCCTGGTGCTGGCGCTCGCCGGCCGCGCCCTGATCACCAAGGGTCTCGCACCGCTGGCCAGGATCGCCGGGGCGGCGTACCACATGGCCGGGAAGGGCGACCTGTCGGTACGGATGCCCGAGGGCCCCTCGGAGGTCGGGCGGATCGGCACGGCCGTGAACCTGCTGCTCGACCGGATCGCGGAGGCCTTCAGGGACCGCTGGGCGTCGGAGGAGCGTGTCCGCCGCTTCGCCGCCGACGCCTCGCACGAACTGCGGACCCCGCTGTCCACCATCCGGGGGTACGCCGAGCTCTACCGGACCGGGGCGCTGCGCGCCGAGGACATGCCCAGGATCATGGGCAGGATCGAGGACGAGGCCACCCGGATGGGTGATCTCGTCAGCCAGATGCTCGACCTCGCCCGCCTGGACAGGAACGCCGGGCTCCAGCTCACCGAGACCGATCTGGCCTCGGTGGCGCGGGACGTGAGCGCGGACTGCACGGCCGTCGAGCCGGAGTCGCCGATCGTCGTGGACACCCCCGAGTCGCTGACCGTCACCGCCGACGAGGCCAGGGTCCGGCAGATCCTGGTCAACCTCCTGGCGAACGTGCGGACGCACACACCCGCGGAGACCACGGCCACCGTACGGATCGCGCGGCGGTCACACGGCGGTGCGCTGATCGAGGTCTCCGACGACGGCCCCGGGATGTCCGCCGAGCAGGTGGACAGAGCCTTCGACCGCTTTCACCGGGGCGGGGAGCGACTGCCCGACGGCGCCGGGCTGGGGTTGTCGATCGTCAAGGCGATCACTGACGCGCACGGCGGCCGCTGCTGGATCACCTCGGCTCCCGGAGAGGGCACCCGCGTTCATGTCGAGCTTCCCGAGCGTCCCGCCCCGACGGGGCCGGCCGGTCTCGCCGGGTGAGTTCCGACGGGATCGGCGGGTCTCACAGACCGAGCCTCGACCAGACCGGGCCTCGGCGGTACCGGCCGGTCTCTCCAGATTTCACCACCTCGGCCCAGCGGAACCCGCCGGTCTCGCCGGGGGCGCGCGGCCCGGAACCGGCGGCGAATAAATCGGTTGCACGCCTCGGTGGGGCGCCGTATGTTCGTCCGCATGTGGATTAACTCCTAAGAGCCGGCGTCGATCGGTCCTCGCCGATCCGCCCGCACTCAGCCTTCTGGCCCCGTTCGTCTGACGCGGCAGCTGAGTTGTCCGACCCGGGATCTCACCGCGTCGTCACATTTCTCAAGGAGTCCCATATGCGAATTCACGCTGCTCACAAACTCGCGCAGAAGCGCGGCGGGAAGTCCAAGACCGCCAAGACCCGCACCCCGCTCCCCGAGCACGTCGTGCCCCCGGCGCCCCGGCATCTGCCGATGCCCCCGACGCCGATGCGGCCGACCCAGCAGCCGCGCCGGATTCCCGGCAAAGGCGGCCGCTGACCCGCGGGCCGGCCCTCGCGAGGCCGGCCCGCGGGTCCCTTCGCGAGGCCGGCCTGCGGACCCCTTCGCGAGAACGTGAAAGGCCCCGCTCCTGGATTCCAGGAGCGGGGCCTTCCCCACCTCACGGGCGCCGCTCGGGCCGCGCGGGCCGTGCGGGCACCGGTGTCAGAGGCGCTCGATGATCGTGACGTTGGCCTGGCCGCCGCCCTCGCACATCGTCTGCAGCCCGTACCGGCCGCCGGTCCGCTCCAGCTCGTGCAGAAGCTTGGTCATCAGGATCGCGCCGGTGCCGCCCAGCGGGTGGCCCAGGGCGATCGCGCCGCCGTTCGGGTTGACCTTGGCCGGGTCGGCTCCCAGGTCGTTGATCCACGCCAGCGGGACGGGGGCGAACGCCTCGTTGATCTCGGTGACGTCGATGTCCTCGATGGACAGGCCCGCCCTCTTCAGCGCCTTCTGGGTCGCCGGGATCGGCGCGGTCAGCATGTAGACCGGGTCGTCGCCGGTGAGCGCCAGGGTGACGATGCGCGCCCTGGGGGTCAGGTTGTGGTCGCGGACCGCCTGCTCGGAGGCGATCAGGAGCGCTCCCGAGCCGTCGGAGATCTGCGAGGAGGTGGCGGCCGTGATCATGCCGCCCTCCTTCAACGTCTTCAGCGACGCCATCTTCTCCAGCGTGGTGTCCGGGCGCGGGCCCTCGTCGTCCTCGACACCGTTGATCGGGGCGATCTGGTCCTTGAAGTAGCCGTTCGCGACGGCCTTCGAAGCCCGCTGGTGGCTCTCGTACGCGAACCGCTCCAGCTCCTCGCGCTTGAGGCCCCACTTCTCGCACATGAGCTCCGCGCCGCGGAACTGGGAGATCTCCTGCTTGCCGTACCGCTCCACCCACTTCTCCCCGAAGGGGAAGGGCATGCCCTTCTCCAGGGCGGTGGTGATGCTCGACCCCATGGGGACGATGCTCATGGACTCCACCCCGGCGGCCACGACGAGGTCCTGGGTGCCGGAGAGCACCCCCTGGGCCGCGAAGTGGATCGACTGCTGGGAGGAGCCGCACTGGCGGTCGATGGTCACGCCGGCGACGTTCTCCGGCAGGCCCGCCGACAGCCAGGCGTTGCGCGCGATGTCCATGCTCTGCGGGCCGAACTGCATGACACAGCCCATGATCACGTCTTCGACCGCGGACGGGTCGACGCCCGTACGCTCGACGAGCGCGCTGAGGGTGTGCGCGGCCAGGTCGGTGGGGTGGACGGTGGACAGACCGCCCTTCTTCTTGCCGACGGGGGTGCGGACCGCCCCGACGATGTACGCCTCTGCCACAGTGCCTCCTGCTTGCGGAACCGAGCTGCCTGCGAAACCGAGCAATGTTCGGTTAGTAGGAGGTTACAACAGAACCTTTGTCCGCGCCCTGACGGGAGCCGCCCACGCGGCAGCGAAGCTGATCGCGCCTTCCACGAAACACACGAAATATCGGAAAGCGGTGCCGCTCAGGCCTTCTTCGCGCTCGTCATGGTCGCGTAGGCGATGACGTTGTCGGTGTAGTGGCCGGTCGCGCGGTCGTAGACACCGCCGCACGTGATCAGGTGCAGCTGCGGGGTCGGCGACTGGCCGTACACCCGCTGCGTCGGGAACACCGACTTCTCCGCCTGCTCCAGCCCGCCGACGGTGTAGACGGCGATGATCCCGTCCTTGCGGTGCACCTCGATGACGTCGCCGTTGCGGATCTCGTCGAGGCGGCTGAACACCGCGCTTCCCGAGCGCGTGTCCTTGTGCCCGAGCATGATCGCGGGGCCCGCCTCGCCGGGCGTGGGGCCCGAGCGGTACCAGCCGACCAGGTTCGGGTCGCCGACCGGCGGCACCTCGATGGTGCCCTTCCTGTCGAGTCCCACGGACCTGACCGGCGCGTTGACGCCGAGCCGCGGGATGACCAGGCGCACCGGGGAGGAGGGCTGCATGGCCGGGGCCGGGGGCAGGCTGGGCAGGGGCGGCGGCGCGGTCGCGGGTGCCTGGAAGTAGGGGTTCGCCGGTGCCACGGCCGCCAGGTCGCGGGGCGGCAGCGTGGTGCGCTGGTCGGCCAGGCCGTACTCCTCGGGCGCGGCCAGCATGTAGAGCAGGCCCACCAGGACCGTGACCACCCCGGCGATCCCGGCCAGGATGAGCACCGACCGCATCATCCGGCCACCGCCGGGAGGCTCCTGCCCCGGCGGCCATTCCTCGTACGGCGGGCCATACCCCCGGGAGTGGCCCTGCGGCGGGTACGGCGGCTGGACCGGAACCGGCCGGTAGTGGGGCACCGGCCCCTGGGGGTGCCCGGGGGGCGGCCAGCCGCCCGGAGGTGGGGTGGTCATCCGGCCACCCCGATCAGCCGCGACCGGCGGTGCGACGCCGCAGCACGAGGCCGCCGATCCCGGCGAGCGCCACCATCAGCACACCGCTGAACATGATCATTCGAGCGTCGGGCCCCGCGTCGCCGCCGCCACCCGTGGAGGCGGCGCCCTTGGGGGTCTCCTCGATCTGCTCGTCGGGGTCGGAGGACGCCTCCGCGGTCTTGGTCCGGGTGACGGTGAGCGTCGGCGTCGGCCTGGGGGTCGTGACGGTCGGGGACGGCGACGGGGACGCCGACGGCGACGGACTGTTCGACTGGCTGGGAGCGCCCGTTCCCACCGTCACCCGCAGTGCGGCGGCGGAGACCTGGGCCTCGACCGGGACCGTGCAGTCCAGCACGGTGATCTCGTTGGTCCCGGTGCCCGCCGCGGCACCGAGGAGCAGGGTGAAGTTGTCGGGCTCGAAGGCCACGACGCCGGTCGCGCTGGGAGTCACCGTGACCATCAGCGTCGGCAGGGTGAGCGGCTGGCCGGACGTCATCGTCGCGGCGGGAGCGGTGGCGGCGATCGAGCGGAGCTCGGAGGGAAGCGGGAGGACCGCCGCGGGAGTCGCGTTGATCTGCACGTCGGCGTCGATGATGAGAGACAGGGGCACGGTGACGGCCGTGGGCGCGACGAGCGGGCTGGGCGGGGCTATCTTCCACGTCGCCACGAGGGGCGAGTTCGTCACCGCCGCCGTCGGGCCCGTGAGATCCATCTGGAACGTGTACGTCGCCGCCGGTGACGCCGCGTTGGCGGGCGTGCAGGTGTAGGCGACCGGCTTGGGGGCGGCATAGATGGAGGCCAGCGCGGGGATCGCACCGAAGATGCCTGCGCCCGCCGTAGCGATCACGGCTGTCTTGACCGCGACGCGCAGCCGCGTCTTGGACTTCAGCACAGTTTCTCCCCGTTCCAGATTGATCGGCCGGCACACCGGCCGCCGAGGCTTACAGGTTGTGGTCAAGGCTCGGCATAGATCCTACGAACAGAGACCGGGACACGCGAGCAAGTCGGCTAAACGGACACAAATTCCCATCTATCCCACAGCAAACGACACCGTACATCGGTAAGACCCGTAACGGTGGGTCGGGGTAGGGCCTCGACCGGAGGTCGGAGGCACCGGAGACACCCCCTGCGGTCCGGCCGAGGGGACCCCCGCCGACCCCGGCCGCCCGATGGACCGGCGGTCCGGGATCGGCAATCAGAGTCCGGTTATATAGAAAAAACCAGGTCAAAACTGATGATACCGGGCCTGAAGATCGCCATCCGTGGAGCGCCATCGGGCAGTGTGGAACCTGCGGCGGGCCCGATCAGGACGCTCCGGATACCCCTCTGGGGTGCCGAAATATTTCATCGACACGGACATCGCGGTCATCATCGGCCCGGTCGTCCGCGGCCCGCGCGGCGCGGGCTGGGACGGCGTCCGGTAACTCGACCGGCTCCCGTTCGGAGAGGATTTCGGTGGAAGGCGCACGAACGGGTATACGGGACATGAACAGCATCCACCACGCCCTCGGCCCGGTGGACCGCGAGGGCCGCTCCAACGTGCCGAAGGCGCGATGGCTCCCCGGCGGCACGACGCGTCGTCCAGAGGACCCGCCGAACGTCCTCTCCGAGCAGCGACGATCACCCCCGCGCTTCACGGAAAACCTTCCCCTCACCCGGCCACGGGCCCCTCCCGGGGCTCTCTCCCAGCGGACGGATCAGCGGTCTCCCCTGAGATTTCCCCATCGGAAGGATCGAGATGAGCACGCCGGTTGCTTCGCAGGCGCGCGGCGGTCAGGTGCCCCGCCGGCGGATCCCGGCGAGATGGATCGCCGTCGCCCTGGCGGTGGCCCTCCTGGCGGCCATCGGACTCAGCACCCAGTACCGCTCGGCGGAGTCGGTCGCGGAGCCGAGTCGCAAGCAGTTCGACCCGGTCGCGTACGGAGAGCGGACGTACGAGAGCAAGGTCGTGCCCGCGGTCAAGAGGAAGGCCGTCGAGCTGCCCGTACTGGTGAAGGCCATGAACACCGACATGGAGGGGGCCGGGAGGCAGTACGGGATCCGGCAGGGCAACGGCCCCTACAGCTTCGCGGTCAAGGGCACCGGCACGGCCGGGGCGGTGCGGTCCGGGCTGATGCCCGTGGCCGTGCCGGGGCTGCCCCCCGGCACCCGGGTGTCGCTTCAGGTCGGTCCGGTCATCAACGGCACGGCGCTGCGGGACTCGGTCGGGTTCATCACCTTCAGGCAGTTCCTCAACCAGGTGGAGTACGCCCAAGCCGCCACCGCGCTGAACGACCAGGCGTGGGAGAAGCTGCTCAAGAACCTGAACGCGCCAGGGCTGAGGGGCAAGAAGATCTCCTTCGTCGGGGCCTTCGGCTTCCTCACCCCGTCCGTCGTGACCATCACCCCGGTCTCGATCAAGGAGACTCCGTGAAGAGCCCGGCCGTCACCGTCCTGAGCGCCCGCGACGTCACCAAGGTGTACGGGGACACGCCCGCGCTCAGGGGAGTCGACTTCGACGTCACCGCCGGCCGGGTGACCGCGCTGTTCGGCGAGAACGGGGCCGGCAAGTCGACCCTGATGAGGATCCTCTCCGGGATCGAACGTCCCACCGGCGGCCATGTCGAGCTCGACGGGAAGCCCGTCAGATTCGTGTCGCCCCGCGACGCCGCCGACCAGGGCGTCTCGATCGTCCACCAGGGGCTCAGCCTCTGTCCCAACCTGAGCATCCAGGACAACCTTTTTCTGGCCAGGGAGATCTGCGGGGGCCCGTGGGTGATCGACCGCTCGTCCCAGCGGGCCACCACCGAGGCGATCCTCCACAGCCTGGAGGAGTATCTGGATCCCACCCTGCTGGTCGGTGACCTGACGCCGGGCGAGCAGCAGATCGTCGAGATCGCGCGGGCGCTCCTCCAGGAGGCACGCGTTTTGATCATGGACGAGCCCACCTCGGCGCTCTCCGCCCCGGAGGTCGAGATCCTCTTCCGGGTCATCAGGGAGCTGACCGCGAACGGGGTGGCCGTCGTCTACGTCTCCTCGCATTTGGAGGAGTCGCTGAAGATCGCCGACAACGTCGTCGTCCTGCGTGACGGACGGCCGGTCGCCACGGCGGACGCCGAGAACGTCGGCGTCCGGTGGATCGTGGAGCGGATGACCGACCGCGACCAGGACGACCTGTTCCCGCACCACGCCCCGGCCACCGGGGAGGAACTGCTGAGCCTGCGCGGCCTCGTGGTGGCCGACCCGGCCAATCCCGGCCGCCTCGCGATCGACGGCCTCTCCCTGACCGTCAGGGAGGGCGAGATCGTGGGCATCTACGGCCTGACGGGCTCGGGCCGCACCGAGCTGCTGGAGGCGCTCGCCGGCCTGACCCCCTCGCAGGCCGGCGAGATCCTGCTCTCCGGCATCCCGCTGGGAAACGCGGGGATCCGCGACCGCATCGACCGGGGAGTGATCCTGGTTCCCGGAAACCGGTGGCGCGACGGCCTCGTCCAGACGATGTCGGTCAGGGAGAACCTCTCCCTGGCCGGGCTGGGCACCTTCGTCCGGAGGCTGCTGGTCTCCCGTGACCGCGAGCGGGACGCCGTCAATCAGATGATCACCGACATCACCGCCGGGAGGGAGGGCAGGAAGGACGCGGAGGGCACGGAGGCGCCCATCGCGTCGCTGAGCGGCGGCGACCAGCAGAAGGTGGTCATCGGCAGGGCGCTGCTGACCGCCCCCCGGGTGCTCCTGCTGGACGAGCCCTCGCGCGGCGTCGACACCGACGCCAGGGCGGACATCTTCGCGCTCATGGCGGCACAGGCGGAGCGCGGCCTGGCCGTCCTCTTCACCACGTCGGACGCCGAGGAGGCCCTGCGCGTCCCCGACCGGCTGCTGGTGCTCGCCCACGGGGTTCTCGCCGGCGAGTTCCGGCGTGGCGAGATGACCCGGGAGGAACTGATAAGGGTGTCGGCCGGCACCACCATCCACACGGACGCGGACGGTAGCGGGTGAGATCTCGGGAATCGTCCCCCGCACCGGCGTCGCCGGGCCACTCCCCGCAGGAGAGGACCTCGGCCAAGACACGCCGCCTGTCGCTGGTGAACGGCCTGTTCGAGCAGCGGGCGCTCATCGTGCTCGCGGTCGTGGTCGTGATCTTCAGCGTGCTGTCGGACACCTTCCTCACCGTGCCGAACCTGATCACGATGACCAAGCATGTCGCGATCAACGCGGTGATCGCGCTCGGCATGCTGCTGGTCATCCTCAGGGGCGGCATCGACCTGTCGGTGGGCTCGATCGTCGGGCTCACCGCGGTCGCCGCCGGCGAGTTACTCGAAGGGCTCGACCTCGGGTTCGCCGGCCTGGTCGCCTACCCACCCGTGTGGGGCGTGATCGCGCTCTGCGTCGCGGTCGGCATGCTCGTCGGCCTGGTGAACGGCATCGTCATCACCCGCTTCAAGGTGGCGCCGTTCATCGCGACGTTCGCCATGCTGTACGTGGCGCGGGGAATCGCGCTGCTGATCTCCGGTGGCTCGACCTACCCCGACCTGACGGGCGATCCCGAGCTCGGCAACACCGGCTTCGAGGTCATCGGCGACGGACACCTGTTCGGCCTCCCCCTGGCGATCTGGATCATGGCCCTCCTCGCCTTCGCCATCACGCTGGTGCTCACCAGGACGCCGTTCGGACGGTGGCTGTACGCCGCGGGTGGCAACGAGCGGGCCGCGGAACTCTCCGGAGTCCCGATCGACCGCGTCAAGACGGCCGTGTACGTGATCTCCGGCGCCTGCGCCGCGCTCGCGGGTCTCGTCGTCACCTCGGAGCTGAACGCGGCGACACCGCTGGCCGGTGAGACGTACGAGCTCAACGCGATCACCGCGGTGATCCTCGGCGGCGCCGCGCTGAGCGGGGGGCGTGGCACGGTGCGAGGCACTCTCGTCGGGGCCTTCGTCATCGGCTTCCTCTCCGACGGCCTGATACTCGTGGGGGTGTCGCCGTTCTGGCAGACCATCATCAAGGGAGCCGTGCTCGTCGTCGCCGTGGCGCTGGATCAGGCGCAGCGGCGGTTCCAGCGGCGCGGGGCCGCCGTGTCGGCGATGGCCGCCGGCAGGCGACCGGGCTGACCGGTCTTGGCGCCCCTTTAACTCTCCCGTGATTCGCGAAGTGCCAGGATTGTTGCTTCTTTTGGATTTTCAGATTAATAGGAAATCCACCCCTCATCGGGAAATTGACAGGATAAGCGCATGGCAGTCGAAGCGTTCAGCAGCGATGTCACGCTGCGCATCAACGGTGCCGACCACTCCGTCTCCCTGGACAACCGGGTGACCCTCCTGGACGCGCTACGGGAGCACCTCGGGCTGACCGGGACGAAGAAGGGATGCGACCACGGGCAGTGCGGGGCGTGCACGGTCCTGCTGGACGGCCGCCGGGTGAACAGTTGCCTGACACTCGCGGTCACGACCGCCGGGCAGGAGATCATCACCATCGAGGGGGTGGCCGACCTGGCCCGCGCGGGCGACCTGCACCCCGTACAGCGGGCGTTCCTCGATCACGACGGCTTCCAGTGCGGCTACTGCACGCCGGGCCAGATCTGCTCGGCCATCGGCGCGCTCGACGAGGCGGAACGGGGCTGGCCGAGCCATGTCACCGAGGACGTCGCCGCGGGCGTCGCCTCCAGCGGCGCCCTGAACGCCGAGGAGGTCCGCGAGCGGATGAGCGGCAACCTCTGCCGCTGCGGTGCGTACGCCGGAATCGTCGAAGCCGTCCTCGACGCGGCCGGCGGCGAGAGCGCGGAGCCGGTTCTCGCCGGGCGGAATCCCGGAGGCACGCGATGAGGCCCTTCACCTACGAGCGCGCCACCGACCCCGGTGCCGCCGCCACCGCCCTCCTCGACGGCACCGACGCGATGTTCCTGGCCGGCGGCACCAACCTCGTGGACCTGATGAAGCTCGGCGTGGCCAGACCGGCGACGCTGGTGGACGTCACCCGGCTGCCGTACGACCGGATCGAGCACCGGGCCGACGGAAGCGTGCTCATCGGCGCGATGGTCCGCAACAGCGACCTGTCCGGCGACCCGGGCATCAGAGAGCGTTTCCCCGCGATCTCCCAGGCGGTGCTGTCCGGGGCCTCCGGGCAGCTGCGGTCGATGGCCACCACCGGCGGGAACCTGCTGCAGCGCACGCGCTGCCTGTACTTCCAGGACGTCACCAAGCCGTGCAACAAGCGCGACCCGGGTAGCGGCTGCTCGGCGATCGGCGGCGACCACCGCGACCTGGGGGTGATCGGCACCTCCATCGCATGCGTGGCCACCAACCCCTCCGACATGGCGGTGGCGATGGCCGCCCTCGACGCCGTGGTGCACATCAGGCTCGCGGGGGGCGACGAGCGGGCGGTGCCGCTCTCCCGCTTCTACCTGCTGCCCGGCGACACCCCGGAGCGGGAGACGGTGCTGGAACCCGGTGACCTGATCACCGGGGTCGAGCTGCCCCCGCCTCCGGACGGCGCGGTCATGCTGTACCACAAGGTCCGTGACCGCTGGTCCTTCGCGTTCGCGGTGGTCTCGGTCGCGGCGGTGGTCGCGATGGAGGCCGGCGGCTCGCTGCGGGAGATCCGGCTGGCGCTGGGCGGGGTGGCCCCCGTGCCGTGGCGGGCCCGGGAGGCCGAGCGGACGCTGGCCGGCCACAGGCCGACCAGGGCACTGCTGCTGGCGGCCGCGGAGGCGGAGTTCGCGGCGGCGCGCCCCCTCCCGCGAAACGAGTTCAAGATCGGACTCGCCGTCGACCTGATCGCGGCGAGCGTGCGCGACCTCACAGAGTCCATCGGGTCCACCGGGTCCACCGGGTCCACCGGGTCCATGGGGAACACGGGGAACACCGGGTCCACGGGAAACTTCACGCGGGAGGAGCGGGGATGACCACGCTCGACAAGGTGGTGGGCGGGGCACCGACCAGGATCGAGGGGCGCGACAAGGTCACCGGCGCGGCCCGCTACGCGTACGAGCACCCCGTACCGGACGCCGCCTACGTCTCTCCGGTGCAGTCCACGATCGTCCGCGGGCGGGTGCGCGCCGTCGACGGTTCCGCCGCGCTGGCCATGCCCGGGGTGATCGCCGTGCTGGACAGCGGCAACGTCTCCCGGCTGCGCCGGGTGGAGGACGCGGAGCTGGCCGTCCTGCAGTCGGCCGACGTCGCCTACCGGGGGCAGATCGTCGCGGCCGTGGTCGCGAACACCCTGGAGGGGGCCTGCGAGGCGGCCTCGGCGGTGCGCGTGGACTACGAGGAGGAGGGGGCGGGAGAGGGGGAGCACGACGTCGTGCTGAATCCCGGCGACCCGCGAATCTTCTCGCCGGAGAAGGCCAGCGCGGGTTTCGCGGGGACGGTCGACTGGGGCGACGCCGAGAGCGCCCTGGCGGCGGCGGCGGTGAGCGTGGACGCCGTCTACACGACCCCGACCGAGCACGCCAGCCCGATGGAGCCGCACGCCACGATCGCGTTCTGGGAGGGCGAGACCCTGACGCTCTACAACTCCGACCAGGCCCCATGGATGTCGGCGACCGCGATCGCCGAGCTGTTCGGCCTTCCCGAGAGCGCGGTGAGCGTCATCGCCGACCACGTCGGCGGCGGTTTCGGGTCGAAGGCGGTGCCGCGCCCGCCGACCGTGCTGGCGGCGCTGGCCGCCCGTGCCGTCAGACGACCGGTCAAGGTGGCGGCGACCCGGCAGCAGATGTTCGCGCTCGTCAGTTACCGGACGCCCACCGTGCAGCGTGTACGCCTGGGGGCCGAGCGGGACGGCAAGCTGACCGCGGTGTGGCACGACGCGCTCCAGCAGAGCTCGAAGCTCGTCGAATACACCGAGCCGACGGTCGGGGCCAGCCGCATGATGTACGCGACGCCCAACAGCCACACCGCCCACCGGCTGCTGCGACTGGACATGCCGACCCCCTCGTGGATGCGCGCCCCCGGCGAGGCCCCGGGGATGTTCGCCCTGGAGTCGGCGATGGACGAGCTGGCGTACGCCCTCGAAATGGACCCCGTCCAGCTGCGGATCGCCAACGAGCCCTCCGTCGACCCCGAGTCGGGGCTCCCGTTCAGCAGCCGCAACCTGGTCGCCTGCCTGCGCGAGGGGGCGGCGCGCTTCGGCTGGGCCGGGCGCGACCCCACGCCGGGCGTGCGCGAGGACGGACGGTGGCTCGCCGGGACCGGCGTCGCGTCGTCGACCTACCCCGTCTTCACCAGGGCGTCCACCGCGACCGCCTACGCCGGGCCCACGGGCAGGTTCGTGGTCCAGATCGCCGCGGTCGACATCGGCACCGGGGCCCGTACCGCGCTGACCCAGGTGGCCGCCGACGAGCTCGGCGTGCCGATGGACCGGGTCACGGTCAGGGTGGGCCGCAGCGTCTTCGGTCCCGCGCCGTTCGCCGGAGGGTCCATGGGCACCTCCTCGTGGAGCTGGGCGGTGAGCAAGGCGTGCCGGGCACTGGTCAAGAAGCTCGACGAGCGGTCCGGTCTGGTCCCTCCCGAGGGGTTGGAGGCGCGGGCGGACACCACCGAAGATCTCGCCGCCTGGAAGCGTTTCTCACGCCACTCGTTCGGGGCGCAGTTCGCCGAGGTCAGGGTGAACGTCGACAGCGGGCAGGTCCGTGTCGAGCGGCTGCTGGGGGTGTTCGCGGGCGGCCGGATCGTCAACGCCAGGACGGCGCGCTCGCAGTTCCTCGGCGGCATGACGATGGGGGTCTCCATGGCCCTGCACGAGGCCCTGGAGACGGACCCCCGGTTCGGCGACTTCGTCAACCACGACCTGGCCGGGTACCACATCGCGGCGAACGCCGACGTCCGCGGGATCGAGGCCCACTGGATCGACGAGCAGGACGACGAACTCAACCCGGTCGGCGCCAAGGGCATCGGCGAGGTGGGGATCGTCGGCACCGCCGCGGCGATCGCCAACGCCGTCTTCCACGCGACCGGCTTCCGGCAGCGCGACCTGCCGATCACCCTTGACCGGGTACGGGCGGCCGTGCGCGGCGGTTGACGGGACACCTTCCGCGCGGCACGACCGCCCGCGCGGCACGCCCCCGTGCGGTATCACCGCCCGCGCGGTACGACACTCCTCGTGCGGCATGACACCGGCCCGCGCGCGTCAGCCTCCGCCACGTAGCCGGTCCCGTACGGCGCACGCCAGACCGGGGTCGTCGGCGATGACCCCGTCCACGTTGAGCCCGTACAGACGCTTCAGCCACCTCCTCACCCCTGCGGTGGCGCGCCCGCCGGAGGTGTCGCCCCTGAGCTCCGCCCGGAGCCGCGCGGCGAGCTTGCGAACCGTCGTGGCGTGGACCAGCAGCCCTTCCCGCTGGGCGTTCCCGACGAGCTCGACGGGTGACACCGGTCTCCCGTCGAGGCCCCCGGGATCGCCGGGACCGATCCGCTTGGTGACCACACCGATGCCGTCGGCGTACCTGGCGACCTCCCGCAACCCCTCCGGGGTGACCATGTCGTCGTAGGTGAGCGGGTCACCGGCGCTCACGGCGTCGTACGGGGCACCGGTCGCGCCGACGAACTGGATGAGCCGCAGCCGCGTGAGGGGACGCAGCCGCTTGAGATTCCCCGGCTCGAAGGACTGGATGAACGCCGGGTCCCGCTCATCGTTCCAGCCGTACCGCGCGAAGGTCTCCAGCAGCGGCTCCTCCAGCGGCAGCCCGATCGAGGCGAAGTAGGTGGGGAACTTGGTCTCGGCGTAGACACCTACCCCGTGCCTCCGCGCGAGCTGGACCACCTCGTCGAGCGTCGGGATGCGCTCCGTCCCGTCGTAGGCGGTGTTGTCCCGCCGTTCCTTGGGGAAGCGCTCCCTGGCCCGGAGGGTGCGCAGCTCCTCCAGGGTGAAGTCCTCGGTGAACCAGCCCGTGTGCCGGACGCCGTTGATGACCTTGGACGTCATGCGGTCGGCGAACTCGGGGTGTTTGGCGATGTCGGTGGTCGCGGAGAGTTCGTTCTCGTGCCGGGCGACCAGCACGTGGTCCTTGGTCGAGACGAGGTCGGGCTCGATGTAGTCGGCACCCATCGAGATGGCGACCGTGTAGGCGAGAAGCGTGTGCTCGGGCCGGAAGGCACTGGCTCCGCGATGCGCGATGACGATCGGCGCGGCCTTGTGGCGGCCGAAATGCCGGGCCTCCGGGTTCGCGAGCCGCCCGGCCGCGGAGTTCGCGGACCGCTTGGCCGACGAGTCACCGGATCGTCCGTCCGTGGCGCTCACGAATCGCGTGCCCGTCGAGTCAGAGTGGTGGAGGGCACCGATCGCGGCCATCCCTATGAATACGGCCAGCACACCAGCCCGCGTCCTGCTCACCTGCGTACACCCCTCGCTCCGGTTCAGCGGGGGAGACACATTCGCATAACGGCTATACCCGGACCGGACGTGCGATTAACGATCAGAAGCGATTCTCGATGAGATAACACCACATGACCGCATCCTTGGGTATTTCCCGGAATGTGTCCCGGTTTCGTAGGCCACAAAAAAAGAGTGAGCGATTAATCACTCACTCCTTGGCGAAGGGAAGGGAAACACGCGTCAACCGGCGGCCAGGCGCTCTCCGTCCCCGGCTCCGGCCTCGACCTCAGATCGCCGCACCGGTCTCATCCGGCGTACCGTCACCGCACGGGCCCTCGAACAGCGAACCGGCACGGTACGGGCACCGAACCGGCACCACACCGACCTCAAACGACGAACCGGCACCACACCGGCTTCCGGCGACGGACCGGTCTCATTCCCGGTCCATGTGGGGCCCCAGCCCCAGCCTCTCACCGCGCTCGCGCCCGGCCTCGTAATCCTCCTCGTACCGCCCGAACCCCGAGTCTTCCGGTAGGCCGACCTGCCGGTCCCTCGAACGCCCGAGCCCCCAGCCGTCACCGCGCTCTCCGGACCCGCCTCCCCTGTACCGCTCGAACGCCGGATCCTCCAGCCGTTCGTGGTCCCAGCCGTCACCACTCCTGACATCCGAGCCCGGCCGCCCGAACTCCCGGTCCCTATGGCGTCCGTACCTCCACTCCGCGCCGCGCTCGTTCCCCGGATCACGCCGCCAGAACCCGCGATTCCCGTAGCGCCCCCGCTCCGGATCCCGCCGCCCGGCCTCCCGGGCCCTGTACCGCCCGCCGTCCGAGTGTCTCGGCCGCCCGAATCCCCAGTTCCCCCTGCGCTCGATGGTCGTCTTCGAGCGCTCGGCCGTCCGTCCGCCGTTGCCCCAGTTTCTGGTCGTCCAGCCTCCGGCGTGCTTCGGCGTCGAGTGCGCGTGACGCTTGGCACCCCAGCCTGTGGAGCGCTCGTTCCCCGACTTCGGGTGCTGGACCGCGCCAAGGGCGGCTATCCCTATGAGTACGGCTACGACCCCGGCCCGCACAGTGCTCACCTGGGCACACCCCCGCCTTCTGATCATTCGGGGGGTTGTCTCGTACGAACGACTTCCTACCCGGAAT
Organism: Streptosporangium sp. G11; assembly: GCF_051192615.1. Taxonomy (NCBI): domain Bacteria; kingdom Bacillati; phylum Actinomycetota; class Actinomycetes; order Streptosporangiales; family Streptosporangiaceae; genus Streptosporangium; species Streptosporangium sp. G11. The sequence continues at coordinate 203,454 of NZ_JBPJUQ010000009.1, forward strand.
ACCGGGGAGGCTAACGATCGGAGGCGGGCGTCAAAGGGGCCGCCACCCGCCGATCCGGGAAGCGCCACGCCCGATCCGGGAAGCATCACGCCCGATTCGAGAAGCGCCGCGCCCGATTCGGGAAGGACGGCGCACCGTGCCCGGCCCGCGGGCCGGGCGGCGCGGTCAGGCGCGACGGGTCTTCGACAGGGTCGCGTAGACGATGATGTTGTCGGTGTAGTGGCGGGTCTTGCTGTTGTAGACACCACCGCAGGTGATCAGTCGCAGGGTCGCCTCACCGGTGTTGCCGTAGACCCGCTTGGACGGGAAGGCCGCCTTGCTGACCTGTTCCACACCGTCGACCGTGAACTCCGCGAGGCTCCCGTCCGACCGGGAGACCTTGATCTTGTCCCCGCGCTTGATCTCCTTCAACCGGCTGAAGACGGCGGCCCCGCCCTTGGTGTTCACGTGTCCGAGAACCACCGAGGGCCCCTGCTGCCCGGGAATCGGGCCGTGCTTGTACCAGCCGGCCTGGTTGGGCCTGCTCAGCGGAGGCGTCTGGACCTCCCGCTTGGAGTCGACACCGAGCGCCATCAGCGGGGCCAGCACGCCGATCTTCGGGATGGCCAGCCGCCGGGGCGTCACCCCGTCGCTCTTCAACGGCTCAGGAGGCATGACCACCGGCAGCGGCGGCGGCGCCGTGGGCGCGGCGGCCGTCAGCGGGGCGTCCAGCCCGCCCGGCCCCACCACCGAGGACGGCGTCACTCCCGCGGGCTGCTGGCCGGCGACCGGAACCTCCTGGATCTGAAGGTTGCTGTCCGCCGCCTGCGGCACGGGCGGCCCGTACGGCGCGTCCTCCATCGCCGGGGCCAGGTACGCGAGCAGCCCCGCCATGATCGCGGCCACCCCGCCGAGCGACCCGGCCACGAGGAGCCCGGCCATCAGCATGCTCCCCTTGGGCTTGGGGGCCGGGCTGCGACCGTCGTAGGGGTCGGGACCGCCCTGCACAGGTCCTTCGTACATCCGGCGCCTCCTTCAGCTATCCCTCTGGCCGCGTGCGTGTGCCGCTCGCCGCCTCATCAAGGCCACCCCGCCCAGTGCGCTTCCCGTCACCATCGCCGTGCCCGCGCCGAGAAGCCCCAGTCCGGAGCCTCCTCCCGGAGCCTCACCGGTCTGTGCCCCGCCGCTGGGCGTAATGATCACCTGCGGTGCGGTGGGGGTGGGCCTGGTGGGGGTGACGGTGGCGGTCACGGTCAGGGTGGGCTTGGGCGTGGAAGTGGTCGTGCTGGTGGTGGTGCTGTTCGTCCCGACCGACTGGTGGCCGTTGCCGTTCGCGCTCGGGGTGACCGTAGGCGTGGGGGTGACGCTGGTGCTGGGGCTGATCGTGGTGGTCGGGGTGACCGTGGTGGTGGGGGTGACCGTCGGGCTGGGCGGAGGAGGAGACTCGCCCGGCTCGGAGATGGTGACGTCCACCGAGACCGGCGCGCTGACGAGCGTGCACGTGGCCCTGTAGTCGGCCGGCGGGTTCGCCAGCTCCCTCGTGATCACCCGGAAGGCGTCGACCTGTGCGAACTTGCCGGCCTCCAGGTTCGTGACCTGGATGGTGTGCTCGCCGTACTTGAGGCCGTTGAACCTCCACAGCGTGAGCCCGCCCTGGTGCGCGGCGTTCGTCGGCGTGCCGTCGGGGTTCTTCGAGGCGTCGATGAAGGACGGCGTGGCGTCCTGATTGTCGATCTTGAACCCGACCTTCCCCGCCTCCGTGCTGCGCCGGGCGACGTACTCGATCCCGGTGCCGGTGAACGTGAAGGTGGAGAAGGAGTTCACCTTGTCCGTGCGGTGCAGGTCACGGCCGTAGTCGCCGATGCTCAGCGGCTCGTCGTTCAGCTCGTACCAGTCGGCCGCCCCGTGGTACTTCACCAGGGGATCGTCGTTGTTGACCATGAACTCCCCGGCCGGAGGCGTGAAGTCCACGAACAGCCTCCGGGGGGTGACCTTGACCGTGCCCGCCTGGGTGGTGTGGGCGAAGTCGGAGATCCCGTCGGGGAGCTTCAGGATCTGTCCTGGCTGAAGCTTGCCGGGCTGGTCGACGACGCCCTTCGGCTGGAGGATGCCGACCCAGCTCCCCGAGAGCTGCACGTTCCCGGTGACCAGGACCTTGCCCCCGGGACCGAAGTAGCCCGGCGAGCCGAACCTGGCGGGGTCGCCGTTCTTGTAGTTGAGGGCCCAGCCGATGTTGAGCGGCTGCCCGACCGTGAGCGTCGTGGGGATCGACACCTTGGTCCGGAGGTTCACCACGCTGCTTCCCAGGGCGATCCCCCCCGTACAGCTGTAGTCGACCACGAGTTCGGCATTGCTGGCACCGGACGCACCGGATGGCAGCGCGACCAGCGCACCGCCGAAAAGGCACAGGGCCGAAACCGCGAGAGACCTACGGAGCCCAGATCGCCACCGAACCACCACACACTCCGATCACGAAGGCTGCCGTCAACGGGCATACCCATAGCACACCGAGGGTAGATCGTACGGTTTCACCCATCTTCGGCGCAGCGAGATGGGGGTTGATCCGAAGACCGTGGCGCACTTGTGATCTGGACGTACCTCCATACGCCTCCGCAAGCCGCATGGACGGTACGGAACCGGGTGTACCTGGTAGTAACAGAATCGTATTCTGTGTCACGAATCACTAGGAGGCACACAATGCAGCGAGACCTCTTCGAGGAAGAGCACCAGCTCTTCCGAGAGACCGTGCGCGAGTTCCTGGCCCGCGAGGTGGTGCCCCACCACGACCAGTGGGAGAAGGACGGCATCGTCCCCCGCGAGGTGTGGAAGAAGGCCGGAGAGATCGGCATGTTCGGCTTCGGGGTGCCCGAGGAGTTCGGCGGCGCCGGGATCACGGACTTCCGCTACAACGCCGTGATCGTCGAGGAGGTCATCGCGATCGGCGCGTCCGGCCTGGGCTACTCACTGCACAACGACGTGATGGCGCCGTACTTCGTCGACCTCACCAACGACGAGCAGAAGGCCCGCTGGCTGCCCGGGTTCACCTCCGGCGAGCTGATCACGGCGATCGCGATGAGCGAGCCCGGCGCGGGCAGCGACCTGCAGGGCATCAGGACGACCGCCGTACGCGACGGCGACCACTACGTGGTCAACGGCCAGAAGACCTTCATCACCAACGGCATCAACTCGGACCTGGTCGTCGTGGTCGCGAAGACCGACCCGGGCGCGGGTGCCCGGGGGATCTCCCTGCTGGTCGTCGAGCGGGGCATGGAGGGCTTCAGCCGGGGCCGCAACCTGGAGAAGATCGGCATGCACGCCCAGGACACGGCGGAGCTGTTCTTCGACAACGTCCGGGTGCCCGTGGCCAACCTGCTGGGCCCGCAGGAGGGGCAGGGCTTCTTCCAGCTCATGGCCAACCTGCCGCAGGAGCGCCTGTCGATCGCGGTGATGGCGGTGGCGGCGGCCGAGACGGTACTGCGGACGACCATCGAGTACTGCAAGAGCCGCACGGCCTTCGGCCGGAACATCGGCAGTTTCCAGAACACCCGGTTCGTCCTGGCCGAGCTGGACACCGAAGTGGACATCGCCCGCCTCTACGTGGACAAGTGCATCCTGGCCCTCAACGCCAAGGAGCTCACCGCCGTGGACGCCGCCAAGGCGAAGTGGTGGACCACGGAACTGCAGACCAAGGTCATCGACCGCTGTCTCCAGCTGCACGGCGGCTACGGCTACATGATGGAGTACCCCGTGGCCAAGGCCTGGGTCGACAGCCGCGTCCAGACCATCTACGGCGGCACCACCGAGATCATGAAGGAGATCATCGGCCGCTCCTTCGGTTTCTGAGCCCCCGGCCCCTGGCCACGCCACGCCCACCGGCCTCCGGGGCACCGGCTTCCGCGACGACCGCCGGCCTCCGGAACACACCGGACCGATCTCCGCGCCGCACCCGGCCTCCGGGACACCCCCGGCCCTCGGGACGGCCCCGCGGAGAACCGCCGTCCGCGCCCCCGCGGGACAGCGGATCCCCGTGATCGGCCGGGCCCGTCACTTCTCGGTGATGTCCTCGATGTTGACGGCGACCCCGTCCTTGATCGTCACCTTGGCGATGAGGACGCCGCCCTTCTTGATCGCCGCCTGCAACTGCTCCACCGAGCAGCTGTAGGGGGCCTCGCCCTCCTTGCAGACCAGCCCCTCCGCGTCGCGCACGACCGTGTACGGCAGCAGGAGGGCTTTCACCTCCCGGTCGCTCTCGGAGGTCACGGTGATCCCGTCCACCCCGCGCAGGGTGATCTGCCCGCTTATCGTGGCGTCGACGTCCCGCCCTCCGGGGATGCTCACGGACGGCGACGCCGTGACGAGGGCGTCCACCGACGGGGAGGGGGACGGGGAGATCGTGGGAGACGGGGAGGGCGTGGCGGAGGCCACGGGGGACGGGGTGGCCGAGGCGGTCACGGTAACGGTGGCTGTGGCGGCCGCCGACGCCCCGGGCGCGACGCTCCCGCCCGAACATGCGGAGAGGCCTGCGGCCAGAGCTGCCACCAGCAGGGCGCGCGTTACCTTCGATGTCCTGTTCACGAAAAGCAACGATCCCATGGGTTGGGGATTGCCTTTACCAAGCGCGAAGGCTGCCCCGCCGACGCATACTGGTCAGCGGAGACTCCCCCGAGGTGGTGACGATGGACAGCGGACTGATTCTGCTGATCTTCCTGGCGTTCCTGTTCGCCTGGGGCCTGAACCGGGTGCGGCGTGCCTTCCGGCTCGGCCCGGTCGCGTACGTCGGCGTCATGGTGGTGTTCGTCATCGCGATGCTCGCCATCTGGGGACAGACCGTCCGCTGACCTCCCCCGGCTGACCTCTCCCGGCCGGACCCGGATGTCCGGCACCGGATGTCCGGCACCGGGCGCCTCGGGATGCCCGCCCCCCTGAGAGCCGCGCGCCGCCCCGCCTACCGGGACGCCTCCAGCAGCACGCTCGCGACCAGCTCGGGGTCGTCGGTCATCGGCAGGTGCCCGCAGCCCCTGAGCAGTTTCACCCGCTGCCCCGACCATCTGGCCGCCCGGATGGCCTGCCGGCGCGGCAGCAGCCGGTCGTTCTCACCCCAGGCGATCGTGACCGGCGCCTTCGGCGGCGCGGGGGGCATCAGCCCCGCGAACGAGGCGAGGGTCTCGTCGAAACCGGAGGCGCCCCCGAGCGCCTGGAGGGCGGCGAGCAGCGCCTCGGGCGAGAGCCTTCCCGGATGGGCGACCATGACGCCGGCGCACAGGGCGCGGCCCAGCGGATCTCGCGCGAGGGCGGCGGCCCGTCCCGGGGGAAGGCGGCGGGCGGAGGCCCTGGTGGCGCGGAGGACGGCTCGCGCGTACGCGAGCTCGCTGCGGTTCCAGAACCCGGCGGGAGAGAGGGCGGTGGCCGAGCGGACCACCCCGCGCGAGGCCAGTTCGAGGGCGACGTAGCCGCCCAGGGAGTTGCCCGCCACGTGAGGGTCGCGCAGGCCGAGCACCGCGAAGAAGGACTCGATCGCGTCTGCCAGGCTTTCTGCCGTGTACGGCGTGCCGGGCGGCAGCGGCGGCGAGACGCCGAACCCGGGGAAGTCGACGGCGATCACGTCTCGCTCGGCGGCGAGCCGGTCAAGCACTGGCAGCCATGCCTGCCAGTGATGCCCGATACCGTGCAGCAGGATCAGGGGAGGACCTGTCCCGCGCCGTTCGAACGCCAGCTCCATGCCCCCGAGTCAACCACCGATCGGGGACGTGTTCCAGCTCTGTCGCGTGTGGCTCAGCGCGACTTGGTGGGGATCTCGAACCAGACGGCCTTGCCCTCCTTGGTGGGGCGGGAACCCCAGCGCTTGGCGAGCTGGTCGACGAGGTAGAGGCCTCGTCCGCCCTCGTCGTTCTCCCCCGCGCTGCGGATGCGCGGCAGCCGGAGGTCCTGGTCGAAGACCTCGACCCAGACGGACTCCCCGCCCCGGCGAAGCCTGAGCGTGAACTCCTTCTCGTTGATGACCTCGTCCTCGAAGCCGGGGACGTCCCAGGACTCGTCGAACGGCAGCGGAGGGCCGTCCATCGTCAGCTCCCTGCGCGGGATGCTGGCGCTGGCGGCGTGCAGCACGACGTTGGTGACGACTTCGGAGACCAGCAGGCAGGCGAGCTCGGCGCGCTCCTCTGGGACGTTCCAGCCGATGAAAGCCTCCGAGGCCATCCGGCGCGCCTCGCCGACCATGATCGGCTGGGCGGGGAAGGTGCGCTCCTCGACGGCCAGGTCCTCGGAGGCGGACCTGAGCACGAGGATGGCCATGTCGTCGTCGATCTCACCGGGCACCGCGACGGTGGCGGCGTCGGCGATGCGCTCGACGGAGGCGTCACTGATCTCGATGAGCTTGCCGCAGAGCTGCGCCAGCGTCTCCTCGACGTTGGGCGGTCTGCCATCGGCGTCGCGGATGGGGCGACGATCGACGAGCCCGTCGGTGTAGAGGAGCAACGCGGCGCCGGGGGGCAGCGTCCGCGTCTCCTCCTTGTAGACCAGGTCGGCGTGCATGCCCTTGGCCCGCACTCCCAGCGGCTGGCCGACCTCGTGGATGTCGAGCTCGGTACAGGTGTTGCCGATGAGCAGCAGCGGGGGGGCGTGCCCGGCGTTGGCGAACGACAGCTGCCGCGACCAGGCGTCGTACACCAGGTACTGGCAGGTGACGATGGGCGGGACGCTGATGTCGGCGCCGCTCTCGTCCTGCTCGGGGGTGGCGATGATGCGCGTCCACTCGTCGAGCCTGGCGAGGATCTCCGCGGGCGGCTTGTCGTCCTGGGCGAAGGCCCGCAGGGCCGCCCGCAGCTGCCCCATGACCGCCGCGGCCTTGGCGCCCCTGCCCTCGACGTCGCCGATGACGATGCCGACCCGGCCCGCCGACAGCGGGATGACGTCGTACCAGTCGCCGCCGACCTGGGTCTGGATGCCCTGCCCGTGGCTGGCCAGGGGGGCGGCCGGATAGTAGCGGACCGCGATCTCCAGCCCGTCGAGCTGCGGCAGCGCTCGGGGCAGCAGGTGCTTCTGGAAGGACTCCGCGGTGTGCCGCTCCTCCTCGAACAGCAGGGCGTTGTCGACGGCGAGGGCGACCCTGGTGGCGATGGCCCCCACGAAGTCGCGGTCGAAGGCGTCGTAGTGCGGGCTGCGCCGGTCGGTCAGGTTGGACAGCCCCAGGTACATCAGCCCGAGGGTCTCGCCGCGCACGCACAGCGGCGCCACGATGGCCGAGGTCATGCCGATCTCGGCGGCCAGGCGGGTGTTGGCCTCACCCGGGCTGGGATAGTTGGTCTGGGAGAAGTCCTCGACGAGGATCGTCTCCTGGCGGCGCAGCGCGATCTCGGCGTAGTGCCCCACCGGGTAGCGGATCTCCGCTCCGAGCGGCGCCCAGGTGTTGGGCGGCGGGCTCCAGCCCTGGACGTGAGTGGAGACCCTGCGGGTCAGCCGCCCCTCCTCCATCAGCTCGATGAAACAGTGGTCGGCGAACTGCGGGACGAGCATCTCGGCGACGCGCTTGAGCGTCTCCTCGACGTAGAGCGATCCGGCGAGGCGCTCGCCGATCCGCTCCAGCAGGCCGAAGCGGTCCTTCTCGCGCTCGTTGCTGCGCATCGCCTCGCGGGCGGTGATGACGATGCCCGTCACCGCTCCCGAGGGATGCCGCAGCGGCACGGCCTGGGCCCGTACGTAGATGATCGTTCCGTCGCCGCGCCTGACGTCGAACGTGCCCTCCCAGACGCCGCCCTTGAGGACGTGCTTGGAGAGCTCGACGGCCAGCGGGTGGTCCTTCTCCATGATGCCCAGGGAGAGGGACTGGTCGCGGGGCCCCGATGTGCCGGGGCGTCCGAACAGTTTTTCCGCGAACGGGTTCCAGTAGAGAAGGTTGCTGAACCTGTCGGTGACGACCACCGCCATCTCGGCATGATCCAGGACGGAACCAGCCGTAAGGTGATCAGCGGCGTCCTGGGAAACATCCCCCCACCGCTTCATCCGGTGACCGCCCCTCGTGGGCGGGTGTGTGCAAAGCGAACCACGGTTGCTCCTGCAGTCTCGGCCTGGGAGCGGAGGGACTCCCGAACGGGATCCAACCGAGCTAAGGGGCCTCGGTCAGCGTGTGGAGACGAAAACGTGCGCGGCAATCTCTCGCGGGAGATCCGCAAGAAAATTGTCCGCCTCGTCGTCACCTGTCACCCGCACACCGTCGTCGCTCGCCGCGAGCGTCACCTCGCGTCCGGGTTGTATCCCAACTTGCTTGAGTTTAAGCATCACAGCCGGATCGCTTTGCACTTGTTCGCTAATTCGCCGCACGACAACGGGTATATCTCTGGGTCCGGCCATCGCGGCCATCGACGGCAGCGACTCCGGTTTCCCGCCGGGAACGCCGACCACGCCGAGTTCCTCAAGGCCTGGGATCGGATTGCCGTGCGGGTCCTCCGTGGGATTGTTGAGCAGGCTGACGAGCCGGGCCTCCACGGACTCGGACATCACGTGCTCCCAGCGGCACGCCTCTATGTGCACCTCTTCCCAGGGCAGACCGATCACCTGGGTGAGCAGGCATTCGGCGAGGCGGTGCTTGCGCATGACGCGGGTCGCGAGCGTGCGCCCCAGGTCGGTCATGGTCAGGTGGCGGTCGCCCTCGACGCGAACCAGGCCGTCGCGCTCCATCCGGGCGACCGTCTGGCTGACGGTGGGACCGCTCTGCTGGAGGCGCTCGGCGATGCGTGCGCGCAGGGGGACGATGCCCTCCTCCTCCAGCTCGAAGATCGTACGAAGGTACATCTCCGTTGTGTCGATCAGGCCGTGTGCGGTCAAGGTTCCTCCCGTCCTCTCTCGATGCTACGTCCATCGCGCGGTGTTCCCGGGAGGGCGGCGCGGGACCTCGGAAGTTTGAGAAGACGACCTTATTGGGAGAACAGCCCGCGATGACAAAGGACGGCAACGCCCGAGGACGCCAAATCCTTCCCTAGCTGCTCAAACGCTACGCGCGAGCGGGCGATATTTTCTGAAGGCCGGAACGGCCAGTCCCACCGCGACCACGGCCACCGCGCAGGCGATCCCCCCGCTCACCCAGGCCCCGGTGGCGCCGAACCACGAGGCGGTGGCCCCGGCACGCAGATCCCCCAGCCGGGGGCCTCCGGCGACCACCACCATGAAGACCCCCTGCATCCTGCCGCGCATGTCGTCGGGCGCGTGGGTCTGCAGGATCGTCTGCCGCCACACCGCGGAGACCAGGTCGGCGGCCCCGCCGAACGCGAGCAGGGCGACCATCAGCCACAGCTGGTCGGCGAGCCCGGCCGCGGCGACGGTGAGCCCCCACGCGGCGATCACGTATGTGAGCGCCAGTCCCTGGCGCCGGACCCGGCCCACCCAGCCCGACAGCAGGCCACCGAGGACCGAGCCGATGGCGATGCTGGCCGACAGCCAGCCGAACGCGACGAGGGAGCCGCCGAACCGTTCGGCCACGATCTCCGGGAACAGCGCCCTGGGCAGCGCGAACGCCATGGCGATGAGGTCGACGACGAACGACATCAGCACGACCGGGTGCCCGGAGACGTAGCGCAGGCCGTCCACCACCGACCGCAGCCCCGGGCGGGTCACCTCGCCGACCGGTTCGAGTTTCGGCAGTCTCACCGCGGCGTAGAAACCGGCGCCGAACAGCAGCGCGTCGATCAGATAGGCGGTGGCGAAGCCGCTCTGGGCGAGCACGATCCCGCCGACCAGGGGGCCGATGACGGTGCCGAGGCCGCCCACCAGGAAGTTGAGGGTGTTGGCCGCCGGGATCAGGCCGGCGGGGACCAGTCTGGGGATGATCGCGCCTCTGGTCGGCCCGGTGATGGCGAAACCGGTGGCGTGTACGGCCACGGTGGCCAGCAGCAGGCCGACGCTCGTCGAGCCCAGGGCGGCCTGGACCAGGAGCGCGAGCGTCCCCGACCAGGCGATCAGCGCGCCGACGATGAGGAGCCTGCGCCGGTCGACCGCGTCGGCGATCGCGCCTCCCCAGAGCCCGAAGACGATCAGGGGGATCAGGTTGGCCGGCCCGAGCATGCCGACCCAGAACGACGACTTCGTGATGTCGTAGATCTGGGCGCTGACGGCCACCGAGGTGAGCTGGAAGCCGATGAACGACACGCCCTGGCCGGCCCAGAGACGCCGGTACGCGGGAATGGTCAGCGGGCGCGTGTCTGCCGCGTGCCTACGGACGAAATCCCCGAAACCCACCCTGTTACCTCTCTACCTGACATACATGGATATATCAGTAAAGAGGGGGCAGGGTTTCAAGGGGCCAGACGTTCGACGACCCAGGTGGCGCCGGAGCGCCGGTAACGGAGGCGGTCATGCATGCGGTCGGTACGACCCTGCCAGAACTCCACCTCGGACGGCACCACGCGCAGCCCGCCCCAGAAGTCGGGGACCGGCGGATCCTCGGGCCAGCGCTCCGACAGCTCCTCGTAGCGGGCGTCCAGCTCCTCCCTGGAGTGCACGACCGCCGACTGCCGCGACGCCCACGCGCCGATTTGCGATCCGTAGGGTCTGGACCTGAAGTAGGCGGCCGACTCCTCGCGCGGCAGCCGCACCACCGCACCCTCCACCCGCACCTGGCGGCGGATCGAGTGCCAGGGGAACAGCAGGGCCGCACGCGGGTTCTCCGCCATGTCCCGGCCCTTGCGCGACTCGTAGTTGGTGTAGAAGACGAACCCGTTCTCGTCGTAGCCCTTGAGCAGAACGGTCCTGGCCGTCGGCCGTCCGCCCGCCGAGGCGGTCGCCAGCACGGTCGCGTTCGGCTCGGGAAGCCCGGCGTCCACGGCGTCACCGAACCAGAGGGCGAACTGCGAGAAGGGGTCGGGGGCGAGGTCTGCCTCGATCAGGGGCAGTCCCTGGTACGTGCGGCGAAGGCCCGCCATCGAAGGCGGTCGCGATGTGGCATCCACGGGAAGGTATTCTCGCGTGCCGAGCTGGAAGCCCGCGCGGCGCCCCCTACCTGGGGCGATCGCGTTCCGGCGGGTCCGGCGGCACACCGCCTCGGCCCAGGGGGTTGAATATGACCCGCCGGTATCTCGACATCAAGGCTTTGACTTCAAGAAAGGGAGGCAGCCGAGAATGTCCGACTTCAAACCCGGGCTCGAAGGCGTTGTAGCTTTCGAGACGGAGATCGCGGAACCGGACAAAGAGGGGGGCGCCCTCCGTTACCGGGGCGTCGACATCGAAGAGCTGGTCGGTCGCGTCTCTTTCGGACACGTGTGGGGCCTGCTTGTCGACAACAAGTTCCAGCCGGGCCTGGCCCCGGCCGAGCCCTACCCCATTCCTGTCCACTCCGGTGACATCCGCGTCGACGTGCAGAGCGCGCTGGCCATGCTGGCCCCCGCGTACGGCTTCAGGCCGCTGCTCGACATCGACGACGCGCAGGCCCGCGCCGACCTGGCCCTGGCCAGTGTGAACGCCCTGAGTTTCGTCGCGCAGTCCTCGCGTGGCCTGGGGAAGCCGATGGTCCCCCAGAGCGAGGTCGACAAGGGTGAGAGCATCGTCGAGCGGTTCATGATCCGTTGGCAGGGCGAGCCCGATCCCAAGCACGTCAAGGCCATCGACGCCTACTGGACGTCCGCCGCCGAGCACGGCATGAACGCCTCCACCTTCACCGCCAGGGTCATCGCCTCCACCGGAGCCGACGTCGCCGCGGCGCTGAGCGGTGCGGTCGGCGCCATGTCCGGGCCGCTCCACGGCGGTGCGCCCGCGCGCGTGCTGCACATGATCGAGGGCGTCGAGCAGGTCGGCGACGCCAAAAAGTACGTCCAGTCGGAGCTCGACAAGGGCCAGCGCCTCATGGGCTTCGGTCACCGCGTCTACCGTGCCGAGGACCCCCGGGCACGCGTGCTCCGCCGCACCGCCAAGGAGCTCGACGCACCGCGTTACGAGGTCGCCGCGGCGCTGGAGAAGGCCGCGCTGGAAGAACTGCACGCCCGCAAGCCCGACCGGGTGCTCGCCACCAACGTCGAGTACTGGGCTGCGGTCATCCTGGACTTCGCCCAGGTTCCCTCCTCCATGTTCACCTCCATGTTCACCTGCGCCCGCACCGCGGGCTGGGCCGCCCACATCCTGGAGCAGAAGCGCACGGGCAGGCTCGTCCGCCCCAGCGCCGACTACGTGGGTCCGTCCCAGCGCTCGGTCCAGGACGTCCCCGGAGCCACCGAGGTCGTCCACTCCTTCTGAATCCCCCTCTCCTGTACGGCTGTCGCGCGGCGTCTCGCGCGGCAGCCGTTGCCGGTTCCGGGCCCCTCCACGCTTCGGCCGAGGACCCTCCACGCCCCGGACCACCCCGCCCGGCCCCCGGGATCACCTCGCCCTGTCCAAAACCGTCCCACGTCTCGTCTCAAAATCCGGACCCCGTCCTAGGTCAACCCCCGGGCTCAGTAGGCTGGTCAGGTGGCTGACATCGTGATTCCCTCTGACATCAAGCCCGCCGACGGCCGTTTCGGCTGCGGGCCCTCGAAGGTGCGCCCCGAGCAGCTCTCGGCTCTCGCGGCCTCCGGATCCAGTCTCCTGGGCACCTCTCACCGCCAGAAGCCGGTCAAGTCGCTGGTCGGGCGCGTCCGCGCGGGGCTCTCCGAGCTGTTCTCCCTCCCTGAGGGGTACGAGGTCGTCCTGGGCAACGGCGGCACCACGGCGTTCTGGGACATCGCCGCCTTCGGGCTGATCCGCGACAGGTCCCAGCACCTGCACTTCGGTGAGTTCTCCTCCAAGTTCGCCTCCGTGGCGGCCAGGGCTCCGTGGCTGGGCGACCCGACCGTGATCAAGTCGGAGGTCGGCAGCCACCCCGAGGCCCGGCTGGAGGAGGGCGTCGACGTCTACGCGCTCACCCACAACGAGACCTCGACCGGCGTCGCGATGCCGATCAGGCGCGTGGGCGAGGAGGGCTCGCTCGTGCTGGTCGACGCCACCTCCGGCGCCGGCGGCCTGCCCGTCGAGGCGAGCGAGTTCGACGTCTACTACTTCGCGCCCCAGAAGAGCTTCGCCTCCGACGGCGGCCTCTGGATCGCCCTGATGTCCCCGGCCGCGCTGGCCCGGGTCGACGAGATCGCCTCCAGCGGGCGCTACGTCCCCGAGTTCTTCAGCCTCCCGGTGGCGATCGACAACTCCTCCAAGGACCAGACGTACAACACCCCGTCGGTGGCCACGCTCTTCCTGCTCGCCGAGCAGATCGAGTGGATGAACGGCAACGGCGGCCTGGCCTGGACGACCGCCCGCACGGCCGACTCGGCCCAGCGCCTCTACACCTGGGCGGAGAAGACCTCCTACACCACCCCGTTCGCGGCCCCGGAGTTCCGCTCCAACGTGGTCGGCACGATCGACTTCTCCGACAGCGTCGACGCCTCCGCGATCGCCAAGGTCCTGCGGGCCAACGGCATCGTCGACACCGAGCCCTACCGCAAGCTCGGCCGCAACCAGCTGCGCGTCGCGATGTTCCCGTCCATCGACCCCGACGACGTCGAGGCCCTGACCACCTGCGTCGACTACGTCGTCGAGCGCCTGTAGTCCCCATCCCTTCGCCGGGCCGGCGAGGACGATCGCGGTCCTCGCTCCCGCCCGGGAGCCGGGCTCCCGGGCGGGAGCCTAGGCCAGCGTGCTCGGGGGTCCGCCCGCGCCCGGGGCGTGTGCTCGCTCCCCCGCGCGCCGCGCCAGCTCGTGCAGCAGGCGCAGGGCGTCGTCCGGATCCACCCCCTCCGCGAACCGCGACAGCACCGGGGCCCGGTCGGGGCTACCGGCCAGGGCCGCGAGCATCAGCCCGGCCACGTGTTCGTCCCGTGAGCGGCTGGCGGTGTAACGAAAGGCGTTGCGCGCGGGTGCCCTCTCCAGCAGGCCCTTCCTGACAAGGCGTTCGGCGACGGTCTGCACCGTGGTGTAGGCCAGGCTCCGTTCCGCGTCCTGATTCAGCATGTCCTGCACCTGGCGAACCAGCAGTGGCTGTTTGCAGCCCCACAGCACGTCCATGATCGCGCGTTCCAGGGATCCCAGGTTCACCCGCGGCCACCTTTCGAGGGTCGCGCCCGGCTGTGATGCCCTGGAACATGTACGGGCACGCGGCCAGGCAGGTTCACACATGAAATTTTGTCATATTGTCACTTAAATCAACCGATGCATCCATAGCTATGGAATTCCAGCAGAATCTTCTGTCGCACGGTTATGGAAAGAACCGCCCCAAAAGGCGTCCGGCCAGAACCCTCCGACGCCAACTCGACCGCCCGGGACGCCGATCGCGCACCCGTCACCCACGCCTGCCGGCCCCGCCGGTCGGCGACGTCCGGAATCGGCCTCATTCGCCCCTGGAGACCATCCGCCGCCCGACCCTGGCCCGGTATTCCCAAGGTGCTACGAAGCGCTATATAGCGCCCACAGCCCCGTACAGCGCCTATCTCTGGGCGAAGCCCACAAAGCCGGGCGGCGCCGAGCCCGCGCGGCGGGGGCTCGGTCGCCGGAGGCCTGGAGGCGCGATTCGGCGAGCGCGGCTCAGCGGGTGCGGCCCAATAAGGCGGCCCGGTAAGCAGGCCTCAGTAAGCGAAGTTCATAAGCGGGGTTCGACAAGCAGAGTGATCGACAAGCAGTGAGCGCGGCTCAGTAGGCGGGGGCGACGGCCCTGCGGCGCCTGCGGCGCACCACCCAGGCCGCGATGACGCCGCCGACGAGCCCGAACAGGTGCCCCTGCCAGGAGATGCCGGCCTCGCCGGGGAGCACGCCCCAGATGATCGAGTAGTAGGCGATCGCCACGCCGACACCGATCACGATGTCGAGGGCGCGACGGTCGAACAGGCCCCGGGCGACGACGAAGCCGAAATAGCCGAAGACCAGGCCGCTGGCGCCGACCGTGATGGCCGTCGGCGAGCTGGTGAACCAGACGCCCAGGCCGCTGATCAGGACGATGATCAGGCTGGCCGCCAGGAAGCGGCCGATCCCGCGCAGCGCGGCGAGAAAGCCGAGGATCAGCAGGGGCAGCGAGTTGGCCATCAGGTGGCCGAATCCGGCGTGCAGGAAGGGGGCGAGGAAGATGCCGCCCAAGCCCTCGGGATCCCAGGCCCGGATGCCGTAGACGTCGAACTCCCCCGGCATGACGTAGTCGGCGACCTCGATCACCCACATGGCGGCGACCATGAGAACGTTGATGATCGCGGCGCCCAGCGCGCCCGCCGCCAGATTTCCCGCCCTGCGCTTCAGGAGATCGCCGGAGGATCGGCCGGTGGGGGTCATCCCGGTCGCGTGGTCGTTCATGCACTCTCCTGGCCTTGGAGCGTTGGCGTGAATATCAAGTGCCCTCGCCGCACCTGTCCACACCTTTACCGTACGCACTCCTGGCCGTGAACGCGCCGGGCGCGACCCCTGGGATCGCGCCCGGCACGGGAATTCCCTCCGGCCCCCGGTAGGGCTACTCGCCCTTCCACTGGGGGGCGCGCTTCTCGGCGAAGGCCGCCGCCCCCTCCATGGCGTCCTTGGAGCCGAACACCGGGCTGATGATCTCTCCCTGCTTCGTGAACATCTCGTCGCGGCTCCAGTCCGCCGACTCGACGATCACGCGCTTGGTCGCGGCGAGCGCCAGCGGAGCGTTGGCGGCGATCCTCTTCGCGAGCTCGACGGCCGTGGCCAGCGCCTCGCCCGCGGGCGTGACGTGGTTGACCAGGCCGAGCTCGTACAGCCGGGAGGCCGGGAAGTGGTCACCGGTCAGGGCGATCTCCATGGCGATGTGGTACGGGATGCGCCGCGGCAGCCGCATCACGCCGCCCGCCCCCGCGACCAGCCCTCGCTTGGGCTCGGGGAGCCCGAACTTGGCGTCCTCGGAGGCGATGATGATGTCGCAGGCCAGCGCCAGCTCGCAGCCTCCGGCCAGGGCGTAGCCCTCGACGGCGGCGATGAGCGGCTTCTTCGGCGGCGCCTCGGCGATGCCGCCGAACCCCCTGCCCTCCACGACCGGGAAGTCCCCGGTCAGGAACCCCTTCAGGTCCATGCCCGAGCAGAACGTGCCGCCGGCGCCGGTGAGGACGTAGGCTGCCACGTCCTTGCGCTCCTCCAGCTCGTCCAGCGCGGCGGCGACGCCCCGGGCGACCGCGCCGTTGACGGCGTTCCTGGCCTTGGGGCGGTTGATCGTGATGACGGCCACGCCGCCGTCGACTTCGACCAGAACCTCGTCAGACACCTGGTGACTCCTACTTGGGCTGGAAGCGGATGCCGCCGTCGAAACGGATCGTCTCGGCGTTCATGTAGTCGTTCTCGATCAGCGAGCGGACCAGGTGGGCGAACTCGGAGGCCTGCCCCATGCGCTTGGGGAAGACCACCGGGGCTATGAGCTTGGCCTTGAACTCCTCGGCGTTGGCCGAGAAGCCGTAGATCGGGGTGTCGATGATGCCGGGGCAGATGGTGTTGACGCGTACGCCGACGGCGGCGAGGTCGCGCGCGGCCGGGACGGTCATGCCGACGATGCCGCCCTTGGACGCCGAGTAGGCGACCTGTCCGGTCTGCCCCTCCAGCGCCGCCACCGAGGCGGTGTTGATCACCACGCCGCGCTGGCCGTCCGCGTCGACCGGCTCCGTCTTCGCGATCGCGGCGGCACCGATGCGCATGAGGTTGAAGGTGCCGATCAGGTTGACCTCGATGACCTTGCGGTACGAGGCCAGGTCGTGGGGCGAGCCGTCGCGGCCCACGGTCCGGCTGGCCCAGCCGATGCCCGCGCTGTTCACCACGACGCGCAACGGCCTGCCGGTCGCCACGGCCGCGTCCACCGCCGCCTGCACCTGCTCCTCGTCCGACACGTCGGTCTTGACGAAGACGCCGCCGAGCTCGTCGGCCAGTGACTTGCCGCGCTCCTCGTTCAGGTCGGCGATGACGACGGTGGCACCGTGCGCGGCGAGGTCGCGTACCGTGGCCTCGCCGAGGCCGCTGGCACCGCCCGAGATGATTGCTGCTGCTCCGTTCAGGTCCATGAGCGGACTTTAACGCGCGGACCGAATGAAGTTCTACTCGGGGTGGGGTAAAAACTCGCCGGCGTCAGATCTCCCCGACGGCGCTGCTCACGTCGGGATAGACCTTGATTCGCCGGTCGAGCCCCGTTGTGCGGAGGATGCGGGCCACCGGCGCCTGAGGTGCCGCCAGGGAGACCCCGCCCCCCTCGCTCGTGGCCAGCCGCCACGCCTCGATCAGCACGGAAAGGCCGCTGGAGTCCATGAAGGACAGGGCGGTGAGATCGAGGACCAGCCGCGCGCCGTCCAGCTTGATCGCGTCGCGGACCTCGTCTCGCAGGAAGGGAGCGGTGAACAGGTCGAGCTCACCCTCGACAGCCACCACCACGGCGTCCCCGACGGCGCGGCGAGCCAGCCGTAGCTTCATCAGTCCTCCTCGCGCCCGAAGGGCAGACCTACTTTACTTCGCCGTCACTCCGCGCGAGGTCATGCGCGACTGTTCACAGGAAGTTCGCGCCGAACGCGCCTCGAAGGCCAGGCCGCCGGGGTCCTGAGCTCGGGATCGAGGCCCCGGAGCCGGGATCTCGGAGCCGGGGGCCCGAAAAAGGCAGGGGGCCGGAGTCAGGGAGCGGCGAAACCGTACGGCAGTTCGAGCCGGTGGGCGGCGAGGAGGCTCGCGTCGGCGAGGATCTCGCGGGTCGGCCCGTCGGCGGCGATGACGCCCCCGGAGAGGATGAGCGAGCGTTCGCACAGTTCCAGCGCGTACGGCAGGTCGTGGGTGACCATCAGGACGGTCACGTCGAGCCCCCTGAGGATCTCGGCGAGCTCGCGCCGGGAGGCCGGGTCCAGGTTGGAGGACGGCTCGTCGAGCACCAGGATCTCCGGCTCCATGGCCAGCACGGTCGCCACCGCGACCCGGCGGCGCTGGCCGAAGGACAGGTGGTGCGGCGGCCGGTCAATCGTCTCCAGCATGCCCACGCGCTCCAGCGCGTCCTCGACCCGGTGCCGCAGCTCCTCGCCCGCGACCCCCATGTTGGCCGGCCCGAAGGCCACGTCCTCGCGGACGGTCGGCATGAAGAGCTGGTCGTCGGGGTCCTGGAAGACGAGCCCGACCCGCCTGCGGATCTCCTTGAGCGACCCCTTGCCCACCGGCAGCCCCGCCACGGCCACCATGCCGTGCCCGGCGGTCAGGATGCCGTTGAGGTGCATCACCAGGGTGGTCTTGCCCGCGCCGTTCGGCCCGAGCAGCGCGACGCGCTCACCGCGCTCCACCCGGAAGTCCACCCCGAACAACGCCTGCGTGCCGTCGGGGTACGCGTACGCCAGGCGGCTCACCTCGAGCGAGGGCGGCGAAGGGGACGGGGACGGGGTGGGCACGGGCGGCGAGGACGGCACTGTCATGCGAACCCCCAGCTCCCGAGTAGTACGGCGAGTGCCGCACCCGGCAACATACCGGCGGCGAGCCACTGCCGCGAAGCGGCGGAGAGGTCCTGGATCACCGGCATCGAGCCGGTGTAGCCCCGGCTGAGCATCGCCAGGTGCACCCGCTCGCCCCGCTCGTACGAGCGGATGAACAGCGCCCCCGCCGACCTGGCGACCACCGGGATGTGCCGCACGTCCCTGGCCACGAACCCGCGCGACTCCCTCGCCACCCGCATCCGGCGCATCTCGTCCAGGATCACGTCCATGTAGCGGAGCATGAACATGGCGATCTGCACCAGCAGCGGCGGCAGCCTCAGCCTCTGGGCGCCCAGCAGGATCAGCCGCGGCTCGGTGGTGGCCGCCAGCAGCACGCTCGCGACCACGCCCAGCGTCGCCTTGGCCAGGATGTTCCAGGCGGCCCACAGGCCGGCGACGCTGAGCGAGAGTCCCAGGAAGGTCACCCTCTCGCCGAACCCGATGAACGGGATGGCCAGCGCGAACACCACGAACGGGACCTCGACCGCCATCCGCCGCAGCACGAACCCCGCCGGGACGCGCGCCAGGACCGCCACGGCGGCCAGGAGCACGGCGTACAGCCCGAAGGCCCAGAACCACTCGCGCGGGGTGGCGACCACCACCAGGGCGAACCCGGCCACCGCCACCAGCTTGCACTGGGGCGGCAGCCGGTGCACGAGCGTGTCGCCCGGCCGGTGCAGCTGGTGGTGATGGCCCGCGCCCACTAGGCGGAGACCTTCTTACCGCTGTCGTCCCTGCCGGCGCCGCCACCGCAGTCAGCGCTGTCGCCGCGGCGGCGCACGGCGTAGAACACCCCGCCGCCGACGGCCAGGGTCACCCCGACGCCGATCAGCCCGGCCACGCCCACCGGGATGCCGCCCACGTCCCCGTAGTCGGCGAGCGGCTGCTCGCCCAGCGAGTGGTCGGCCGCCTGGCCGATGAAGCCCTTGTCCTCGGCGACCCGCTCCAGGCCGTCGGGCGAGGAGGAGGCGTAGAAGCTCACCACGCCCGCCAGGAGCACCGCCACCGCGATTCCGGCGGGCAGGAACCAGCCGGGACGGCGGGCGGCGACCGGCGCGGAAGATCTCGGGGCGTCGGGGAGGACGGTCACGTCGCCGCCCGCGCCGCGCAGGACCAGCGGCGCGACGAGCTCGCGGGCGCCGTACACCAGGTCGGGCCGGACCGCCAGCACGGTGCTGACGGTGACCGCGGTGATCAGGCCCTCTCCCACGCCGATGAGCAGGTGCACGCCGCCCATGGCCGCGGCGACCGTGCCGATCTCGATGGGCGCGGTGCCGCCGGCCCAGAACAGCAGGGTGAACGCCAGCGCCGAGGCGGGCACCGAGAGCAGCGCCGCGACGAACGCGGCCGCCACCACGGCGCCCCTGCTCCGCACGCTCCGGGTGATCAGGCGGAAGAGGCCCCACCCGACCAGCACGGCGACGAGGCCCATCAGCGTGATGTTGACGCCCAGTGCGGTCAGCCCGCCGTCGGCGAAGAAGAACGCCTGCACCAGGAGGACCACGGCCACGCACAACACCGCCGTGTACGGGCCGACGAGTATCGCGGCGAGCGCGCCGCCGAGAAGGTGGCCGCTGGTGCCCGCGGCGACCGGGAAGTTGAGCATCTGGACCGCGAATATGAAGGCGGCGACCAGTCCGGCCATCGGAGCGGTGCGGTCGTCGAGCTCGCGGCGGGCGCCGCGCAGGCAGACGGCCACGCCGGCGGCGGCCACCACTCCCGCCGACACCGACACGGCGGCGTTGAAAAAACCATCGGGCACGTGCACTACAAGCCTCCGAGGTGCGGATTTGCCCCTAACTTTAGGCCATGGGCTTGTAGTTGCAAGAAGGTGGCATTAACGGACGATACGTCTGATGAAAGTTCTGGGGCCGAGAGTGCGGACCACCGTGCTGAGCCGGCCCTTCCCCGCCGTGGCGTAGGGCCTGACACTCCACCGGATCGCGCCGCGCCACCACGTGCGCGGCTGCTCGATCACATCCGGCACCGCCTCGATCCTGAAGCGCGCGGGCGGCCCGCCCAGGTCGAGCTCCAGGTAGGCGTCCCAGGTGCCGGGGCCCAGCCGCCCCATCGCCTGGGAGGCCCTGAACGTGCCGCCCTCGCCGACCGTGACCGGCTCGCGCCGCTCCCGGCTCGACTCACGCTCCCGCCAGACCAGGTGGCGCAGCGCGTCGGCCGCCGGGGCCGCCGCGCCCACGCTGACCTCCCCGTCGAGCACCAGCCGATGCCCGGCCGCCCAGCGGGCGCGCACCAGCCTGGCGCTGCCCGGCACCGCGACCACGTGCCCGCCGATGTCGAGGCTGAGGTTGCCGTACGGATGGGTGAAGTACGGGAGGGCGACGACGTCGCCGACCACGCGCGGCGCGGGCGGCGCGATCAGCCCCTCCCCGTCGGCGCCCAGGCGCGCGAGCCGGGGGACGCCCTCGAAGGCGACGCTCACGTGGACGTCCCAGATGCCGGAGGACAGGGTGGTGACGTCGACGGTCCCGGTGAATCCCGCGCAGTCGCCGGTCACCGGGATCACGACCTCGTCCGAGGGGCCGGGGTCCGCGTGCCGGCGTCGCAGCACCAGGACGAGGTCCCCACCGGTGATCTCCGGGCGGTCGTAGCGCTCCAGCGTGCTCAGCGCCACCTTGCCCGAGATCGCCAGCCGCCCTTCCCGGCCCCGCTCCCAGCGGAGCGCGGTGAGCTCCCGTCGGACCGAGGCCGACTCGATGTGCGCCAGCCGCACCAGGCGGTCGATGTCCTGCAGCGCGGCGATCCGGCTCCGGTCGATCGCGGGGAGCCGCTCGCGGACCCCGTCGGTCAGCCACCGCTCGCACATGTCGGCCACCTCGGCGGCGATCTCCTTGCGCTCGACCTCCCCGGCGTCCAGGAAGGGCCTGCCGAGGTTGCCGAAGGCGTCCATCCGGAAATGGCGCCGCAGGAGGTGGTCGCGAAGGTCTCCGGGGCGTACGTGGGCGAGCATCAGCTCGATCGGCCGCTTGATCATCCGTAGCCAGGAGACCGGGTCGCGGCTCCCCTGCCGCTGCATGATGCTGGTGCCGTCGGGCCGGGCGACCAGGTGGTAGCAGTCGTAGTCGGCGACCACCGAGATCACGTCCGCGTGACAGTAGGCGTGGGTGGTGAAGACGACGTCCTCCCCCACCAGGAGCGTCTCGTCGAAACGGATGGCGTGCCGCTCCAGCATCTCCCTGCGAAACAGCTTGAAGCAGCTCAGGCTGTTGTAGACCGCGCTGTCGCCGAGCGGCACCCGCTCGGCGTTCTCCTTGAACATCGAGATCGGCACCTTGCGGTCATGCCCGACGATCTTCCCGAGCACGATGTCCGAGCCGTTGCGGTCGGCCATCGCGAGCATCCGCTCCAGCGCCTGGGGGCCGAGGTAGTCGTCCGCGTCGCAGAAGAAGACGTATCTGCCGCGCGCGTGGGAGAGCCCGACGTTGCGCGGGCGTCCCGCGCCGCCGGACGCCTCCTGCCTGACGACGCGGATCACCCCGCGGTGGCAGGAGGCGTACAGGTCGAGCAGCGCGGCACCGCCGTCGGTGGAACCGTCGTCGACGACCACCACCTCCAGGGCGACGCGCTGGATCAGCAGCGAGGTCAGGCACCTGTCGAGATAGGGTCCGCAGTTGTGGAGGGGGACGATCACGGTGACGTCGACGTCGGACCGGATCGCCTCCTCGCTCGTGATGTCGCGGCCGCCCCGCTCCATGCTCGTGATGTCGCAGCCGCCCCGCTCCGTGCGGACTCGCTGGAGGATCGTTACTGTCACCGCCGCGCCCCTCGTCGGTCACTTTCCGCTTATCTAGCGTCTCAGTATGTGACGAAGGGCCGCCCGTACGGGGCGAATCCACAGGGTTGCCTCCCCCATCTGCCGGGACGAGAGAGCCCTCCGGGGTGAAACAGCCGTTTCGCACGCTTTGCGCCGCACCCTCGGGCCTCGCGCTAGCCCTCGCCGCCGACCCGGGCGGGGTCGTCGCGGCCGTCCCGGACAGGAGGGCCACCACTCGGGGCGGGGGCGTCACAGCCCTCCTGAGCAGGGGTGTCACGGGCGCGTGAGGCTCGGGTCTCCCCGAGCACCCGCGCCCGGCGCCGGCGGCGCGACAGCCAGGCGAGGACGTACAACGCCACCGCCACCGCCAGCAGCGCCCCGAGGAAACGGAGCGGAAGGATGACCAGCGTGACGCTCCGCCGGGAGGTCCCGCCGGTGCCGGAGACCGACACCGTCGCGTGGCAGACGCACATGAACGGCGGATTCGTCCACCTGGCGGTGACGGTCCTGCCGACCCCGCGGGGCAGGGTGAAGTCGGGGAACGGCACGTCGTACCCGTTCACGTCGACCTTCAGGCCCCGCGGGGCGAGGAAGTCGCGGTGGACGGTCCCGACGTTGTCGACGGTGGCGGTGAAGTCGACGGGACCGCCCGTCGTGAAGCCGCTGGGAGTGGTGAGGCCGTCGACGCTCACGGACGTGTCGACCGGCCCCGGAACCGTGGGATAGATCGGCGTTCCGATCGCCCGGTCGAGCTTGATGCCGCCTTCGCCGGTCCCGGCGGGGGTGACGAAGAGCAGGGCCACCTGATACCCGCCGGGCTCGGGCCGGGGCGGGGGGTCGATCCGTACGGTGACGCTCCGCTTCGCTCCGGGGGCGAGACGGAAGTCCGCCGGTGTGACCCTGAGCCAGCTCGCGGCGGAGCGAGGGGCGTCATGCCCGAAGACCATCCTGCCGGTCCCGTCCATCGTGAAGCCCACCCTGTCGACGGTCACGTCGACCGGCGACCGGCCACCGTTGACCACACGGAACGACTGAGGGTGGTCGATCTCCTCCGGACCGACCGCCAGCCGTGCCGGGCTCACCGTCAGCGAGAAGTCCGGGGCCGGGCCGGACGCGCCAGAGGCACCGGACGCACCGGACGCACTGGAGGCACCGGACGCACTGGAGGCACCAGAAGTACTGGAAGCCCAGGAAAACCCGGACACACCAGGCGCGCCGGGAATCCCGGACATCCCGGACGCACTGGAAACCCGGGACGCACTGGAAACCCGGGACGCGCCGGAAACCCCGGAGCCCGTCGCCGACGCCATGCCGCCCGCCACGAGAAACGCGACGATCACGCGCTGGAGCCTTCCGGCCACCGCACATCCCCCTGCCGTCGTGGAACACCGGCGGAGCCCGCCCCGGCCGGGCGCTCCGCCGGCCCTACGCGCCCGCCGCCACCGCGCCCCGGAGCACCATCGGGATCCCGGACCCCCTTTAATCCAAGATCTTTTTTACGTATAGTAGTCATTTGATCACACAGGGCGCAAGCCCGGAGAGGACGTGTCGTCCACGCCCACGGCTCCCGGGCTCTCGGTGTCGCCTTCCGAGGTCGCGTTTAGGGTGTGGCCATGAGCCGATGGACGCGACCCGCCGCCGACGCCGGCCTGGCGGCGCTCGTCGGGATCCTGGTGGGCATCGCGATGAGCGTGGCGACCGAGCCCGCCCTCGGAACGCGGCCTCCCGACGCGATCGCCTACGGTCTCGCCGCGGTCATCGGCGGGGTTCTCCTGGTCCGCAGGCGTTCGCCGCTGGGCGTGCTCCTCGTCACGGCCGCGTGCCTCCTGCTGTACTACAGACTGGAATATCCAGGCATCACCCCGGCCGTCCCCTTGGCCGTCGCGCTCTACACCGCGGCGTCGAGAGGACTGCTGGTGTGGTCGCTCGGTATCGCCGCGCTCTTCGTCGTGCTGGGGCTGACGGTCCGCCCTCTGCATCTCGGCGAGCCGATCCTGCCGGTGCTCACGGACATGGCGGCCCAGGCGGGGCTGCTTCTCGCCGTCGTCCTGCTGGGTGAGACCCTGCGCGGCCGGAGAGTACGGCTCGCGGAGGCCGACGAGCGACTGGCCCTGGTGGAGGCCGGGCAGGAGCGCGAGGCGGCCCGGAGGGCGGCGGAGGAGCGGCTGCGGATCGCCGGGGAGATACACGACGTGCTGAGCCACACGATCACCGGGATAACCATCCAGGCGGCGCTGGCCGACGAGGTGCTCGACAATCGGCCGGCCGACGCCCGGACGGCCCTGCGCGCCATCCGGACGGCCGCCGGAGAGGCCACGGCCGAGCTCAGAGCGGCCCTGGGACTCCTCCGGACGGATGACGGCGAGCCCCCGCCGCGCGTACCGGCTCCCGGCCTGGGCCAGGTCGGCGAGCTGACCGGACAGGCGCGGAGCGCCGGCCTGGAGGCGACGGTCATCGTGAGGGGCGAGGCGCGGCGGCTACCTCCCGCGGTGGACCTCGCCGCGTTCCGCGTCGTGCAGGAGTCGGTGACGAACACGATCCGGCACGCGAACGCCAGGACGGTGCGGATCACCCTGGCCTACGAGCCGGACGCGCTCGAGGTCGAGGTCGTCGACGACGGGCGCCCCCGCGAGGAACGGGGCCGGAGAGGCGACGAACACCCGGAAGCCGGGGTGACCCCGGGATACGGGCTCAGCGGGATGGGAGAGCGCGCGTCGTCCCTCGGCGGAACGCTCACGGCGGCCCCCCTTCCCGGTGGCGGATTCTCCGTCCTCGTCCGGATGCCGACCGGAGACCCCGCGTGATCCGGGTACTGGTCGCCGACGACCAGGCGATGGTCCGGGTGGGCCTGCGCGGGCTGCTGGAGAACGGCGACGACATCAGGGTCGTCGCGGAGGCGACGACAGGGGAGGACGTGGTCCGGCTCGCGCGCGAGCTTCGCCCCGACGTCGTGCTCATGGACATCAGGATGCCGGTCATGGACGGGCTGGAGGCCACCAGGCGGATCGCCGGGGACGACGCGCTGTCCGCGGTTCGCGTGATCGTGCTCACGACCTTCGATCTCGACGAGTACGTTATGGACGGCCTTCGCGCGGGCGCGAGCGGCTTCCTCACCAAGAACGTCGAACCCGCCGACCTCCGGCAGGCGGTGCGCGTGGTCGCCCAGGGCGAGGCACTGCTGTCCCCAGGGGCGACCCGCCGGCTGATCGCCCGGTTCCTCGCTCAGGAGCCGCCCCGGCGGGACACGGGCGTGCTCGACAGGCTCACGGGCAGGGAGCGCGAGGTCATGGCGCTCGTGGCGGCCGGGCTGAGCAACGAGCAGATCGGCGGGCGCCTGTCCATGAGCCCGGCGACCGCACGCACCCACGCCCACCGGACGATGCTGAAGCTCGGCGCGCGCGACCGGGCCCAACTCGTGGTGATCGCCTACGAAACCGGCCTGGTCCGTCCCGGGCACGCCTGACGGCCGGAACGTACCCGACAGCCGGGGAACGCCCGACGGCGAAGGCACACCGACGGCCAGGACGCACCCGGCACCGTACGACTCCCATCCGGCCGTCCGTACGGTGATCTGCGTAGCTGGTGTCGGCACCGGGCGGATGTGGGCGCCCGTGTCGGGAACCTAACGTCGGCGCCCATGTACGAGTTCGCGGCGAACGCCGACAGCATCCTGGTGACCCTGCTCCTCATCGTCTGGGGCGTCGCCGGCCTCCTCGCCGGAGGCCTCTCCTCGCACCGCCGGACCCGGGCCCTGCTCGTGCTGATCGGCGTGGGGACGGCCGCCGCGGCGGCTCGGGGGATCGACACCGGCCTGCTGTGGTCGAACGGCTGGGTCTTCGCCGCGGACCGGATACTGGTGGCGCTCCCCCTGCTCGCCGTTCCGATGGTGGCGACGCTCGCGCTGGCCGTGCCCGCGCTGTGGCGGATCGCCGGGCGGCGTCGAGCGGCCGACGGGACGACGGAGACGGCGGCAGCGCCGTCGGCGCCCCTTCCGGTGTCCGTCCGGGTGCCCGTGCGGACGACCGCGGCGGCCGCCCTGCTCGGCGCCTTCATGGAGTATCTCTCCCGCCCGCTCCCGCCGTACGGCGCGGACATGGCGATCTACGCGGGCGTCCTCCTCGTGGCCGCGGCGGCGTCCGGGGCGCGAAACCCGCGCCCCGGTGGAGCCAGGCGGGCTGTGGCCGTCACCGCCCTGGTGGCGACGGCCGTCACCGGTGCGGGCGTCCACCGGATGCGGGCGAGCCTCCTGCCCGACCGGATGTCCATGATGGGTCACGGCGAGGTGGACCACGGAGGGGGTCCCGGCGGCTCCCACCACGGGAGCCGGGCACCGGGCGCCCCCGCCGTCGACGTCGCCGCCCTCACCGGACCGCGCGCGGGCACCCCCGACCGCGCGTTCACCCTGACGGCCGGGGAAACGAGGATCCGGCTCGGCTCCGGCGCCGTGGTCGACGCCTGGACCTACAACGGCCAGGCACCCGGGCCCGCGCTGACGGTGCACAAGGGCGACCTCGTCGAGGTGACGCTCGTCAACAGGCTCGCCCGCGAGAGCGTCACCATCCACTGGCACGGCCTGGACGTGCCCAACGCCGAGGACGGCGTCGCGGGCGTGACCCAGGACGCCGTACGGCCGGGCGGGAGTCACGTCTACCGGTTCCGCGCCGACCAGGTGGGCACGTTCTGGTACCACACCCACCAACGCCCGCTCGTCGGCGTGCGGCGCGGGCTGTTCGGCTCGCTCGTGGTACTCCCCCCGGAGGGCGCCACGGGTGAGGACATCACCGTGATGGCCCACAACTGGGAGCGCCCCGACGGGCTGGTCGCGGCGTTCGGCACGTCGGACACGCTCGGACGCCGGCCGGTGAAACCCGGCACCCCGGTACGGCTACGCGTGGTCAACACCGACAGGAACGCCTGGTCGGATGTCGAGTCCAGGAACCTCGTGCTGCTGGGCACGCGCTTCCGGGTGGCCGCCATCGACGGCGTCGACCTCGACGGACCCTCCGAGCTCGACGGGGTGCGGCTCTCGGTGGCCGAGGGCGGCCGGTACGACCTGACCTTCGTCATGCCGGACCGGCCGGTGCTGCTGGCCGACCTCGCCAACCCCCGGGCCGGCCTGCTCCTCGACCCCGGCTCGGACGACCGGACGACCGTGCCCCCGGTCCCGCGGGACGCGCCGCTCCTCGACCCCGGCTCGGACGACCGGACGGCCGTGCCCCCGGTCCCGCGGGACGCGCCGCTCCTCGACCCCGGCTCGGACGACCGGACGGCCGTGCCCCCGGTCCCGCGGGACGCGCCGCTCCTCGACCCCGGCTCGGACGACCGGACGGCCGTGCCCCCGGTCCCGCGGGACGCGCCGCTCTTCGACCCCGCGACGTACGGCACGCCCGCCCCGGTCCCCTTCACCCGCTTCGACCGCGACTTCATGGTGATCATCGACGACAGGATCGGTTTCCACGACGGCGCCGTCCATTTCCTGCCCACCATCAATGGGCGCGGCTTTCCCGACACGCCCGTCCAGATGGTCCGGCGGGGTGACGCCGTCCGCATGACGTTCGTGAACCGCAGCCACCAGGTCCACCCGATGCACCTGCACGGACACCACGCCCTCGTGCTTTCCCGGAACGGCCGCCCGGCCACGGGGAGCCCCTGGTGGATCGACACCCTCGCCGTCCAGCCTGGCGAAACCTACGAGATCGCATTCCGCGCGGACAATCCCGGCGTCTGGATGGACCACTGCCACGACCTCGGCCACGCGGCCGACGGCATGGTGACGCACCTGGCCTACGAGGGGGTCTCCACCCCCTACGAGATCGGCCGCGGGACTCCCAACCAACCGGAGTGATCACGCGCTCCCCGGGCCGGTCGCGGGGAGGAGCCGCAGGCGAAGGGCCGATCCCCATCAACCATCCGGTGGATTCCGGAGGGGTCGACCACCGATGATGCTCGGAACATGACAGTCATCGAGATCAACGGCCTGAGCAAGAGCTACGGGGGCGGCAAGGCGGTGGACGGCGTCTCCCTGAGGGTGGAGCACGGCGAGATCTTCGGAATCGCCGGTCCCAACGGGGCGGGGAAGACCACGATCGTGGAGTGCGCGTCGGGGTTGCGGCGGCGAGACGGCGGCACCCTGCGGGTGCTGGGCCTGGACCCGCGGAACGACCGGCGCGAGCTGCTGCAGCGCATCGGCGTCCAGCTGCAGGAGGCCGCCCTGCCCGACGCGATCAGGGTCGGTGAGGCGCTGCGGATGTACGCCTCCTTCTACGACAAGCCCGCCGACTGGCGGAAACTCATGGACGAGTGGGGGCTGGCGGACAAGAAGAACGCCGGATTCGCGAGCCTGTCCGGCGGCTGGAAGCAGCGGCTGTTCATCGCGCTGGCCCTGGTCGGCAACCCGGAAGTCGTCTTCCTCGACGAGCTGACCACGGGCCTGGACCCCTCCGCCCGCCGCATGACCTGGGGCCTGATCCGCGACATGCGCGAGCGTGGGGTCACCGTCGTGCTGGTCACCCATTTCATGGACGAGGCCGAGGCCCTGTGCGACCGCATCGCGATCGTCGACCGGGGCCGCGTCGTCGCCGAGGGCGGCCCGCGCGAGCTGATCGCGCAGGGGCGGTCCGATTCGCTGGAGAACGCGTACCTCGCTCTGACCGAAAGGGAAACGTCGTGAAAGGCATCACCCGCGTCATCGCGGTCGAACTCAAACTGATCGTGCGTGATCCGATGTCGGGGTTCTTCGCCCTGGCCTTCCCCGCGATCATGCTGTGGGTCAAGACGCGTTCCGGCAAACCCCTCCCCGGCGGGCTGCCGATCATCGACGCCACGGTGCCGATGCTGAGCGTCTTCGTCATCGGACTGGCCGGGCTGGTCGTCCTGCCCGCCACGCTGGCCCAGTACAGGGAACGCCGGATCCTGAAGCGGCTGCGCGCCACTCCCGCCTCGCCCGCCATGCTGTTCGGGGCCCAGTGGGCCGCCCACATGCTGCTGGCCGCGATCGGGACGGTGCTGCTGATCGCCATCGGACTGGCCGCCCTCGGGCTGTCGGTACCGGCCAACGTCGCGGGCTTTCTCCTGGTGTGGGCACTCGGCGCGCTGAGCCTGGGCGCCATCGGCCTCCTCATCGGCGCGCTCGTTCCAGGTGGCCGCACCGCGACCGTGATCGGGCTGAGCGTGTTCTTCCCGATGGTCTTCCTCTCCGGTGCCATGATCCCCCGCGAGACCATGTCCGGCTCGATGCGTGCCATCGGTGACCTGACCCCGATGGCCCCCGTGGTCGAGGCGATCCGCGACGCCTGGGAGGGCACCGCGATCTCCCCGGACACGCTGGGGATCATGGTGGCGATATCCGTCGTCGTCGGCGGCGTCGCCGTCAGGGCGTTCCGGTGGTGAACACCGCCGGCCCCGGCGTCTCCCGCTGGGACCGCGCCCGCCCCGCCCTGCCGTACGTGTTCATCCTGCTTCCGGCGGTCTTCGCCCTTCTGCGGGACTGGAGGCCGGAGGTGCTGGCCCTGGCGGTGCTCGCCGGAGCCTGGCACTGGTTCATGGTGACTTCCCACCCCACCTGGATCGAGCGGCCGGTGGCGATGGCCGTCTATTTCGTGGTGATGCTCGCCGCCATCGGGACGCTGATCGGAATCGACCCGCTGTTCACGGTGACGGGCGTGGGGGCGTTCATCCAGGCCTTCACCGTGCTGCCCGGGTGGTGGGCGTACGCGGGTGTGGCCGCGACGGCCGGCGTGCTGGTCGCCGTT
This sequence comes from Streptosporangium sp. G11, assembly GCF_051192615.1. Classification (NCBI taxonomy): domain Bacteria; kingdom Bacillati; phylum Actinomycetota; class Actinomycetes; order Streptosporangiales; family Streptosporangiaceae; genus Streptosporangium; species Streptosporangium sp. G11. Next base: position 233,357 of record NZ_JBPJUQ010000009.1, read on the forward strand.
CCCCCTCGGCCCGGACGGACCCCCGGCGAGACGCTCTACGCCTTCCTCGTCGCGGTGCTGATCGCCTCCGCGATCGGCCTGTTGACCCGGACCGTCTCCGACCAGAACGACCAGCGCAAGGCGATGATCGTCCAGCTGAGGGAGACCGGCACCAAGCTGGCCGCGCTCGCGGAGGAGAACGCGAACCTGCAGGCCCGGCTCCTGACCAGCGCCCGTGAGGCCGGCGTGCTCGGGGAGCGGCAGCGGATGGCCAGGGAGATCCACGACACCATCGCGCAGGGTCTGACCGGCATCCTCACCCAGCTCGAAGCCGCCGACGACACGCTCGGCGACGTACCCGCCACCCGCTCGCGCCTGAACACGGTACGCGCCCTGGCCAGGGAGAGCCTGAACGAAGCCCGGCGATCGGTTCAGGGGTTGCGCCCGGCGCCGCTGGACGAGGCCCAGCTCGCCACCGCCCTTCACGACGTCGCGGCGAGATGGTCCCGGACCACCGGCAAGCCCGTGTTCGTGTCGGTCACCGGCGCCCCTCGGCCGTTGCACGCGGAGGTGGAGACCACCCTGCTGCGGGCGGCGCAGGAGGCGCTGGCCAACGTCGGCAAACACGCCGCCTCGGCCACCCGGGTCGGTCTTACCCTGTCGTACATGGAGGATGTCGTAGTACTGGACGTACGAGACGACGGATGTGGTTTCACCCTCGGGGCGACGAACTCCTCGAACGCGAGCGGTTTCGGCCTCATCGCGATGCGTCAGCGAGTCACCCGGCTGGCCGGTGAGTTCGTGATCGAGACGGCCCCCGGTCAGGGAACGGGGATCTCCGCCACCGTTCCGGCCATTCCCGCCGACGCGGATTCCGGGTTGTCCGGCCCGCGCGGAAACGTGGTGTGAGACATGCCGATTCGCATGATCATCGTCGATGACCACCCCGTCGTCCGCGACGGGCTGCGCGGGATCTTCACCGGCGACGACGCCTTCGAGGTCGTCGGAGAGGCGGCCGACGGGCCGGAGGCGCTCGTCGTCGCCCTGCGGACCAGCCCCGATGTCGTGCTCATGGACCTGCGCATGCCGAAGATGAGCGGCGCGGAGGTCATTCGCCGGCTGCGCGAGCAGACGCCCGGCATCCACGTGCTGGTCCTGACCACCTTCGACAACGACGCCGACGTCCTGCCCGCCATCGAGCAGGGCGCCACCGGCTATCTGCTCAAGGACACCCCGCGCGCCGATCTGCGCCGCGCCGTACAGGCGGCGGCCCGCGGTGAGACGGTGCTGTCCCCCTCCGTGGCCGGCGTGCTGGCGCACAGGGTGCGCGTGCCGGAACAGCGGGCGCTGAGCCGCCGGGAGATCGAGGTGCTCGGCCTCATCGCCCGGGGCGCGACCAACCGTGAGGTCGCCGCGAAACTGTTCATCACCGAGGCGACGGTGAAGACGCATCTGCTGCACCTCTTCGCCAAGCTCGGCGTCAACGACCGGGCGGCCGCGGTCGCGGCGGCCTACGAGAGCGGCCTGCTCAAACCGGCCGCCGGCGGCTGATCCAGGAGCACCGGGGAAACCCGCCGTGGACCGGCCACGAGCTCCCGGCGGCCGTCCCGGAACCGGCGCGCCCCCTGATGCCCGGGAACCGTGGACCGACTGTCAGGGATGATCGTTACTTTGGCGGCATACCCCATGGGGAGTGGTGCGGGTGGAGATCACGTACGCCGACGTCGACTGGCTGGCCAGGGGCCATGAGCTGGGTGACGTGTGGTGCCTGACCTTCGTGTGGGGGCTCGACGAGGCTGAGGCACTTCGACGCATAGGTGCCATCGAGGAGAGCATCCGGCCGCTCACGTACGAAGAGCTGGACGATGAGGGGCTGTTCCCCGACACGGTTCTGGCCGGGCGGCTGGGCGGCTGGACCGTCCTCATCGAGAGAGGCGGGTGGCAGACGATCGAACGTGATGCCTTTCGGGCTCTGTCGACCGCGACAGAGGTCGTATCGGTCCTGCGTAACGACCACGCGACCCACAACTTCGTGTACGCCCGTGACGGGAGGACGGTGACCTCCTTCGACCCGATGATTCCCGCATGGCGGTACGGGAGCGATCCTGATCGTCTTGTGGACGCGATGAGGGCCGCGGGCTTCGATCCCGGGCACGCGCCAGGAGACGAGGACGAGAACGTCGATCATCCGACGGTGGACGGAGCTCTGCTCCTGGCGGTACGGCTGACTCGTGTCGTCCTGACCCAGGAGGTCCTGAACGGGCCACTGCTGGGCGGCGCCGTCCGCTCACCAGCCCACGGACCCCCGGCCCGCCCATGGTGATCATCCCAGAACCGGATGTCCCGCCGGAGGCGTTTTCTCGGTGAAGGCGTCGAGGTCGGACGGGTGCCGTGCTAGCGTCGCGGCTCGTGCTGGAGAACGTGTATGTGGGTAGCGCCGACGTGGATGCGGCCTGTGACCGCGGTTGGCTGCTCGGGCACTTCAAGCCGGCCGGCGATGTCCGGCACAGCGACGGTGTCGAGATCAAGTGGGGCGTGCATCCGCGTGGCGACGAGCGTGCGCAGTGGGTCACCGGCGAGAAACGTACGGCGTTGCTCATGTTGATCAGCGGCCGTTTCCGGGTGGAGCTGCCAGGACGTAGCGTGCTGCTGGCCAAGCGAGGCGAGTACGTCGTGTGGGGGCATGGCGTCGACCACTCCTGGTATGCCGAGGAGGAATCGGTGGTGCTCACGGTTCGCTGGCCATCGGTTCCGGGTTATGCGGTCCCTGAGCGGAAACTCGAATAGCCGTCAGGCGGCGGGCGTCTTGATTTCGACCAGAGAGTGCTCCGGTGCGCCGGTCGAGATCGGCGGTGGCAGGGTGCTGGACGAGACGCCCACGTCGCGAGCCGTCCGGTGGACGGCGCCCGTTCTCCGGAGATCGTTCCGGAGCCGGGTATCCCCGCCGGAGACACGAAGGCACCGGGCCGGTTGGGCGATTCCCTCGTGGTCCCGACTGCTAGATCGTGGTTCGCGAAAGGCGCGGATGGCATGCTGGGAGACTGGCGATCACAAGGAGATCAGCGATGACCCACCCTCTCGGCACGCGGCTCGCGCCCCGGCGCACCCCTCTCAACGCGGAGGAGAAAGCGCGGGCCGAGGCGAACTTCGCCCCTTTGGTCGCCCAGAACCTCGTCGCCGACGGGCGGTTCAGGATAACCGCCGACACCCCGGAGATGGTGGAGCTGTGGCAGAGGGTCGCCCGCCACGTGGGCGACATGCTCCAGCGGCCTGTGGTCAGCTACGCCAACGGCAGGTACATCGTGATCACCTTCGACCAGGAGGAGACCCCGGCCTCACCGGCCGAGACACCCGCTCGGCACAGGAGTGACCGCGATACGTCGTCCATGTGATCGAGCACTCCCGAACCAACGGGTAGTCGAGCACTCCCGAACCGACGGCCGGTTCCGGAGGAACCCGGTGAACCTTTCGGTCACAGAACCAGCAGTCCTGGACAGCGCCTGGTCGCGGTCTCAGCCGGGTCCGGCCGCGGCACCAGGGGTGGTCGAGCCGTCGCCGACTCGATCCAGCCACTCCGACAG
>NZ_JBPJUQ010000010.1:0-201170 GCF_051192615.1 Streptosporangium sp. G11
ATCACCGACTGCCCGCCGACAGCCGTATCCGCCACCTTGCGTCGATAGCGGCTATGAACCCGCCGGGACAAGGTCTGGCAGTCCGGGCAGGCAAGTACTGCATCCGTAGGGGTCCGGGCCGAGAGCCATACCGTCCCGTCCACCCGACGCACCTGTTCCACCAGCACCTTCTCCAGGTGCGGAAACAGCAGACGCAGAAGGTCATCACACAATGGCCACGATGCCACCGCGATGACAATCCGTCACCCCATCACGAAAATCTTGCCAGATCCCACTTCTCCACGAAGTCACGGCGCTACTCCACCACCCTCGGCGACCTCCGCGCCGAACGGGCCGACCACATGCGCGACGAGGCCGTCAGCACTGGCCGACTCCCCCTCTTCGAGGAAGACACCGTTCTCGTCACCTCTCACTGGGACTACGCCGGACAGGGCCTGTCGGCCGGTGAAGCGCTCCTGGTAGCCGCCTTGACCGGTGTCCAACCACCTGACCACGCGAGTCGGCCGGAGGCTGCCCATGGATGACCTCGTGATCACCGTTGAAGAAGCCGCTCAGAAGCTCCGCATCAGCCGGTGGACCCTCTACACCCTGATCCGCTCCAACCAGCTCAGGACCATCAAGATCGGCCGTCGTCGGCTCGTCCCGGTCGACGCGCTGGCCGAATGTGTCGACAACCTCAAGGCGGTGGCGTGATGACCAGGACCAAACTCGGCACTCCTGAGGAAGAGCCGAAGGGCACCAAGAATCGCAAGACCCGTAAGCGGTCCAACGGGGAGGGAACGATCGTCCAGCGCAAGGACGGACGATATGAGGCGAAGGTCTTCGTCCCCACCACGGCGGGAACGATCAAGCGCGTCAGCGTCTACGGCAAGACCCGCGAGGAATGTCACGGCAAGTTCATCGAACTCAAGGCGCAAGCCGATCAAGGCATCCCAGTGGCCGCCGAAAGCTGGACGGTCGGCGACTATCTGACGTACTGGCTTGAGTATGTCGTCCGGGCCGAACGGCGTCCCAAGACCGTGCAGGGCTATGAGGGGGTGATCCGGCGCTACCTCATTCCCGCCCTCGGCCGGAAGCGACTCGACAAGCTGAACGCGGCCGAGGTCCGCCAGTTCGTCACGTCGCTGCGCAACGGCTGCCAGTGCTGCCAGCGGGGATGGGACAAGGCGCGCAAGCCCGCGGAGTGCTGCGCGAAAAAGGCCGGCACCTGCTGCGAGTACAAGATCCAGCCCCGCATGGTCCAGTCAATCCATGCCGTTCTTCGTAACGCTCTGGAGAGTGCGGTTCGCGAGGAGGTCATTCATCGGAATGTCGCCAAGCTCGTGAAGGTCTCGCCGCCCAAGTACAAGGTCAACAGGGGTCTGACGGTCATTCAGGCCAAGGCGATTCTCAAGGCGGCTCCGGGTCACCGCCTCGGCGCGCTGTACGTCCTGGCCGTCTGCCTCGGCCTGCGGCGCGGGGAACTCCTCGGGCTCCGCTGGCAAGACCTCGACCTGGAGACCGGAACGCTCGAAGTGATACAAACTCTTCAGCGGGTCGGCGGTCGGCTCCAGTTCGTGAAGCCCAAGACCGAAGACTCCGAGCGCACCATTCCGCTCCCGCCGATCTGCCTCGACGCTCTCAAGGAGCACCGCAGGCGGCAGTTCGCAGAACGGGCGGACCGCTGGCCGGACTGGGAGGATCACGGGCTCGTCTTCCCCTCCCGCCGCGGCACCCCCATGGAACCGGACAACCTGCGACGGAGCTGGGCGGAGATCCGCGCCACGGCCGGCCTCGGAGCCGTACGGCTTCACGACCTCCGACACACCTGCGTCAGCCTGCTCCTCGACCTCGGGGTGCCTCCACACATCGTCAAGGAGATCGTCGGACACTCCGACATCGAGGTGACCATGACCATCTACGCCCACTCGTCACTCAACGACAAGCGCGCAGCCCTTGGGAAGCTCGGCGATGCCCTTGGGTGAACTTCGGGAAGGGTTACAGGAACGCCTGGGACATCCGTTCCGGGCGTTCACTGTTGCATGAGCCGGGCCCTTACGTCCTCTGGGAGGAGGGGGAGGTAGTCATATCCAAGATCATCCAACTCTGTGCGCACCCATTGAGCCCCATGATCATCAGGCTCAAGCTTCCGCAAGTGGAATCTCAGACTCTCGACCGCTCGCCGCTCTCGCTCCCGATCACTTCCCGGCCTGAAGTCGCCCGGAAGGTTGTGGCAGATGTCGGCGATCATCCTTATGCGGTCGATGCGGCTGAGCGGGCTACTGAGCTCCTCACCACCCTGCAACTCCCGGCGCACGATGTGCGTCGTGGCGCGTATCTCGATGAACCCTCGGCCCATCAGATAGCGCACCGCGGTCTGAGCCGACGGATGTGCCTGCCGACGTCGTAGGAGCCGCCAGCCCATTACTCGCTCCCTCAATGAAAAGCGCGTTGTCGTCACCGTTGTCGTCAAGCACAACAAAAAGCGCCCCGGCCATAATCGGCTCGGGGCGTTTGTGCTGCTCAGCTGCTGTGGTCAGGGGCGGGGTCGAACCGCCGACCTTCCGCTTTTCAGGCGGACGCTCGTACCGACTGAGCTACCTGACCTCGGTGGTGGATCGAACACCTACCAGAGCGGTCCTGACGGGACTTGAACCCGCGACCTCCACCTTGACAGGGTGGCGAGCACTCCAAACTGCTCTACAGGACCTTGCTTCCGGGGCTTTTGTCCCGGTCGTTCTTGCCTCGCTTAGCCTACCAGTTTTCCGGAGGTCTTCGACCTGCCGTTTCCCTGGCGAGCCTTGGCTCGGCCGTGCCCCCAACGGGATTCGAACCCGTGTCGCCGCCTTGAAAGGGCGGTGTCCTAGGCCACTAGACGATGGGGGCTCAAGACTCTCGTCTCGTTCCGTTGCCGTCTTCCGCTGGAGACCTCTGAAGCATAGGGGACTTTTGCCCCCGATGCCAAAGCGGTTTGCGGCTTACGGCGTCGGTGTGACGGTGACAGACCCCGTTGGAGACGGGGTAATCGTCGGCACAGGAGAAATTGTACGGCCAGGGTCGGTCTCAACGTGACGCTGGATCTGGACCGACTGCTCTCCGAGCCCTCCCAGGGTGATGTCGTCCCAGGCCCGCAGGCGGTGAGTGTTGGCGTCGAAGTACAGAACAGAGGCGGCGACCGGGGTGGGTTCGTCGTGTTCGAGAGCCCGCAGACCGGCTCCGCCCGTGGATCCCTGGACCAGGAGGCGGGTGCCCGAGGGCAGCAACTCGGTAGATCGCTCGTGCGAGTGACCCGCGAGGATCATCGGGGCCGCACCGGAGAATCCCTTGGCGATCGTCGGGTCGTGGACGGCGACCAGATCGACCTGCTTGGGCAGCTTCGCCAGCTCGGCGGCGTGCGAGCGGCCGAGGGCGTCGAGCGATTCGAGGTTGGAGTCGACGGGGACGGACTTGTCCGGGGTGAACCGGGGGTCGCCCAGGCCGTAGACGCGCAGCCCCGCCACGGTCTTGGTCGCGTCGTCGAGGACGATCGCGCCCTTCTGCCTGGCCACGGCCCGCTGGGTGGCCATGGAGTCGTGGTTGCCCCTGACGAAGACGTACGGGACGCCGAAGGTGCCGATCTCCTCGGTGAACCTGTCCTCGGGGCCTGTGCCGTGGTCGGTCAGGTCACCGGTGTCGATGATCGCGTCGATCTTGAACTGGGCGGTGACCGAGCGGATGAGGTTCCAGGCGATGGGGCTGAGGTGGATGTCGGAGACGTGCAGCACCCGGATCGAGGTGGGGTCCGCGTCGTAGACCGGCAGGGCGGAGACGGCGTCGTAGAGCTGGGAGACGTTGTTGACGAGCTTGGCGAGCTGGACCCGGTAGGACTCGAACCTGGTCACGATCGACTCGGCGTCGCCGACGAGGGACGGCGCGCCGGCCAGCAGGCCGGTGTACTTGGGCTCCACCACGGAGTCCGGCCGGAAGGTCAGGGCGATGGCGGCCCCCGTACCGGCGATCGCGACGGTGACGCCCAGCAGGCCCGCGAGGGCCGGCCCCGGCCGACGGAAGACGATCAGGGACGTGACCAGGGCGCCCACCAGGCCGGAGAGCGCGGCGCGCATGATCAGCGTCCTGACACCGGCGCCAAGCTCCTCCTCCAGGAGCGCGGGGAGCCGGTCGGCGGAGAACCTCGGGTCGTCCAGGAATCCGCGGGCCCGGTCGGGATTGATGTTCTCCAGGGTCACGCGGAGACTGACCGGGGCGTCGTGGGTGTCGAACAGAAGTGTGCCGAAGGGGTGAGCGTCCACGACGGTCTCCCCGGCCCACGAGGGCTCCGCCGACATGCCGAGCTCCACCGGGCCGACGTTGGATCGTACGGCCCCGCCCAGCATGATTCCGAGCCACGCACCGGCTACGGCGACGACGGCGACGATCGCGCCGCGGACGATCCGGCCGGTGGCGAGACGACGGGCACCCTGGGTCCAATCAGCGAATTTCATGCGCCTCCACTTCTACCCGGGATGACGGGGCAGAATGACGGTTGTGATCGAGATCTCGCGGGAGAAGTTCGAAGAGCTCGTGGCCGAAGCTCTGGACACCATTCCCCCCGAGCTGACGAAAGTCATGGACAACGTGGTGCTCGTCGTCGTCGACGACCCACCCGAACCGGATCTTCTAGGTCTCTACACGGGTATCCCGCTCACCGATCGAGGCGACTGGTACGCAGGAGTGCTACCCGACCGGATCGAGATCTACCGCAACCCGATCTGCTCGATCTGCGAGACCGAGGACCAGGTCGTCGAAGAAGTGCAGATAACCGTTGTTCATGAGATCGCCCACCATTTCGGCATCGACGATGACCGGCTGCACGAGCTGGGCTGGTAGGTAACCCCGCACAGCACGTCAAAGGCCTCCTTTCCGGAATGTCGCGGCTTATCATTACAGTTTGCATGCGCTTGATTGCTTTCGGTTGCGCGGCGGCCCCGCAGCAGGCACCGTAGGTTACACAGTGAACACCTACAGTCAGTGTGCCTGCGAGCTCAGCGGAGTCCTATGGCGGCGACCAAGTCCGGCCGACTACCCGGGCGGCACCGCCGTCCGGCGGAACGCCAAGCGACCTACGGCGAGGTCATCGCCATCAGGGAGTTCCGTGCGCTCTGGCTCGGCCAGGGGCTTTCCCTCCTCGGCGACCAGCTCTCACGAGTGGCGCTGTCCGTCCTGGTCTTCGAACGGACGGACTCGCCCCTGGCGACGGCGTCGGTCTATGCCCTGACCTACCTGCCGCCGATCATCGGCGGACCGCTTCTCGCGGGACTCGCCGACCGCTACGCCCGCCGGCGCATCATGATCGCCTGTGACCTGCTCCGGGCTCTCCTGGTCGCGCTCATGGCGATTCCCGGCGTCTCGTTCGCCATGCTGTGCGTGCTGGTCTTCTGCGTGGTGCTGCTCAGCGCACCGTTCTCCGCGGCGCGGGCGGCCCTGCTGCCGGAGTTGCTCGAGGGCGACCGCTATGTCGCGGGCTCAGCCCTGCAGAACATGACCAACCAGGGCGCCCAGATGCTCGGCTTCGCCCTCGGGGGCGTCCTGATCATGGGAATGGGGCCGTACCGCGCGCTGGCGCTGGACTCGGCGACCTTCCTGGCCTCCGCGCTCATCATCGTCTCGGGGGTACGGCGGCGTCCCGCCCCCATCCCGGCCGACGAGAACCGGCCCTCGATGTGGACGATGACCCGCGCCGGCGCCAGGCTGGTCTTCGGCGACCCCCGGCTGCGTACGCTGGTGCTCTTCGCCTGGCTCTGTGGCTTCTACGTTCTGCCCGAGGGGATCGCGACCCCCTACGCCGACGAGCTGACCGGGAATCCCCGGCAACTCTCGCTGGTCACCGGCCTGCTGATGGGCGCCATGCCCACCGGTACCGTCGTCGGCGCGTTCCTGTACAGCCGCTACGTCAGCCCATCGAACCGGTTGCGGTCGATGGGCTGGATGGCGATGCTGACCTGCGCGCCGTTGATCCTGTGCGCCGCGCAGCCACCGCTTCCTGTGGTGCTGCTGTTGTGGTTCGTCTCGGGCCTGGGTGGGGCCTACCAGCTCGCGGCCAACGCCGCGTTCGTGCAGTGCGTTCCCGCCGAGCAGCGGGGACAGGCCTTCGGGCTGGTCCAGTCGGGCCTGCTGGCCTCCCAGGGCATCGGCATCCTGGTCGGCGGGGCCGCGGCCGACCACCTCGGCCCCGAGATGGTGGTCGCACTGGCCGGCGCGACCGGGCTTGCCATGGCGGCCGCGCTGGCCGTGCTCTGGAGGAATTCCCGCAGGGAGATCATCGAGAGGGTTCGCGCGGAGGCGACCTCCTGACTCACACCTGGGGACGGGTGTCGTCGTCCTGCCGCGGCGCCGTGCCGTACGGGGCCTGGGGGGCGGCGGGCGGGAAGGGGCTCTGGTGGGTGGGGTACTCCGGGGCCGCCTGGTGCGGCGCGCGGTGCTGGTTGGTGGCCTTGGCCCAGCCCTGCTCGGCCTTGGTCCTGGCGTCCACCCAGATCGGGTTGTCCTTGTTCTTCTCGATCACGTCCTGCAGGACCGACCGGTCCTTGCTCTCGTCGGGCAGGAGCACCCAGCCGATCGCGTAGACCGCCACCCCGAGACCACCGAAGAAGGTGGCGACGGCGAGGGCCGCGCGGATGATGTTGGGGTCCACCCCGGTGTAGCGTCCGAGGCCGGAGGCCACACCCGCGATGATGCGCCCGTCCTTGGTCCTGCGGAGCTGCTTGACGCCGGCGAAGTCGTTTTCGTTCATGTCCTCAGACTGCCCGAGAGCGAGCGTTCCTCACATCGGGATTCCCCCTGGCACGACCCTGACCTATACCCCTTCCCCGGCCGAATGCGACCCTGACATGTATCCCAGCCGCACCGGCAGTACCTTGAGGGCCGAGAGAGAGGAAACCTCATGGACGACCTCCTGCGCATCGACGACACGCTCGTAGAGGAGCAGCGCCTCATCCGCGACACCGTGCGGGAATTCGTCGCGGATCGGATCCTCCCCCACGTCGGCGACTGGTTCGAGGAGGCCGTCTTCCCCGCCCGCGAGCTCGCCCCGGCACTCGGCTCGCTCGGCGTGCTGGGCATGCATCTGGAGGGGTACGGCTGCGCGGGCCTCGACGCCGTCTCGTACGGCGTGGCCTGCCGCGAGCTGGAGGCGGGAGACTCCGGGCTGCGGTCGTTCGTGTCCGTGCAGGGCTCGCTCGCGATGTTCCCGATCTGGAAGTACGGCTCCGCGGAGCAGAAGGACGAGTGGCTTCCCCGGATGGCCGCGGGCGAGGCGATCGGCTGCTTCGGCCTGACCGAGCCCGACCAGGGCTCCGACCCCGCGGGCATGCGCACCCACGCCAAGCAGGACCCCTCGGGCGACTGGATCCTCAACGGCTCCAAGATGTGGATCACCAACGGCTCCATCGCCGACGTCGCCGTGGTCTGGGCGCAGACCGAGGAGGGCGTCCGCGGCTTCGTGGTGCCCACGGACACCCCGGGCTTCAGCGCGCCGGAAATCCACAGGAAGATGTCCCTGCGGGCCTCGGTGACCTCGTCGCTGTACTTCGACGACGTCCGCCTGCCCGCCTCCGCCGTACTGCCCGAGGTGCGTGGCCTGAAGGGCCCGCTGTCGTGCCTCTCGGAGGCCCGTTTCGGCATCGTGTGGGGCGTGGTGGGCGCCGCCCGCGCCTGCCTGGAGTCGGCCGTCGACTACTCCACCTCCCGCGTCCAGTTCGGCAGGCCCATCGGCGGTTTCCAGCTGACCCAGGAGAAACTCGCCTGGATGTACGTCGGCATGGGGCAGGCACAGCTCACCGCCCTCCACCTGGGCCGCCTCAAGGACGCGGGAACCCTCACCCCGCGCCAGGTCAGCTTCGGCAAGCTCGCCAACGTCCGGGCCGCCCTGGACATCGCCCGCCAGGCACGTTCCATCCTGGGCGGCAACGGCATCACCCTGGAGTATCCGGTGATCCGGCACATGAACAACCTGGAGAGCGTCCTGACGTACGAGGGGACCGAGGAGATCCACACGCTCGTGCTCGGCGAGGCCCTGACCGGCATCCCCGCCTACCGCTGACCCTCTCCGGGACTCACCGCCGCCTGGGGTGCCGCTGGGGCAGCCCCGAGGGACGCCACTCGGGGGCCAGGGCCGCCCTGCCGAGCTCCTCCTCCCAGGAGACGCCCGTACGCATGTAGAAGCGGAGCAGCTCGGCACTGGCGCGGGCGTCGGCCAGCGCGGCGTGAGCCCCGAGGAGCGGGATACCGGCGCGCTCGCAGCACGCGGCGAGCGTCCATCTGCCGTCGGGGATGAAGCCGGGCGCCAGCCGCTGCGTGCACAGGGTCTCGGTCACCCACTCGCTGCCGGGAAGGCTCCGCAGGAAGCGCAGGTCGAAGGAGGCGTTGTGGGCCACCAGGACCCGGCCGGCGACCCGCCGCCAGATCTCGTCCAGCAGCTCCTCGATCACCGGCGCGCCCTGGACCATCGCGCTGGTGATGCCGTGGACGTGGACGGCCCCGGTGCCGCGCCGGGGGTTGACCAGCGAGTGCCACTCGTCGACGGTCTCGCCCCGGGCGTCCAGCGAGATGAGCGCGATCTCGCAGATCCGGTCGCCCCTCGACGGCGAGAAACCTGTGGTCTCCACATCGACCACGACATACCCTGGGCGCGTGGAGACATGGGAGGTGAGGGCGGGCTCAAGCCCCGAGCTCGTCATGCCTGCCACTCTAGGAGCCGCTTCCGCCCCCCACCGGGCGTTCCGCAAACAGATGACCATGAATGGGCCTGGCGACGGACGTTAGTGGACACTATCCTCGGTACGCTGTCACCTGCGGGGCGTTAGCTCAATGGTTAGAGCTGCGGACTTTTAATCCGTAGGTTCTGGGTTCGAGTCCCAGGCGCCCTACCCCAACGACCTGGGCAGACTCCCCATTTCCTATTCGGGAAGTCTGCCCAGGGTTGCAATTAGGGTTGCAACGGTCGCCGCCGGGTTGCGGTCAGTCGTCCCACAGCGCTCGTCCCATCCGCCCAGCCGCCTCGATCGCGAGCGTCTCCGTGATGTGGGTGTATCGCTTGGTCGTGGTGAGCTGGGAATGTCCGAGGACCGCCTGAATCACCCGGATGTCCACCCCCTGTTCAAGCAGGAGCGTCGCGGCCGTGTGGCGCGCGTCGTGAACGCGGGCATCCTTGTCGATCTCGGCGAGTTGCAGCAGCTGTTTCCAGTCGTCCCAGTCGTCCCCGGCGTCGATCGGGTTTCCGTCCGGCGTGCACCACACGAGGTCCCAGTCCTGCCACCTGTCCCCCGCCGCTTCCCGTTCGAGCCTCTGTGCCTCCTTGTGGAGCTTGAGAAGAACGATCAAGGGCGGAGGCAGGGCGATGGATCGTTTGCCCTTGCCCTTCGGTTTGGTGAACGTCCAGCCCCCGGCACGATCCGGGCAGGCAAGAGCGTGCTTGGCGCAGTCGGCAGCACAGAACTTTGGACACGCGCCCCCGTGCTTGGTGCAGTTCTTACGGCACGCGGTGAGGCATACGTGCTGACGGCCAGAGGTGCGCTTGGCCTTGGGGCAGTCCTTCGGGCAGGGATAGCGATGGAGGCGTGCAGCGCAGGTGTGCGGGTCCTTACAGCCGTGCCGGTAGCGAAGCCGCTTGATCTGCCAGAACACCCGGATCACGCCCCTGTCCAGGTCCACGTACTTCCACCGCAGACCCAGCGACTCCGATTGCCGAAGTCCGAGCGCGAGCGCCACCGACCAGCGCGTACCGTTCCGGCGATCCTTCACCACGGCCAGAAGGTCTTGCGCCTCTTCCCTGAGCAGCGGCTCAATCTCGGTGTCTTCACCGGTCGGCGCGTCGATCATGCCGCAGACGTTGCGCGCGATCAGTTCACGCCGTACCGCCAGCTTGAGAGCCCGCGACAGGATTCGGTGAATCTGCAAGATCGTATTCGGCGACAGCCCTTCCTTAGCCAGTCCGGCATAGAAGGCATCCAGGTGATCGGGGCGAAGCCGGTCCAGCCGATGCGCGCCGAGCCGGGGAATGATCCACCATTCCGCTTTGGGCCGGTACGTGCTGTCCAGCGTGAGCTGACTGACCCGCATGGGCGCGATCTCGTCGAGGTAGGTCCGTATCCACTGGGCGACCGTGGGAACCTTCGTTCCGGCCTTGTCGATCTTTCCCGAGTCGCGCTGTTTCTCCAGCTGTTGCACCCTGGCCGTGACGATCGCTTCCGTCTTGCCCTTGCGGTGGCGACGGTCGGGAGTGCCGTCATCTTTGACGCCCATGGTCACCCAGCCGTGCCACTTGCCGTCTTTGCCGAAATAGATGGAAGACCGGCCGTTGGGCTTCTTCGACATCATGCCGCCTCTTCCTGCGTGAACCCTGCCTTGGTCTCCAGCGCGCGAGCGAATTCATGAAGCGCCCACCGGGGAACGAGCCGGTATCCCTCGTCCTTGATCGACTTGAGTTCACCGGTCTTGATCAGCCGGAACACCCTCGTACGGCTGATGCCGAGAACCACGGCGGCATCCTTGGGCCGGTAGAACAGTGGTTCCATGTCAGGCCGCCTCTCCGATTGCCGAAAGATCTGGAACAGGGATGCCGTCCGCTCTGGCCTGGAGTTCGACCAAGCGTGCTTTGGTGCGATGGCGATCGGCGACGCCTCGTAGCAGTCGTTTGGCCAGCGGGGTGCGGTTGGGGTCCTTGGAGGAGACCGGTCGCCAGACGTAGCGGTGGGAGTCGGTGGGGGTGTCGTCGGGCAGGCCGAGCATGTCGAGGACCCAGGCCCGGCGGTCGGCCTTGTGTTCGCGCAGGGTCTTGTTCGACCACTTGCGGGAGACCAGGACGCGGCGGCCCGCGTAGCCGAGGTGTTCGGCCTTGTGTGCCTTGCCCTTGCAGCGGCCTGGCAGCATGCCCGCCTTGGCGCCCTTGGGCTGGATTCCGTAGCGCAGCCAGTTCGGGCAGGTGGGCGAGCAGGGTTCGTAGCGCAGCGCTTCGACCATCCGGGTGGCGTGGTCACGGCGTGCGGGGTTTTCGGTGGCGGGGTCGTCAGGGTCGAGGGGGTCGCCGAGGCTCTTGGTCAGGTACTTGGTGAGGTAGCCGATGCGCTTGTGCGCGTCCGGCGATCCGGCGACGAGGCCCTGAACATCGACTTGAGTACCGAAGCGCACCACGTGTAGCGGTTCGGCCGCCTCGTCGTCCTGGTCGAGCTGGTCGAGTGCCTCGTCCCAGGTGGGCAGCAGTTCCCCGGTGGCGGGGTCGAGGTAGTCGCCTGCCTGGCCGTCCGGGTAGGTGGCGCCGTCGCCCAGGTCGGCTCGTTCCACCCAAATGGGCAGGTGCTCGCCGTCGAAGCGGACTTCACTGACCGATGGCCACCACACCTGGTGGTAGGTCGCGGCGGCAATCGCCTTGATCTCCGCACGGGGCATGGTCCCGCGGATGGCCATGTGCAGGTGAGGCGCGAGCCGCTTTTGTGGTTCGACGGTGGCGAAGTACTGCACGTCATAGCCCGCCACCCGGCGAAGGTTCTGCACGAACCGGTCGACGAGCTTGGAGAAGTGCAGGGCATCGCGGGCCGCGCGAGCGTAGTCGTAGGTGCTCGGATCGGCCGGCACGCCTAGGCCGGAGCGGATCTTGCCGTAGGAGGGCAGGGTGAGGGTGACGAACAGCGACGGCCGATACACCCTGCCATCGGGGGCGATGAAGGTCCGGCCGAGGGTGGTGTCTTGCTTGGTCCGCTTGGGCAGGTCCGGCGCATCCTGGCGACGCCTGGTCGACCGCGAGCGCTTGGGAGCCGTCCGCCCTCCCAGGACGTTGCCGCGCATCCCGGCGGCGTTGATCTCCGCATCAATGCCCGCGATGGCCTCGTCCCAGTCGGCGACCTCTTCGCCGTTCCTCTCGGCCTCATCGCGCTTGGCCTGGACGTCGGCCCGGAACTCGATCAGCCATTTCTGATCATCGGTGGAGGGGTGGGGTTCGGCGACGGGTTCGTGGTCGAGGTGCCAGCCTTCCCGGCATTGCGCCCGGCGGAGCTGCTGATTGCGTTTGGCGCACGGCGGGCACTTGGCTTCCTGCGTGGTGCCGCAGGGGATGTCGAAGGGTTCGCTCTGGCCGGTGTGGGTGTCCAGACGTCGCATCTCGATGGGGCGGATGCAGACCCCGTTGAGCTTGGCGACCTCGATGGCCACGTCCAGGGCGACGGGCAGGGTGTCACGCACCAGCCGGGGAAGGGTGCGATCAGCGCCGTCCGGAGGGGTGTCAGTTGAAGGGGTGTCGGTCGAGGGGATAACGAGAGTGTCGGTCACATGGCCCCCTTCGGGTCGACGAGGTCGGCGCAGAGCCGGTAGGCGTCGCGGTAGGGGTGTTTGCGCAGCCGCGCGGAGGCCAGGTCAACGATCATCACTTCGGCGAGGTCAGAGCCGTCGAGGGTGCGCAGCCGCCGGAAGGGAAGGCCCGCAATCTGGGCCGGGGTGCCGTGCAGGATGAGGCGCATCAGGCCGCCCCCTCCATCTCGATCGGCAGGGTGTCACTGGTCATCAGCGCCGCCATGTCTCTGATGTCGGCATCGGAGACGTAGGCCGCGCGGACCCGGATGGGGTCGGGAGAGGTCTCCAGTCGGACATAGGCGACGCCCGCGCCCTGCTCAGGGATCGGGGAGATGTGATCGGCCAGCGCTCCCCGACCCCGGGCACCGTCACCGAGAACCATGTCCACCTGCTCGGACTCATCCAGGCGAAGCGCGATCTTGTCGGGGAACAGGTTGCGGATGCTCATGACCTCCTTGCGCGGGTCCTGCAGAGCCGCCATCACGCCGAACCCGACCGCACGCCCCTGGGTGGTGAGGGTGGCCAGCGCGGCGGAGATGCGGAGCTTGAGGCCCTTGTCGGACTGGTAGGCGGTCAGGAACGCCACCTCATCAACGAGCACCAGGACGAACGGGTCATCCAGGGTGGGGGTGTGGGAGCGCTGGAGCCCGGCGTAGCGGTCGGCCCGCTCCTGCATGATCTTCACGGCTGCTTCCAGCAGATCGGCGCAGGCAGCCGGATCGGCGACGTAGCGGTCGGCGAAGATCTCGCGCCCGTAGGACAGTTCCATCCGCTTGGGATCCAGCGCCCACACCTGCGCGACACCGGCCCGGACCGCCGGAAGCAGGCCACGGATGGCCGACCACAGGAACGAGCCCTTGCCCGCACCTGTCGCTCCCGCGATCAGCACGTGTGTCCCATGGACCTTGAGCAGGTAGGGGCGGCCGTCCTCACATGTGCCGATCTCGACCGGCCCCACCGAGGCCGACACGGGAAGCGGAACCGCCGGCAGAGGGACGGCCAGCGGGTCACGGCGGGGAAAGGTCAGCTGGAGACGACCGGCCCGCACGATGGCCACCCGGCAGGAGGAGGCGCCGAAGCCGTGCGCGAGGTTCTCGATGCGGTCGGCCCAGTCCTTGACCGATTGGCCGCTGATCATCTTCACCGTGACCACATCGGCCCAGGACGTGCAGGAGACGCGGACGAGGTGGGGCAGGTAGTCGCGGCCCTGGAGGTGACGGCCGAGACCGGGGATGATCATTACCGGTTGCCAGTGCCGCCGGTAGATCCACACCAGTCGCCACCAGGCCAGCAGTCGCCAGCCCACCCAGCGCAGGAACGAGGCCCGATCCAGCAGCGCCCAGAGAGCCGTGTTCAAGACGAGCACGGCGAGCGGGGTGACGGCGAATTCCCAGCCGTACAGGATGCCGAGCACGGCGGGGACCGCGAGCAGGGTCACGATGACCGGGTGACGCCAGACGAGCCGGACGATTCCGGCCAGCAGACGCCACAGGAAGATGGTGATGGTGAGGATGGCCGGGGTACGGACCACGGCCGGGCGGAACACCACAGCGGTGTCAGGGGTGGTAGTGACGAGGGTGCGTGCCTCGTCACCGGGCAGTTTTTTGAACATTAGGCTGGAGCCTCTTCCTTGAGTTCGCGTGAGAGGGAGAACCGAGGGGCCGCCGGAATGCCAGTTCCAGCGGCCCCGCTTGCGTGTCAGGCCGCAGCGCTCTGCTTGGTCGAGGCCGCAGCGGATCGGGGAGCGCGCATCGCCCTGGCGCGCAGGGACCAGGCCAGGCGGCCGGTGTTCTGGTTGACGTATGCGGTGGCGGTCATGCCGTCGAACTCCACCGGGACGAACGGCATGTTGGGCAGCGGGAGCGGGGGCACCGGCTGAACCGGGGACAGGATCTTGACCGCCACCGTCTTCTGCGTGGCCTTGAGGGTGGGGTCTGCGTCCATGACGGCGACCTGCCAGACGAGTTCGCCGGTGTTCTTGTCCTTGGCGTAGACGGTGCGTCCGCCGGTCGAGGCGGTGAAGTCCTTGACCTGCTCGACCTCGCCAACGATGTAGCAGCCGTGCGGGAAGACCTGGTCGAAGCTGACGGGGATGGGGCCTTGGATGGCCATGATGTGCTCCCCTGTTGTCTAGTCGCTTTGTTGATAACTCGTACTGTCGAGTTACAAGCTAACTGATGAAACGCTCACTCGACAGTACGAGTTTCCGTGTTGGTATGTGACTTACATCACACTACAGAGAGTAGGCGTCTTCCAGCTCGTGGAGCGTCCCCGGAAGCGTGATCTCAAGAACCATGACAGGACGAGTCCCGGCGAAAACCCGAGAGACCACTCCCAGCACCGCCGTCGTCTTGCCCAGCTTCAGCAGCTTGATCTCATCGGCCGTCGGATGACGAGCCGCCAGACGCTCAATGACATGATCCAGCCGCAGACCCTTGACCGCCTGCACGTGTTGACGGATACCCGCCATCAACGGCAGCACCTTGCCCAGGTCGGTCCCCTCGGCCAGCTCGATCGGACACCACAGGGTGATCAGCTCACACGGCGCGCTGCCATCACTCAGCAAAACGCGTCGCATCACGACCGGCGCCTCGGTGGGCAGGTTCAGCATCGCCGCGATGTTCGCCGGAGCCGGACGTGAACCCGCTTCCAGCACCGAGGCGCCTTGATTGGCTTCGGGGCGATCGAGGACGGCACGGCCTGGCCGGGAGAAGTCCTCCTCAGCCACCGGGGGCGCCGCCTTCACGTACGACCCCTTGCCGTGCTCCCGGTCGATGAAGCCCCGCAGCTGCAACACCTGAAGCGCCCGCACCACAGTTGGCCGGCTGACTGCGAACTCCCGGATCAGCTGCGTCTCCGAGGGCAGCAGAGAACCAGGGGGATAAGTACCGTCCGCGATCTTGTTGCGAATTTGCGCAACGATCTGGGCGTACTTCGGAGGCGCGTATTCCTCGCCGGAAACGGACATGTCAACAACCCAACTACTCGACTTACCGTCAGCATAGACATCCGTGTCCGACTTGCATAGCAACCCCTCCTCTTTGGAGGAGCGCGGCGACGCCGGCCAGTGCCGAGGTTTCCCTCCCGGACCTCGACCGCCAAACGCCGCCGCACCCGCCTACACGGGCAACCGGCGCACCACGATCATGTCTCCGCGAGGGACGGTCGTGATGATCGACGACTGATCGCCGAACTCGCACAGCACCCAAACCCGGTGTCTCTCCGTCAGCGGCGAAGAGCCATGCCACAGCTGCTCGTCAACCTCGGCGACCTTCCCCCACGCCCACCCCTGCGCCAGACCTTCGCGCCCGTGGTCGCCACCCCGAACAGGAGTCATCTCGATTCCCGGCGGACCTCCCACAGCTCCGTAGGTGAAGGCCAGATACTCCCCGCCCCGCAACTCATCGGCCCTGCACACCTCAGCGGGTTCGGCATCCGGCGGCGCCTGGCACTCAGCGCGGCCCATGATGAACCCCCACGCTCTCCGGGGCCAGCCAGGACGGCATGTGCCGCTCCCGAAGATCCGTGTACATGAGCGCGATGCGGTGCGCGGCCCGTTCGGGGTCGGTGGCCGGATGCCAGGCGTAGACGAAGCGACCACGCTGGACGCTCCAGCCGGTACGCCACCAGAACCGGTCACCGTCGCACCAGACCACCAGGCCCACCCAGACCGACACCAACGCCAGCCCATACCCGTCGTGGATATCGCAGGCGATCTCTCGACCGGTGAGCTGAACTCGAAGAGTTTCTGCCGTCTCTACTGGAGACATCCCCGTGGGGATCAGCGGCTCAGAAGGGCCGGCTACTTCCCTCATGACCGCCGCTCCCCTATAGCGCCGGAAGCGAAACGCAGCCCCCAGCACATCGAGCACCGATCACGAACACGGAACAGGGACGCGGTCTCGCCGGATCCAGCGAGCAGCCCACGTCGAGGGCTTACGTACTTCCAACCTCGTCCGCCGCATGAAATGCACTGCTCAGCCATGACGTCAGGATTTCCCGAGGCCACGTCACGTCTCGACAGCGTTCATGTGTCGTCTTCGATCATGGCGTTTCGCTTTGTCTCTTCTATGTCTCCTATTGCTTCGCATTCATGGATAGCCTGGCGTTGCGAGATCCCTCCTACTCAAGGCGTTGATCATGACTGGTCGACAGATCGTGCTGAAGACACTGTTACAGCAACGCCATTGGCAGACATACAAGACTTTTTGTAAGGAGTACGACAAAGCCGCCAAAGTGGTTGATTCAACACTGCAAGGAAAGTGGCCGAGTCGTGCCCAGCTTCACCGCTGGCTCTCCGGAGAACTCAAAGGTCTGCCGTACTCCGATCACTGCCGAGTCCTGGAAGCGATGTTTCCCGGCCGGTCCATCGAAGAGCTGTTCTCCCTGAGCAATGGCGGGATTCCCGCGCCGCTGGTCACAACTGAGCCGACAAAGAGCGGTGGCCACGTCACCGAGATCTGTCCTACATCCCAGATGGCTGACGTGGCGGCCGTGTTCAGTAGCCGGTCGGCTTTCGCGTCCGCCTATCCGCCCTCAGCTCTGTTCGACACGGCCAGAGAGATCAATGCCGCCGGGTTGTCACTCAACGTGCTCTGCCAGAGCTACCCCGACCACCGGCTCAAGCAACTCCTCGAAAGCGGCACCAGGATTCGATGCCTGTTCCTCGACCCCCAGGGGAAGGCGATCCGCGCCCGCGAAGACGAGGAACGCTACACAGACGGCACACTCACCACGCTGACCGCCCTCAACATCAGCATGCTGAACCGCCTCAAGGAAAAACTCACCCCAGAGGCAGCCGAGCTGCTTGAGCTGCGTGTCTACGACGAGACGATCCGCTTCAACATCCTCATCGTGGACGGGACCACATGCGTGGTCCAGCCCTACCTCCCGCACGCTCGTGGAGTCGACTCACCTACCATCGTGATCAATGACAACACGGCCGCCGATGGGCTGTTCCCCGTCTTCGACCAGGTGTTCACCTCAATGTGGGAGCGGAGCAGCCCCGTATGACCGTCGACACCCACGCACTCCTACCGATAGCCGAGCAGGCCGTAACCATCGCCAGCGAGATCGTGAAAACCCGCCTCCCCGGAACCGTCACCGCCAAGGGCGATCGAGACATGGCCACCGAAGTCGACTACGCCGTAGAGCACGCGGTCCGTAACTTCCTGAGCCGGGAGACACCCGAGATCGGATTCGTCGGCGAGGAAGAAGGGGCCACAGCCGCTGCCGAAAGCGGCCTCAAGTGGGTACTCGACCCGATCGACGGAACCGCCAACTTCCTGCACGGCCTCCCGCTGTGCGGCGTCTCCCTCGGACTGGTCGACAAGGACATGCCAACCCTCGGCGTGATCGACCTGCCCTTCCTCGGCTCCCGCTACAGCGCGGCAGAAGGACATGGAGCCCACGCCAACGGACAAGAGATTCACGCGAGCGAGACCGGCGACCTTCACACCGCCGTGGTCGCCATGGGTGATTACGCCGTAGGCAGCGACGCGCAAACGAAGAACCGTCTCCGCCTGGCACTCACCCACGAACTCGTCCTCCGCGTGCAACGCATCCGGATGTTCGGAGCAGCCTCGATCGATCTCGCCTGGGTAGCGGAAGGCAAGGTCGACGCCCTCATCATGATGAGCAACAAACCGTGGGACACCGCCGCGGGAGTACTCATCGCCCGCGAGGCCGGCGCCAGCGTTGTGGACCTGGACGGCAGCCCGCACACCATGAACTCCGCAGCCACTATCGCGGCGAGCCCCAAAATCCTCGCTGATCTGGTCGAACTCCTCGCTGAGGCGCGCAAGGCCGCCGAGCGTAGCGAGTAGCTTGCCGAATTGTTCTTATGAGTATCAAGGCGGCGGCGCGGCGCGCCGCCGCACGGCCCTCCCGCCGCCCGCCGTCCGGGCGTGCGGCGTGGGCGCCGGTCCCGAACGGCGGCGGGAATCGGCCCGCCCGCCGCACCGCCCGCGCGCCGCACTCGACCATCGCCCGCCGCAGTGGGGCCGCACCGCCGCCCAAGGGCGAGAGCTTCGACTGGCAGGCCCAACCTCTTCGAGGCCCTTCGGGTGCTTCGCATTGCGCCGGCCCGCTCGCTCTCTCAGATCTGGAATCTCGCCCAGCTTCAACCGAATGCCTTCGGTGGGGGTACTAGGTAGTTGAGGTGGAAGCCTGATCTCCTCGCCTGTTGTGGGCACCGATGTAGTTCACTTCACTCGGCGATAACGCAGCTCACAGAGATTGCTCCAGTCGATGCTTCATCGGCAGGAACCCTGCCGCTTCGTAGAACGAAAGCGCCTCCTCGTTGAAGTCCCAGACCTCCGTAAGGAGGCGGCGGCATCCAGCCTCCCGTCCCGCGTCTCGAACAGCCTCCAGTAAGGCGGCCGCAACCCCATGGCGCCTCCCTAGCGGGGCCACGGCCAGTTGATCCAACCCGATCAACGAGTCAGCATGGGTGAGAACGGTGGGGGCAGACTGATGCAGGGTCGCACCTGCATAGCCAACACATTCGTCATCGAGCTCGGCGATGAAGATTCGCGCCGTCTCCTGGTCGAGCAGGTTTCCGAACATCTCTGTCAGATCTTCGAGCGAAGGAGTCGTGTAGAGATCCGGCCGATTCTCTACGTGGATGCCATGCACGTAATGGTTCATCTCAGCGAGCAGGGCAGCGTCTCTCCCTGGGGTTGCCTGGCGGATCCGTAGCTGTGACACCGCGTACCTCTTCCTCTGGCATAGGCACAGAAGAATTCATGGTCGCACCAGGGACCAGTATTCGCATCTCCAGAGCTATGCTTCCGCTCACCCACTCACGCAGTGTGCCAATGCAGCACGACGATCGCCAGGGGGCGGCTGATCCCCGAAGTGGTCGGGGGCGATCGCAGGTCTGGGGCCTCGTTCCTCAGCCCCAGCCCGCCGGGCACCAGGGTTGCACTTTGGGTTGCAATACAGAGGCGTTCAGAGCCGTTCAGGATGGACCACTCATGTCCTCTGACCTGCATTGAACTATTTGGAACAAGCCGAGGCCGATCTTTTAATCCGTAGGTTCTGGGTTCGAGTCCCAGGCGCCCTACCTGCGAAAACAGCAGTTGTCGATCTTGTTTTAAAGGGCGATGACAGCCACCTTTGACAGCCAAGAGGGCCGGCCCCCGTCAGGAGTCCGGCCCTCGGCATGTCTTTGATCACCCGAAAAGCCTCTTGGCGACCGCGTCGACGGCCGCCCGTTCGATGTCCGGGAGCACATGCGTGTAGGTGTTCATGGTCAGTCCGATCTGACTGTGACCCAGCGTTTTCATAACGGTTCGAGGCGAAGCGCCGGAGGCGAGCAGGAACGAGGCGCAGGCGTGGCGCAGGTCATGAAGCCTCAACCAGTCGAGCCCCGCCCTCTTTCGGGTGGCTCGCCACCGGGTGCTGAGATTGCCCGGTTCGATGGGTGTTCCGATCGTGGACGGGAAGATGAGCCCGAGGTTCTGCCACCGCTTGCCCGCGGCGAGCTGTTCGGCCGCCTGAGCCCGCTTGTGCTTGCGGAGCACCGCCAAGGTCGGTTCTGGCGCGGGAACGACTCGGCGAGACCTGTCCGTCTTGGGATCGACAAACTGAAGGGAGCCGTCCGCCCGCTGAAGCGTCTGCCGTACGGCGAGCAGCCCATTGGCGAAGTCGACGTCATCCCAACGGAGCCCGAGAAGTTCGCCACGCCGCAGGCCAAGCGTCAGCGCGCAGACCCAGAATGCTTCGAGCCGATCGTCCTTGATCACATCGAGCAGCCATCTGGCCTCCTCGATCGTGAGCACCCGAGCTTCCTCCCGGCGCACTGCCGGAGTCTTGACGAGTTTGGCGACGTTTCGATGCACCAGCTCTTCACGCTCGGCATCAGCCAGTGTGTTCCGGATCAGGCCGTGGATCTGCTTGACGGTGGCAGCCGACAGCCCTGATTCGGCTTTGGCTTCGACGAGCCGGCGGACATCGGTGGGAGTGAGCTTGTCGAGCTGCTTCCGGCCGAGAGCGGGGCCGATGTGATCTCTGATCAGTTGCCGATAGCCCCGGAGAGTCAACGGCCGAGTTCCCTGCCGCCGCTTCATCTCAACCCACTCGTCAAGCCATTCGGCGAACTTCCGAGGCTTGGCAGTGAGGTTCTGTCCCTTGCTCTGAGCTTCCCGGAGTTCTGCGAGCTTGCCGAGTGCTTCTTTCTCGGTCGCGCCGTAGACGGTCTTGCGGTTCCGCTTGCCGTCCGTCCAGCCGAGATCGATCTGTCCGACCCAGCGCCCATCGTTGCGCTTGAAGACGGAGCCCTCCCCCTGGGAACGGCGACGCTTACGGCTGCTGGTCATGCTGCCTCCTGCTCGATTGCCGAAACAAAAGCGGTGAGCGCCTCAACAGGGATGCGCCGCGAACGGCCGATCTTGACCGAGCGCAGTTCTCCGGAAGCCATCAGTTCGTAGATCTTGGTCTTGCCGATCCCGAGCATCTCGGATGCCTCACCTGCGGAGACGAGAAGCTTGTTGCCGGTGATCACGCCGCCACCTCCAGAGCTGAACTCGGGACGGGTTGTCCGTCTGCTCTGGCTTGGAGTTCGATCAGGCGTGCGCGGGTGCGCTGTCGGTTGGCGACCTCGCGTAGCAGCCGTTTGGCCAGCGGGGTGCGGTTGGGGTCTTTGGAGGAGACCGGTCGCCAGACGTAGCGGTGCGGGTCGGTCACGGTGTCGTCGGGCAGGCCGAGCATGTCGAGCACCCAGGCCCGGCGATCGGCCTTGTGTTCGCGGAGCGTCTTGTTCGACCACTTGCGGGAGACCAGGATGCGACGGCCGGCGTAGCCGAGGTGTTCGGCCTTGTGTGCCTTGCCGCGGCATCGGCCTGGCAGCATGCCCGCCTTGGCGCCTTTGGGCTGGATTCCGTAGCGCAGCCAGTTCGCGCACGCCGGGGAGCAGGGTTCATAACGCAGCGCTTCGACCATGCGGGTGGCATGGTCACGACGGCCCTGGTTGGCGACGTCGTTGGGGTCGAGGGGGTCGCCGAGGTTCTTGGTCAGGTACTTCGACAGGTAGATGAGGCACTGGTCGGCATCCGGTGATCCGGCCAGGACGCCCTGAACATCGGCTTGGGCGCCGAAGCGGACCACGTGCAGCGGTTCGGCCGTCTCGTCGGTGTCGAGCTGGTCGAGTGCCTCGTCCCAGGTGGGCAGCAGCTCACCCGTGGCCGGGTCGAGGTAGTCGCCGGCCTGCCCGTCGGGGTAAGGCTCAGCGCGTTCGGCCCGTTGTGTCCAGATGGGCAGGTGGTCACCGTCGAAGCGGACTTCGTCGACCGATGGCCACCACACCTGGTGGTAGGTGGCGGCGGCGATCGCCTTGACCTCCGCGCGCGGCATGGTGCCGCGGATGGCCATGTGCAGATGCGGAGCGAGCCGCTTTTGTGGTTCGACGGAGGCGAAGTACTGCACGTCATAGCCCGCCACCCGGCGAAGGTTCTGCACGAACCGGTCCACCAGCTTGGAGAAGTGCAGCGCGTCGCGAGCCGCCGCCGCGTAGTCGTAGGTGGCCGGGTTGACCGGCACACCGTTGTGGATGCGCCCGTAGGAGGGAAGCGTCAGGGTGACGAACAGGGACGGCCGGTAGACCTTGCCGTCGGAGGCGATGAAGGTCCGCCCCAGGGTGGTGTTCTGCTTGGCCCGCTTGGGCAGGTCCGGCGCATCCTGACGCCGTCTCGTCGAACGCGAGCGCTTCGGGGTCGCTCGACCGCCCAGGACGTTGCCGCGCATTCCCGCGGCGTTGATTTCGACATCGATGCCCGCGATGGCCTCGTCCCAGTCGAGGGTGTCTTCCCCGCCCCTCTCGGCCTCGTCGCGCTTGGCTTGCACGTCGGCCCGGAACTCAATCAGCCATTTCTGGTCGTCGGTGGAGGGGTGAGGTTCGGCGACGGGTTCGTGGTCGAGGTGCCAGCCCTCACGGCACTGAGCTTTGCGCAGCTGCTTGTTGCGGGTGGCGCACGGCGGGCACTTGGCTTCCTGGGTGGCGCCGTAGGGGATGTTGAACGACTCGGTCATGCCGGTGTGGGTGTCCAGGCGCCGCAGTTCGATCGGGCGGATGCAGACGCCGTTGTTCTTGGCGACTTCCACCGCGACGTCCAGGGCGAAGGGCAGGGTGTCACGGATGAGGCGGGGAAGGGTGCGGTCGGAGCCGTCCGGCGAGGTGGTGGGGGTGTTGGTCACCTGTCCTCCTCTCGGGCGAGCACGTCGGCGGTGAAGCGGTAGGAGGCGCTGTAGGGGTCACGGCGCAGCCGGATGTTGACCAGGTCGGAGAGCACCAGCTCAAAGCGCGGCGGGGAGTCGGACAGGGGGCTGAGGAGGCGGAAGGGGATGGTGTCGATCTCGGCGAGGGTGCCCTGGATGATGATCTTCACTGGTGTGCCTCCGCAGCGAAGTCGGCGACCATGGCGCGGATGTCGGCATCGGAGACGTAGCCGGCACGAGCGCGGATCGGCTCAGGTGAGGTCTCCAGGCGGACGTAGCCGATGCCTGCGCCCTGCTCGGGGACCGGGGAGATGTGATCGGCCAGTGCCCCGCGGTCGCGTGCGCCGTCGCCGAGCACCATGTCCACCTGCTCGGACTCATCGAGGCGGAGGGCGATCTTGTCGGGAAACAGGTTGCGGACGTTCATGACCTCCTTGCGCGGATCCTGGAGGGCGGCCATCACGCCGAAGCCGACCGCGCGGCCCTGGGTGGTGAGCGTTGCCAGCGCGGCGGAGATGCGGAGCTTGAGGCCCTTGTCGGATTGATAGGCGGTCAGGAACGCCACCTCGTCGACCACCACCAGGACGAACGGATCCTCGACCGTGGGGGTGTGGTTGCGCTGGAGGCCGGCGAACCGGTCGGCCCGCTCCTGCATGACCGTCACCGCCGCTTCCAGCAGATCGGCGCAGTCGGCAGGGTTCGCGGCGTAGCGGTCACCGAACAGGGTGCGTCCGAAGGACAGTTCCATCCGTTTGGGGTCCAGCGCCCACACCTGAACCAGGCCCGCCCGCACCGCAGGCAGTAGAGCGCGGATGGTGGACCAGATGATGGAGCCCTTGCCCGCTCCGGTGGCGCCGGCCACCAGGACATGGGTGCCGTGGACCTTGAGCCGCCACGGGGTGCCGTCCTCACACTGGCCGATCTCGACCGGCCCGACCGATGCCACCTCGGGGATGGGCAGGGCGGGTAAGGGGGTGGCCAGCGGGTCACGCCGGGGAAAGGCCAGCAGCAAACGGCCCGACCGGGCCACCGTGACCCGACAGGAGGTGGCGCCGAATCCGTGGGCGAGGTGTTCGATGCGGTCGGTCCAGTCCTTGACCGCCTGTCCGCTGATCATCTTCACCGTGATCAGGTCCGCCCACGAGGTGCAGGTGACGCGCACGATGCGAGGCAGGTAGTCCCGTCCGCGTAGGTTCCGGCCGAGACCGGAGACGATCATCACCGGTTGCCAGTGTCGCCGGTAGATCCACACCAGTCGCCACCAGGCCAGCAGCCGCCAGCCCATCCAGCGGTTGAACGAGGCCCGATCGAAGAACGGCCACGGCGCCAGCAGCGAGAAGGCAACGGTGACCACGACCAGGGCGAGGCGCCAGCCGTACAGGATGCCGAGCACTGCGGGAACGGCGAGCACGGCCACGGCGATCGGGTGACGCCAGACGAGTCGGACGATTCCGGCCAGCAGACGCCACAAGAAGATGGTGATGGTGATGGTGAGGATGGCCGGGGTACGGACCACGGCCGGGCGGAACACCACAGCGGTATCGGGGGTCGTGGTGACGAGAGTGCGTGCCTCGTCGCCGGGCAGTTTTTTGAACATTAGGCTGGAGCCTCTTCCTTGAATTCGCGTGAGAGGGAGAACCGAGGGGCCGCCGGAATGCCAGTTCCAGCGGCCCCGCTTCGTGTCAGGCCGCGATGTCCTTACCGGCCGATGTCTTGGCCGGAGTCGCCGCGGTACGGGGTGGGCGCATCGCGGTTGCGCGGATGGACCAGGCCAGGCGGCCGGTGTTCTGGTTGACGTAGGCGGTGGCGGTCATGCCGTCGAACTCCACCGGCACGAACGGCAGGCCCGGCAGCGCGGCCGGAACGACGGGTTGAACCGGGGACAGGATCTTGACTGAGACCGTCTTCTGGCCGGCCTTGACGGTGGGGTCGGCGTCCATGACGGCGACCTGCCAGACGAGTTCTCCGGTGTTCTTGTCCTTGGCGTAGACGGTGCGGCCCTTGGACGAGGCGTCGAAGTCCTTGACCTGCTCGACCTCGCCGACCACGTAGCAGCCGTGCGGGAAGACCTGGTCGAAGCTGACGGGGATGGGGCCTTGGATGGCCATGATGCAACTCCTGCTGTCGACCCCCCTAGACAGGTGCGGCCGTTCCGCGAGAGCAAGGCGTCTAGGGGGCTATGCAAGTAAGTTAGGCCGGAGTCGGCGAACTGTCTAGGGGGGTCGACGAAATGCCTTAGGGGAATTTCCAGAGCGCCGCAGTGGAATCGTCATAGACCTTGCCCCGAGGCCAGCGGGAGCTGTCCGGATCACTGCGTTCGGCCTCCCGGACACGACGGATCAGTTCGTCGGGGCCGTCCTGGTCGAGGAGGTCGAGAAGCTGCCGCCAAGATGCCAGGGCGAAGCGGTCGACGAGGCGGGAGGCGCCATCGCTCAGCAACGCCACCGCCCGCACCTGATCCACCGGGACGGTACCGGTGAGGGCCTGTTCTGCGGCGAGAGGGTCGACGGAGGCCACCCAGAAACCACCGTCCCGGTTGCGGTGATCGCGCAACGTCTCGACGTAGCCTCGAAACGCTTCGGCATGTTCTGGGCTTCCGCCCGGCAGGCTGTCCATCAGCGCTCGATAGCGTGCCCCGATCCGGCTCACGCGATCGTCACAGATCACCGTCGGCTCTGTCGTACCGGTGTCGAGGACGACGGCGGAGTCGGCCAGCACCAGCCATTCCAGGACGTCACCCGTACGGCGCAGCATCGAGACCGTGGCCGAAGGGGATCCTGCATGCACCAGGTCACAGGTGAAGTCGTGCAACGAGGCGACGTTCTTGATCGACTCGGCCAGGATCTCGGTCAGGGTGCCGGCGCTTTGGGTGACCGCGGCCAGCAGGGTTGAGCCGAGAGTGCGGGCGTACCAGGCGACGCCATGGGAGCAACCCGTTTTCAGTCCCGGTGGGGTCCCGGCGCCGTCCAGGAGTACCACCGCGTCAGAAGTGGCCCCGATGAAGTCCTCATTGGGCCGATCGGCGTATGCGGGTTCGGTGGCGAGGCTGAGTCGCACGTCAGTTGTCTTCGTGCCGATAGAGAGGGCCGGCCAGTTGCGTACGGACCGGTTCCCCCGTGGCGGGGTCGTATTCGACGGCGACGACAGTGGAGAAACGCTTGTCACCCACCTGACCCCAGATGGTGGCGATCTCAGAGGCGAGCAGATCAACGACGCCGAGCGAGCCATTGGGGTGAATGCCCGCGATGGCCAAGAACGTGCCGGTGCCATCAGGGCGGGGGAGACGGCCGAGGTAAGCCGAGTCGGTCGGCTTCGGCGGGTTGACCTGGCTGCCGGAGCGATAAGCCACATTGGTCCGGGTGTCGCGCAGCAACCAGCCGAGGTCGTCGCGCTCCCACCTGATCACGGGGTCGGTGTCATACGCGGTGCGCATCGCCTCGGCCATCCGAGGACCGCAGATGACGAGCAGGCCAGGCCGGTTGAGATCTATCTGCCCGTCGACCGAGACGTTGTCGGAAGCCACGGTGAGCCCGAAGGAGCGTGCGAGGTCTTCCAGTCGCTTACCTGAGCGCATGTCGTCCAGGGCGACCACGGGCCGGTTGCGTTCTGGGTCCAGTCGCAGCGGAGTCACCACGGTCACCGTGCCGACACCCAGGAACGCCCCTTCCGGAGCCGGACCGGTGTGCTTGATCTGGTGAATGCGTCCACGCGACAGACCGGCCTGCTCGGCGATCTGCGCGTACGAGATGCCTTGAGCGTGCAACTCTTGGATGACGCGGCGTCGGAGGCGAGCCAGTTCGGTGACCTCTTGTTGCGCGATGCTCAGTCGCTCGGTTGCGGCCCGGATCAACAGATACGGGTCGTCCATGGCGGCGATGCGCTCAAGGTCACTCGGTGGCACAGGGGTTCCCTTTCGGTGATGCTCAGCCGAGTCTAGACCCCTAGACGAAATGTCGTCTATCCCCCTGGACAGTACAGCCTTGAGCTGTTCGCCGGTTTTTGGGCTGGTTGCCCGAATCGCTGAGCGTCGCTTTGGCACACCGCGCGTCATCGCACGTGCCCTGTCAGCAGCTCGGCCCAAAGGTCGTGCGCTTCACTGGCGCGGGTTCGGGGAGTCTCGGTGACGCTCAGGTGGGCGCCTTGCACAGTGCGGCGAAGGTAGGACTGCCCGCCCGCCGAGCACAGTTCGTAAATGACCGAGCGGCAGTCACAGGTCCAGGCGATCACTCGCCGTCGCCCGTCGTCTCGTAGGTCGATCCAGGCCAACGGGATGTGACCGGCCTGCAACGGTCCCACGTGCGGGGCCAGGCACCTTTTCACCGCGCAGTCGTCTTCTCGGGAGCCGGGTTCAGGGTGGCCCAGACGATGCGCCCCTGCTCGTCTCCGGTCACACCCCAGCTGGCCGCCAGAGCTGCGACGAGGGCCAGGCCCCGTCCCCCTTCCTCGTCCGCTTGAGGAGGGAGAGGGTGCGGTGCGCGCTGGCCGCCCTGGTCCAGGATGCCGAGCCAGATTCGGCTGTGGTTGGCGTGGACGGCAACGGTGAAGCAGCCGCCAAACTGACCGCTTGCGGAGTGACGGATGGCGTTGGTGGCCAGTTCGCTGACGATCAGTTCGGCGTCTTCGGTCACGGGCCAGGCGCCCAGAAGGGCGGTGACGAATCGTCGCGCTTCGGTGATCGCCACGGGAGAGCCAGGGAAGGTGCGGGACATGCGCCAGGGCGACATAGCGGACTCCGTTGTCTAGGGGGCTATACATCCACCGCGCCAGCGTATGAGTGATGCTAGAAGTATCTCAAGGTATTCGACGCATAAATGCGTCAGTGGCTAGAGGTGTGTCGCCAAGGTGCGATAGTCGGCACTGATTCGCCCCAGAAGATCCCGCAGCTGCTCGCCATAGACGGCCACCGCCGTGAACAGCTCGAAGGTCTCCCCGTGAGCCGACAGCTCCCCCGGCTCCGTCAGCGTCAGATCACCGGTCAGACTCTCCACCACGCTCACCGCACCGTCATAGACCGTGAACCCATGCAGCGGGAACGCCGGAGCCTGCACCGACCACGGCACCACCCCAACAGTGACGTGAGGCAGCGTCGCCACCTGCAACAGCCGATCAAGCTGAGCCAGCATCAACCCCGGCGACCCCGGCCACGTGCGCGCAGCTCCCTCAGTCAGCACAAAGAAGAACTCCCGGCCGGACTCGAACAGGACCGCCTGCCCCTCCACCCGAACCGCCGCAGCCTTGGCCGCGTCCTCCTCATCCACCTCACGACCGATCGCCAACGCCAGCCGGGCATACTCCGCCGTCTGCAACAGCGCCGGAACCATTGCCGAAGAAAACACCACCACCCGACGCGCCGACCGCAGCCGAGCGACATTGGCCGCCTCCCGGCCGGCAAGCCCGCCCTTGAGACGAGACACCTCATCGCGCAGCCGCACGAGTAGGGCATCCAGCTTCCCGCGACCCGCATCATCCAAGCCCAACGCCTCAACGAGACGATCCACCGTCTCCGGAACCGGAAGAAGCCGCCCCGTCTCAATCCGAGAGATCGTCGGCTGAGCCACCCCAGCCCGTAACGCCAGGTCCTTCCCCGTCAGCCCAGCGTCCTTACGCAGCCGACGCAACAGCTCACCCAGCGCCCGCAGGCGATCCCGACGATCCTCCACACCCAGCGTTCTACCAGCCACCCGCACACCGAACGCAGCCCATCACAGATCACTCCCGAATTGTTCTCATAGGCATCGACCACGCCGTTCGCGAGCTGCTCGGCGACATCACCGCTACCCGCCGGAACCCGGGGCCGTCTCCCGCCTGATCCACTCCAGATAGTCAGCAGTGCCGGCCACGAGGGCGCTGGCGATGATCTGCGGAACCTCATAGGAGTGCAGCTCCCGCACACACCGAGCCAGATCCTCGAATCGCCCGGTGGTCGTCGTCATCAGCAACAACCACTCCTGCGAGTGTTGGACTTCACCGGCCCACCAGTAGGTCGACTCGATCGGCGCGACGATCTGAGCTCCCGCGGCTAGCCGACGCTCCACCACTGCCGAACAAATCCGATCGGCCTCATCACGGCTGCCGGCAGTGACGCGGACCTCGATGCAATCCGAAGTGTTTTGGATCATGCCAACACACTGCCGAATTGTTCTTATGGGTATCAAGGCGGCGGCGCGGCGCGCCGCCGCACGGCCCGCCGCCCGCCTGCCGTCCGGGCGTGCGGCGTGGGCGCCGGTCCCGGACGGCGCGGGACTCAGGGCCGCGCGCCGCACCGCACACCCGCCGTACCCGACCATCGACCACCGCACGGGGCCGCACCGCCACCTACAGGTTTCTTTGACCAGCAGACCGAACGCTTCGCAGCTCTTCCGGTATCTGTGACCTTGCTTCGGCCGCCGGCTACCTACTTGCTCGACTTCATCGAGGACCACACCACAGTCACCACGGAGATGCCTATCACGGTGAAAAGCAGGATCACGGGCAGATGCCCGATGACCTCTATGCCCCAGCCGAGCGGCGCGGTTTCATGTGGGCCGGGCTCGATCGCAGACCTGAGAGTCCCAGAAATCGCTAAAAGCCCCGTCAGGGCAATGCAGAGCCGGAGCGCCGAGGACACCATCGTGCGCTTACGCGGTCCATTAGGTGCTTCCCCCGGCAAGGGTTTGGGGTACTCGTGCCTGCGCACTTTGGCCACCCCCCGCACACCGGCCGCTAGGTACGGCGTCACGGCGAGAACACCGATGACGACGAACACCCAGTCAAAGGTTTCGCGCAGGGTGCCAGTCGCCCCAGAGATCAACGTGACGATCTTGACCGTCAATGCCAGCACCATCAGGGCCAGCGCCAACTTGGACCACACCGGCATCTTGGACACGCAGTGATTATGGAGTCGGCAAGTCCTCAGAAGAAACCCCACAACCCTGCCTCTCCAACTCGACCCCGTCTCCAGATGGTGGCATCACATCGCTGCGACCGGTACCGCCCTGACGATCGCCTGATGCGGGCTGATCTCCATACGAGGTCGGGGGCGATCGACGGGCCGGGGGTTCGTTCCTCACCCCCGGCCTACCGAGCACCAGGGCGACGAAGGTGCAGACGTTGTTCCCCGTGCCCCTTGCGTGCCCGTCAGGAGGGTGATCAAGGGGGACTCGCGGGGAATCACGGTCACTCGACCCACTTCCCCGCAGGTCAACGTCTCCCCAGCTCAGCGACCAGGCACGATAGAGACTTCCCAAGCTGATAATGCAGGTCGCTCTATTCCACGCCAGCTTGCCTGGATCGTTCAGAGTTCAGCCAGTATTGAAAGGATGAACTCGTCGATTTGAGCACGGTGGGATCACGTGGCGGCTCAGGCCAGATCTGCAGGAAGTAGTGATCACCTATTTCGACCGCGATTTCTTCGTCCATTCCTCTGATGTGGTATCGCAAACGATATGGTCCGGGACCGGCGGGCAGCGGAGGAAGAGGATGCGTCCTCCCTCCTCCCCACTCCTGCAGCGAAAGCCGGCCCGATGGGGACTCGTAGCTGATCTCGACGACGTCTTCGTAGCCATCGAGGTCAGCACCCGGATCCCGATCGGCGACAGCCACCGTGAACTCCACCGGTCCCCACTGAGGGCCCACAATCAGGAGGGCACTGCCTTTCTCCACTCGGATGATCCCCACAGGGGGGCTCGGCACGTCGTCAAACCCGCCCACGTCGCACCCCTCGTCCACGAGGTAAGCCTGGCTGTAATCCACCTCCACATCCATCTGCTTGATCTGCACGACAGGAGTTTCATCTCTGGTCATGGGCGGGAAGCATAGACTCCGCCACCGACAAGATCGGCTATCAGCGGCAGCGCAATCAGGCTGCCGTCAAGTGATGGACGACGAGCGAGTTTCCCGTGCCAGATGCGTGCCAGAACAGGCAGGGAATCACGGTCACTCACGGGGAATCACGGGGACTCGACCCGCCCTGACCTGCACCCCTGTTTTCCCAGCTCAGGGCGGCAAGGTCAGTAGATGATTCCCAAGCTGATGGCATTGGCCTGAGAATCAGAGATACTCAAGCGGGAACGTCTCAAGAGGGTCGCTAGGTCGATCGGCCCACGCCCACCAGTGATGATTCGCGGGGCAACTCCATCGAATGCGGCACGTCCGCTTGGCATCATCCTCGCGATGCATCAGATAGAAGCCGCCAAACGTTATGCTCTGGGCGCATATAGGGCAGAGCGTCGCAGCTTCATCTGCCTCAGCCATAGAAGCACGCTACTGGAGTTGCCCGGCTGGCTGCGGTTCGGGTCGGGAAGCCATCGATGATCACACCGTCAGTGAACGTATCCTTCCGGTCCTGATGATTATGTGGGAGCAATTCGGTGACACGATCCATGAGGATGTCGACAGGTTCACCGACGAGTCGGGTTGCAGTTTGGGTTGCAGTTCACTGTCGTACCAGGCCGTTCCAGGAGGACCGTCGAGGGGCGTTGGTCCAGGTGGGACTGTCCTGAACGACGGCCTCCCGAGCTGCTAATGCGGTTTGGATACGGGGCCGTCCTCGCTGATTGTTCTTGGAGGCGGGGCGCTGCAGATAAAGAGATCAGGCGAGTAGGGGTCTGCCTGAAGCGCAAGCATTCAGAGCCTGATCAAGGACATGGGGGCGTGGCTCGTCATCCTGCCAGCCATCGGCCTTGAGCTTCTGCAACAGCGGCAAGAGTTGTGGATCACCCAACTCCGCTGCGGCCTCGACATATAGGTTGCCCACGTTTGGAGTGGCGAGCACTCGTTTCAGTGTGGGCAGGATCCGGAGATCGCGCCGTACCGCCAGTGCCACTGCGGCCTCGCCCGCCGTATCTGCCTCAGGATCCTGCAGGCGTTCGACGAAGGCGTCTCGGATCTCTGGGGAGTCGTTGTCTCCACGGCTGCCCAGCGCCATGGTGGCCCAGTCCCGCACCTGGGCGTCCGGGTCGTGCATCAGCTTCAGCAGGACCTGGACCGCATCCTCGGGAAGCGGATCGATCCCGGCCGGAATCCCGTATGCCACCTGCCAGCGGACATCAGGGTCCAGGTCGCCGGCAAACCGTAGGAGCGGGGACAGGACGCGTTCGTCGTCACAGATTGCGGCGAGTGCGTGGGCGGCGGACCACCGGACGTCCTCGTGGACTGTGTCCAGGTCGAGGGCGTTCGCCGCTTCGATCAGGGGCGGGACGTGCCAGGCGAAGTCGAGCGCTTGAACCGCCAGCAGGTCGAATCCGAGTGCTTGCACGTTGTGGTCCGCATCAGCCCACCAGGTCCGGGCCAGGGCGATGATCTTCTCGGCGGTGGAGAGGGACTCGAACAGCCGGTCCATCGCGTCGAAATGCTCACGGTGAGAGCTCTCGTCCCAATCGAGTAGTTCGGTGAGCAGGCTGTCAGGGAGCTGCGGTGTCGACATGTCTTCGCCCTCCATGACCGGTGCCGGAGACAGTGACCGAGCGGACATCCCAGGCGGGGCTACGAGTATGCCGATGTGAGACGGGAGAAGTCGATCGCATTTCGGGGAGCCATCTTGGGAGCCAACCGCAGGAACGATCATGAACTGGGTCGGACGGATCTGAACGGCCGGAGTCCAGGCGAGCAGTAGGGCGAACGGTTCTGAACGATCCTGCACATCATTCGGGGAGCTACGGATCAGAAGGCCAGACCACACCGCGCGCACGCCAGTACAGGCCGGCGACCGGAGGGAGCACGGGATTCGTAGAGACGGAAAGATACTCTTATGCGCTACGAGGCCGGGAATGCCAAGGTGTCGCCCCTCATCCATCGCTTCGTCACCACAGAAGGAAGGGTCACTCCGGAGGGGAAGCCATCGCGACGGTACATGAAGCTCCTCGGCGGTAATTTTCTCCGTCTGCCCAGACCCGAACTTGCCGCGTTCGCCCGGTCGATCGCGAGTGACGCGAAGGAGATCACCGACGACGAGCTTGGTGCACTGCTGGGCGAGGACTGGCGCCCCCGTCTCGTCGCTGCCTACCTGATAGGTCTTGACCGTCGCACTTGCTTCCGTCCCAAGCTTGGCGAACTGCTCTTGGAAAGCGGCGGCCCTTATGCAGGCAAGGGGTACTGCTTCGCGTTCGCCCGTTTCGGGAGGGCGGAGGACACAGAGCCTCTCATCGACTACCTCGATCGCTACCTTCCTCGTCCGGCGTGCCGCTACGACCAGTCTTGGGCGATGGGCGCGCTCCTGCACCTGGACGAACGCCTGGGAACCGACCATGCTGCCCGGTTTTTCGTCCCGGGCGGTCTTTGGGAACAGTCATGGCTGAAGGAACTCAACGTCGACCCTGCCGAGCCGAAACGCTGGATCGATCGCCTGTGCCGGTTCGCCGACGATTGCATGAGCGGAGGTGACGGCACGATCGCCCACGTTGAACGCTAGAGCGGCCCTAGCCCAGACGGCGTGCCCGTTGCGTACCCGTCAGGAGGGGGAACACGGGGAACCGCGGATACTTGGCCCCCTCCTCTGCAGGTCAGCCCTCTCCCAGCTCAGCCACCAGGTGCGTTAGAGACTTCCCAAGCTGGCAGCACGGTGCGACTCCTGTCTGCATCGCACGCTGAGGTAGGACAGTCGGCTTCACGACCATTGACTGATACCTCGGACAGGCCGATCGGGGCACTGCTTGCAAATGAAGAGGTACGTCGATCCCGCGTCACCGATCATGATGCCAGCGGGTCCCATACGTTCGGGATCGAAGTTCGAGCTGTGAAGATACCGCTCTTCGAGCGGTTCCCATCGGATTGCGGACCCAGGATCGTGCTCCCAACTGGCGATCGTCAGCAGGTGCTCCATCTCGTGGCCTTGACCGCACTCGACGCGCTCCGAAATCTGCTCCCAGTCGACCCATCCGCCGACCTTCGTTCCCGGAGCGACCGACAGGTGATACTGATAACTCCATTCCTCCAGGCTGTCCAGGGACGACTCCCACGCATCGATCCTCTCGTACAGCTCTTTCGACGCTTCCCAGACAGCGGGATACTCCTCGACCCGCTCAGGCGAGAACACGCAGGGACGCGGAAGGTAGCCCTCAGAGGACACGGGCTCCGGGATCTCGGTGAGAAGATCCGTGACGAGCTTCGAATCGCGCCAGACCACGCGCACCACGGGCCGGTAATCGGACTCGTGGACGAGAGGGCACCACAGCACCTGGCACACATCCGTATCCGGCAGGAATGGCAGTTCCGGCACATCGCGGGCGTAGATCTGAAGGATCGGCACCATCGCGATCGGCTGCGAGCCCGAGAGGCCCCCGTGGCCGGAGGACGCACAGAGCGGCCAAGGATCCCCAGCAGGCCAGAGCAGGGGCCCTCCCATGGAACTGTCCGTGACGGCCGGAGCTCCGCGGCGCGGGTGCAGCCGGACGGTGGTCCTGCTCTGGCCAGCCAACTCCGGAAAGAGCGCCCCTACGTCCACCGGTGCGGTTGGTGTCGTCAGTCCCACGCCTTTTCACTCCGATCGTCGCGACATGCCGTGACCGCACACCGTAGGACAGCTGTCCGGCAGAGTGGAATCCCCGCTCCCAGACATGATCGATGAGCATTGATCAGGGTGTCGAGGGATCGACCACGGTCACTTACGACCAGCCGAACGCTCACTTCAGCCGCTCTGCGAGACGTGATCGATGCACTTCCCAAGCTGATGGTGCTCTGGCTGTACAGCCCCAAGTACAGCCAAGGGAGCGAACTACAGCGGAACTCAGCGAACGTCCACGGACACCACACCCGCAGGCCAGAGCCTCAGACCTCGCTCGAACCGACTTCTTTTAATCCGCAGGTTCTGGGTTCGAGTCCCAGGCGCTCTACCCCAACGAACTGGGCAGACTCCCCTATTTTCATGATTGGGAAGTCTGCCCGGTCGCGTTTCCGGTTGCGGTTATGACCGGCCCGTTGCCGTCAGCCGTCCCACGGCGTCCGTCCCATCCGGCCCGCCGCCTCGATCGCGAGCGTCTCCGTGATGTTGCAGCAGCTGCTTCAAGGCGGCGGCGCGGCGCCGCACGGCCCTCCACCCGCCCGCCGACCGGGCATGCGGCGTGGGCGCCGGTCCCGAACGGCGGAGGGAATCGGGCCGCCCGCCGCACCGCCCGCGCCCCGTACTCGACCATCGGCCGCCGCGCCAGGGCCGCACCGCCGCCCCTTATGGAGACGATGAGGACTCGTTGCCTCGTCCCCGACGGTGCGGCTCGCCCCGTTGCGAACCCTCGTGGGGGTGATGAGGACAGCCGCCGCCGACCAGCACCGGGTAGACCCTGGCCCGGTACTCGTCGATCAGATCCAACGCGGCGGCCTCGGCGGCGAGAGTCGCACCGCCGATCGCGATGTCACCCTCCCCCGGCTCGGCTCGCAACCGCTCGATCTCCTCCGCCAGACCGCCGGAGGCCAGGCGGGCATTGCCCTGCACCGCCGACAGCGTGGTGGAGAACACCACCTTCGGGAGCGACTTCCAGATCGCGCCCCACACGAGCCTTGAGTCGTCGAGCGATGGATCCTGGTCGGCGGTCTCCCAGTACAGCATCGTCTCGTACAGCCGTCGTCCCAACAGGTGGACGCCGACTTCTTGTATCTGGTCGGTGTTGAAGCGAAAGACGTCCTCGTCGGGTGCCGTCCAGTCGAAGCCGCCGTCCGGCCCGACGACGTAGCCGTCAAGTGAGACGCTCATCGAATAGGTCACGCCGCGCATCAGAGGTCCTCCTCGATAACGGGTTCGACAGTACGACCGCCGGACGCCGCAGGATTCGTCACGGCTCGCGGGATCCCCTCAGAATGCCGGAGCACCTTGATCTCGACATCCTCGACATCCTCGACTGTCTCGCTCCGCCTCGCCGGCACCGGCCGGCCGAACACCCGAATCATGATCAACCGATCGTGCCTGCGCCACCCCGTCAGATCGACCCACGGGTCAGGGCGTCCTGCGACGACTTTTGAAGCGGTACAGGGCGAGCACGGCGCGGGTCCGGCACACCGGCGACGGTGACGGCAGTCCGGCCATGGCCCCGATCTCGCGACGCAAGGGCCCTTTAGCCTTTCGCGGGCAGGCCCACCACCACCGTGACCAGGCAGGAGGCGGATCGGAGCGCTTCCGGCGAAGCCCGTCTCGGCTTTTGACAACAACCGAGGACAAGAGTCCGGGACGCACTGTCATCCGGGCCGAAAGCAATTCCTAAGTGCCTCTCACGATGCTTTCTTCGCGCGACGAACTCGCCGTGACCGGCCGCCGCGGCGATCGCGCTCGGAAGGAGCACGAGACGGAACTCGACATCGAGGTCTCGGACCCGCTCCCCTCCCAGGTGGGCGGCCACCTGGCCGGGTGCGAGTCACCGAGTCCTTCTGACCGACCAGCGCGGCCTCAGCGCGTTTCTCCCCGGGAAGCGCGGTTCTCCCCAGGAAAGGACATCCAAATGGAACTCGATATCAGGGCCCTCGACCTGCTCCCCGCGCAGATGGAGAGCAACCTGGCCAGGTGCGAGATCACCTGCCCGGAGGGCGGCACCTGCAAGATCACCTGCAAGGTCACCCACCAGTAGGGGCGGGGCAGGCGATGGGGTTCGACGTCACGACCCTGGACCTGCTGCCCGCCCAGGCGGAGAGCGCCCTGGCGGAGAGCGCTCTGACGGAGAGCGCCCTGGCCGGTGAGACCACCTGCCTGGCGACCCGCCGCGGCGTCACCTCCGCGCACTCCATCATCAGCTGACCCGAAAGGACGAACCCGATGGAACTCGACATCAAGACCCTCGACCTGCTCCCCGCCCAGGAGGAGAGCAACCTGGCCGCGTGCGAGATCACCTGCGGACACACCTGCAGGACGAACAACACCTGCGCCAACACCATCCGCTGACGAAGCCGAACGGCCGGGCCGGACGCGCATGACGGCGACCCGCCGACGACCTGCCGGCGGCCGTGTTCCCCGGCCGCGAACCCGAGGTCTTCCGCCGTCGGCCGCGGTCCCCGCGGCGCGTGCGACGACGAGCCCGCGGCGAGGCCGCCGGTCCCACTTCGGGCTCGTCCCCGTCACCCCCGCGCGGCACCGCCGTCGATCGCCATCCACCGGGCGTTGAGAAAGAGGCACAGTCATGCTCACGGAATGCCGGTGCTCGTGCACCGGCGCGGCCATCGGCATCCGGCCGCGCCGCGTTCCCCGCCTCCAGGCCGGTGTCGGCCGTGGGTGAGGAGCCCAGGCCGGTGTCGGCCGTGGGTGAGGAGCCCAGGCCGATCCCGGTGCCGCTCGACCAGGTGCCCGAGGTCGCGGAGTTCCTCACCGGACTGCGGCTCGGGGTCCTGCGGGAGGAGAGCGTCTTCGCGTTCTTCGGCCGCAACGACACCTGGGCGGGTGTGACCGACACCGGCGTCCCCGTCTTCGTCAAGCGCACCCTCGGTGAGGCGGACCAGGTACGCCGGAGGGTGGAGCGCACCAGGGCGATGGGCGTGGTGCTCGACACGCACCCGGTGATCAACGCGCCCCGTTTCCTGGGCGGCGACGAGGCTTTCGGCCTGCTGGCCTTCACGCTGCTGCAGGACGCGCGCAGCGGGGCCGACCTCGCCGGGGAGGACGCCTTCACCTGGGACCTCGCGCACGCCGCGGGCATCCAGGTCGGAACGCTCCACACCCTCCGCGCACCGCGGCCCGTCGCGGCGGACACCACCGAGCCGCCGCTGCCACCGCGCGACCACCTGGCCGCCCTGCCGCTGGAGATCTACACCGCCTCCAGCGGCGCGGAACTGGAGACGTGGGCGATCCTGCACAACGACCCCGAGATCATCGAGGCGATCGGCGACGTGTGCGACCGGGAGAGCCGCGGCCCGCGCGTCCTGGTACACGGCGACCTGCGGCTCGACCAGTTCCTCCACCACGGGGGGACGCTGTACCTGACCGACTGGGAAGAGGCCCGGCTCGCCGACGCCGCGCGGGACGTGGGCGCCTTCGCCGGAGAATGGCTCTACCGGGGTGTGCTCGGCATGGCCCGCCCCGAGGACGGCATGAGCGACCGCGAGGTCGTCGCCGGTGGCGCCCGCCGCTTCGAGGCCCTGCGCCCCTACGTCGAGGCGTTCTGGACCGGCTACCTCGACGCCCGCCCCGCGGCGCGTGACGACCACGAGCTGGCGGCCCGGGCAGCGGCCTTCGCCGGTTGGCACCTGATCGACCGGGTCATCGCCGCGGCCCGCCGGCGCGGCAGGCTGACCGCCCTGGAACGCGCGGTGGCCGGCGTCGGCCGCACGGCCCTGCTCCGCCCCGCCGACCTCACCACCACGCTGGGCCTGGGAGAGGGACGATGAAGCGACCGCTGGACCGGGTGCGCGTCCACGCGAATCTCACCTCGGCCACCGTCGACGACCGCGAGGTCACCGCCGACGGTCCCAAGGCGCTGCGCTGCGCGCTGGCCGACGCGCTGTACGACGCCTTCCACGCCGACCGCGAGCCCGCGGCGGAACTTCGGCACGACTCGCCGCGCGACCCGGACTTCGAGCACCGGCTGCGTGCCGTGGTCCCGCACCGCGACC
The DNA here is from genome assembly GCF_051192615.1 of Streptosporangium sp. G11. Taxonomy (NCBI): domain Bacteria; kingdom Bacillati; phylum Actinomycetota; class Actinomycetes; order Streptosporangiales; family Streptosporangiaceae; genus Streptosporangium; species Streptosporangium sp. G11. The sequence goes on from NZ_JBPJUQ010000010.1 coordinate 38,011, forward strand.
ACCCCGCCCTGCCCCTGGTGGAACCCGGAAAGCCCGGCGTGGTCCGCCTGAACGGGGTCCGCGTGCGGGTGCCCGAGTCCCGCCTCGGCGAGGAGGTCGCCACCCCCGCCGGGCCGGCGCGCAGGGTCAGCCTGCCCGCCGTCCAGCCGTCGGTATCACCGGGGTTCCTGCTGGTGAGCGGCTCGGCCGGCCAGGGCATGGAAAAGGGCGCGCGGCTGCGGATCTACCTGGGCGCCGAGAGCGCCGAGGCCGCCCCCGCCCTGTGGGGCGCGGTGCTCGAACGGCTGGAGAGGCTGCGGCTCCCCTACAACGCCAAGGTGCTCTCCAACCGCCATCTGCACCCGCGCCGCGACAGCATCGTGGTCTACCTGGGCCCCCGTTCCTGGCACGCGGCGCCGGAGATCGGCGCGGCGGCCACCGCGACCGGCGGGCTGCGCCAGGACCTGTCCGCCTACGTCGCCGCGCTCGGCCCCGGCATTGGCTGGGCGTGGGAGCCGCAGGATCGGCGGCCCGGTATGCGCGGGCTGAGCTTCGGCGAGCATCGCTCGCACGCCATCGCCGCCGGGCTGCTGGCCCACGCCGAGCACGGTGGCGATCGGGACGAGGCGGTGCGCGAGGCGCTGCGGGCCGCCGGGGTCGAACCCGACGCGATGCACCGCAACATCGGCTCACCGCCGCTGCCCTTCGAGACCTCCGGACCCGAAACCGGGCCCGGATCCTGCGAGGACGAGGAAGGAGGTGACACACATGTCTACTGAGCTGCTGATGGAGGGTGCCGAGGCCTACACCTCGCTCGCCGAGGTCGCCGAGGTTCCCGGGAGCGACGCTCCCGGCGCCTGGCCGAGGGAGACCAGCTGGATGACCGCGCACATCTGCACCATCGCGTGGACCATCGATGCCGGCTGCTGACGGATCGGGGTGACGGTGGCGGTGCCGCGGGCGCGTGACAACGGCCCGCGGCACCGCCATGGCCCTGGGAAAAGAAAGGGGGGTCCATGGCTCCCGGGCTGCTGTTCCCGCTCCAGCACGCGTACCCCGACGCGGTCGTGCCGTTCGGGGAGCTGGTGAAGAGCGGGCTGGCCGACCGGCTCTGGCTGGCCCAATCCGCGCTGGTCGAGACGCACCAGACGATCGCCTACCTGGCCGGCCGGGGAATCAGGGTGCCGTGCGGGCTGAGCGTGACGCTGATACCGCTGCGGCACCCGATGGAGGCGGCGGCGCAGGCGCGCAGCCTGGCGGTGCTCACCGGCCGTCCGGTGGTCGCCGGGTACGGTGCCGCGACTCCGGACCTGGTCCAGGCGCTGCGCGGCGCGCCGTACGACAAGCCGGCCTCGGCCGCGGCAGGGTACGCCCGCGCGGTGCGCGCCCTCCTCGACGGCGGCCCCGTCGAGCACGCCTGCGAGGCGTGCGTCGTCACCACCGCGCTGCCCCCGATGCCCCACCCGCCCGTCGAGGTGGGCCTGGGCGTCCTTCGTCCGGGCATGGCGCGTGCGGCGGGCGCCGTCGCCGACGTGGCCATCACCTGGATGACACCGCCCCATTACGTCCGGGACACGTTGCTCCCCGCGCTGGCCACCGGGGCCGCGGACCGCCGCAGGCCGCCCCGTGTCGCGACCGTCGTGCACGTGGCGCTGGCCCGCCCCGGCCGCGATCCCCGCAGGCTCGCCCGCAGCGCGGCGGCGGAGCACCTGCGGACCCCGCACTACACCGACATGCTGCGGCGGGCCGGGGTGCCCGCCGACCCGGCCGACCCGCGCGCCGGCGCCGCGGCCCTGGTCGAAGCGGGCGTCTACGTGTACGGCACACCGGAGGAGGTCGTCGAACAGCTGCGCGGCTACCGCGAGGCGGGTGTCGAGGAGATCATCCTCAACCTCGCCGGCGTCGTGGGGACCGAGGGTTTCCGGGCGGCGCTCACGGACGCCGAGCAGCTGCTGCACGCCATGGCGGACGCCGATGGGTGAGACCGGGCGGCCCCAGGTCCCGCCGTTCCCCGCCGAGCGCCTGCTCATCCTGGCCACCGGATCGCTCGGCGCCGCCTTCCTGCCGTACTGGCTCAACTGGCTGCGGTGCTCCTACCCGAGCCTGGACGTCCGGGTGGTGGTGACCAGGAGCGCGGAGCGGTTCGTCAGCCGGCAGGCGATCGCGGCCCTCATCGGCAAGGACGTGCCCGTCGACGCCTGGCCGGACGCCCCGGGGCCGGAGTCGCCGCACGTGGAGTACGCGAGCTGGGCCGACACGGTGGTGGTCTACCCGGCGACGTACCACTTCCTGGGCCGGTTCGCCGGCGGGCTCGCCGACACCCCCGTGCTGCTGGCGCTCCAGTGCACCTCCGCGCTGATCGGGATCGCGCCGGCCCTGCCGCCCGGGGCCACCACCTCGTACGCCTACCGGCGGCACCGTGCCGCGATCGAGGAGCGGCCCAATGTCGTGGTCGTCGACCCGGTGCCGGTCCTGAGCACCCACACCCGAAGACAGGACGCCCTGGGGGCGGCCCCGCTTCCCACCCTGATCGAGCGACTGGTGGAGCTGCGCGCCACGCGCGGGAAGGAGGAGCAGTGAGCCGAGCCGACGACTCCTACGGCACGGGCTACGTGCTGACCGCGATCGCCCGGTCGGCCGAGGGGGACTACCGGTGGTCCCGGCGTCCCGGGCCACATCGAGGCGGCGCGCTGCGCACGCCGGATCCCGCCGTCCTGGACGCCGTCCGTACGGCGGCGCGGGGGCGGGTCGAGCTCACGCTCCCGGAGCGGGCGGACGCCACCGGCGCGACGTACCGGGCCGGTCAGTCCCGCTCGATCGCGGCCATGCTGCTCGGCCCGGGGACGGGCGAGAGCGACGCCGACATCGCGCGGATCACGGCGGACACCCTCGCGGAGACCGGCGCGGCCCTCGCCCGGCTGCACGCCGTCCCCCTGCCCGGGGCCGATCTCCCGTCCCCCGACGGCCTGCTGCGGCTGCTCTCCTGGTTGCGGGACGGGCTCGGGCCCGGCGCCGCGCCCGATCTGCACCGCCGGGCCGCCGAGATGCTGGGCCGGGACCGGATGGCCACGGTGGCGGCGTGGTGCGTCCCGCCCGCGGAGGCACCGCACGTCCTGTTGCACGGCGGCCCCAGCCTGGGCATCCTCCTGCCCCTGACCCCTGGCACGCACGGCGGCCTGCTGACCGGGGAGAACCTGGCCGCCGGTCCGCCGGAGTCCGACATGGGGTGGATCATCGGCGAGCTGGTGGAGCTCCGCGCCTCAGTCCACCGGTTCGGCTCGCGCCGCGACCTGGACTTCGACCTGTTCATCGGCCGCGTCCTGGAGGGCTACACCACCGCCCCGGACACCTCCGCCCCGGACACCGCCGCCCCGGACCTCACCGCCCTGGACACCGCCACCCCGGACACCGCCGCCCTGGACCTCACCGCCGTGGGCAGGACGGCCGCGCTGCGCTTCCTGACCCACCTGCACGACTTCGCCGCCTACCTGAAGTGGCACGACGTCCTCGTGGAGTACCTCAGGCTCGTCGCCGACGTGATCGACGCGGCCGGCGCCGGGCAGCTGCTGCCCTCCCCCAGCCAGGCGGCCCGTTCGTGAACACCGCCGAGATCACGCGCGTGACGCTGTCCAACGGGCTGCGGGTCGTCATCGAGGAGGAGCACTCCGTTCCCGTGGCGGGCGTCGCGGTGCACTACGACATCGGCTTCCGCGCGGAGGCCGAAGGCGCCTCGGGCCTGGCCCACCTGTTCGAGCACCTGATGTTCCAGGCCGCCTCCGGCACCGGGCCGAACCACTTCCAGCAGGTCGAACGCGCCGGAGGGTTCTGCAACGCCTCCACCCGCCAGGACTACACCGACTTCTACACCGTGGTCCCCGCCGACGCGGTCGCGGGCGTGATCGCGCTGGAGGCCGGACGCATGCGCGCTCCCACGATCACCGAGCGGGCCGTCCGGACCCAGATCTCGGTGATCCGCGAGGAGGTCCTGGGCAAGATCCGCAAGCCCTACGGCGGCTTCCCCTGGCCCCGCCTCTCCCCCGTGCTGTTCCGTTCCTTCGCCAACGCCCACGACGGGTACGGCGACTACGCCACCCTCCAGCACGTGACCGCCGCGGACTGCGAGGAGTTCTTCGACCGGCACTACGGGCCGGGCAACGCGGTGGTGACGGTCGCGGGCGACGTCGAGCCCGAGGCGGTGCTGAGGGTCATCGAGCGCGCCTTCGGGGCCATCGCGCCCCGCCCCGCCGCCCCGCCCGCCCCGTACGGGGAGCCGGAGCCCGCCGGGCAGGCGGTGGCCGAGTACGCGGACCCGCTGGCGCCGCTGCCCGCCTTCGCCCTCGGCTACCGGGTGCCTGATCCGGCCGCCCACCCCGACGCGCACCTCGCGCTGTCCGCCCTGGCCAGCGTGCTGGCCGGCGGCGCACGGCCCCGGCTGCGGGAACGGCTGCACCGGGAGACCGGGCACAACGTCACCTTCTCGGCCCGGATCGGCCTGTTCGATCTCCTCGACGCCCGCGACCCCGACATGTGGGTGCTCACCGCGATCCACCCGGCGGAACTTCCGGCCGAACGGGTGCTGGCCGCCGTGGACGCCGAGTTGGACGCGCTCGGCGCCGCCGGACCCTCGGACGGGGAACTGCGGCGCCGGCGTACCGCCTGGCTGCTGTCCCACCACCGCTCCATGGACCGGCTCGCCGACCGGGTGCGCATGCTCGGGCGCTTCGAGCTGCTGTTCGGCGATCCCGGACTGGTCGCACGGCTGCCCGGGTCGTACGCCGGAGTGGGCGCCGCCGACGTGGCCGCGGCGGCACGCGGCCTGCGCCCACACTCCCGCGCGCTGCTGCGGGTCGTCCCGGGGAGGGGCCATGAGTAGGGACCTGGTCGATCGCACGCTGGTCAACGGGCTGCGCGTGCTGGCGGTACGGCATGGTGTGACCCCCCTGGCCGAAGCGCGCCTGCTCCTGCCCTCCCCCTGCCCGACCCGGGGAGCGCTGGCGGAGTCGATCCTGCTGGCGGCCTGCCTGTCGCGGGGGCAGGAGGCCGAGGACGGCGTGGAGCTGAACGTGGTGGCCGACGTCCATCAGATGACCGCCATCGCCTGCTGCTCGCTGTCCGACATGGACGCGCTGACGCTGAGGCTGGCGCGGGTGGCGCGGGAGGTGCCCGCCGAGGTCGAGCCGGCGCGCGGGCACCTGATCGCGCAGTTCAAGGTGGCCAGGGCGCACCCCGACGTCACGGTACGGGCGGAGCTGGCACGGCACCTGTTCGGCGGCCATCCGGTGGCGTTCACGATGCCGGAGGAGGACGAGCTCGCAGCGATCACCGAGGTGCGGCACCGGCCGGCCGGCCCGCGCGGCGCGGTCCTGGTGATCCTCGCCCCGGACGACCCGAGGCGGCACGCCGACGCCGCGGAACGCGCGCTGGCCGGCTGGCAGGCCCCCATGCGGGGGGTGGCGCCGCTGCCGCCGCTGCCCGCGGTCGAGGGCGGCCGCCTGGTATCGCTGCCGCGGCCGGGCGCGCCACAGTCGCGCATCCGGCTGCGCGCGCCGGGGGTGACCGTGGCGCACGAGCGCTACCCGGCGCTGTTCTTGGCCTGCAACGTCCTGGGCGGCTCCCTGTCCTCCCGGCTGTCGCGCAGCCTGCGGGAGGACAAGGGCTACGTGTACGGCGTCACGGCGTTCTTCGACAGCCATCCCGGCGGCGGGTTCCTGGCGATCGAGGCCGACACCGCGGCCGCCACCACCGGTCCCGCGCTGGAGGTGCTGGCCGCCGAACTGTCCCGGATGCGGACCCATCCGCCCACCGGCCAGGAGATCGAGGCGGCGCGCGCCTACGCCGTCGGGTCGATGGCGACTCACCTGGCCCCGCGCGCCGGGCTCGCCACCGCGCTGGCCGACCTGGCGGCCAAGGGGGCGGACCCGCTCCTGCTGTTCGACTTCCCGCACCGGCTGGCCGCCGTGACCCCGGACGCCGTGGCCGCGGCGGCCGAGGAGTTCTTCGCTCCCGAGCGCTTCTCCGGCGTGGTCGCGGCGGACCCGCGGGAACTCGCCGATCTTCCGGCCCTGGGGCCGGGGTGAGGGCGTCTCCTCAGCCCGGCGCCCGGATCGACCGGGCCGAATCCTCGTCATGAGGCCGCCCCCGTCTTCGGAAGACGCCCGCGAACGGGGTCGCACCGCAGGCGCGCGGCGCCATCACGCCGGGCCATCGCGCCGGGCCGGGAAGCCTGCGGTGACGTACGGGGCTCACCGCAGGCGGAGCGTTCGTCCCGCACCGGCCGGGCCGTCTTCCCTCCGGTGGGCGCGCGCCCTCCATCGGGAACACGTACCCGGCCGGTCATTCACCCGCGGGCCTCAGTAGTTGGTGAATCCGCACGTGAACGTGGCGCAGGTGCGGTAGCTCTGGCAGGTGATGTCGCACGGGTAAAGGGCGCTCTCCACCTGGGCGGGGAGCAGGTCCAGAGCCTGGACGTCGAGTTCCATCGCGATCCTCCTTTCGTGTGTGACGGTTTTACGGAATCCGCGGTGACCCGGGAATACGGATCGCCGGGATCAGAACCAGGAGGAGAAGATGGAATTGGTGGCGATCACACAGGTGACGCAACACGGGCCCTGCCGGCTCTGCGCCTGCGCGGGGAGCATGTCAAGGGACTGAACGTCGAACTCCATCGCGATCCTCCTTTCGTGGTCGATGGCTTCACGGGAAATCACCGTGACCCGCGTACGCGGGTCGCCGGATGCTAGAACCCGTCGGTGGACACGTAGAACCTGCTGAACAACACGCAGGTGACGCAGCACGGACCCGGCAGGGCCTGCGCCCGCGCGGGGAGCATGTCGAGCGACTGAACGTCGAACTCCAAATCGGACCTCCTTTCTTGGGGCTTTCTCAGGAGAGGAGACCTCCGAGGTGATGCGAGGTCTCGCCGTCCGCCGGTGAGGCCGGCGGGGTCTGTGAGCGCGCGGTCGGCGATGGGAGATCAGCGGCGGGAACGCGGGACCGCCCACGATCGGGTTCGGCTTGTGGACGACGCCGGCGCGGCCGGTGGCCGGGGGCATCGCCGGGAACCGCTCCGGCGTCCCGGTCGGGAGCGTCCGGATGTTCCGGCGGGCCGGTGCGAATTCTCCGCGTGCCGACGATAGGCCGCGGTTCTTACGGGGTGCTTAGCCGTCCTTAATGTGCGCCCCGGCACAACCCGGCCGGGGGGCGTGGAGACCTTAAGGGCGCCATTAGGCGCCGCTGGCAGCATGCTCAGCGTCCGGAGAACCGGCCGTGGGCGAGACCCGGGCAGCCATTTCGCACCGATGGTCCGGCATCACCCCATGTCGAAAAAGACGAATGGAGATTCGGCGTCGTGAGTGAACGTGAATCGACGGGGGACGGCGTCTCCGGTGCGGACCGTCACGTCCTGGAGGACGTCGCCCGGGCGGCACTGCGCCGCGCGGCGGGCGAGACGGGCCCGATGACCGGTACGGAGGCCGATGGCGGGCCGGACTGGCGGTTCCAGGTCGGGTCACCGTGGACGTACGTGACCCCGCCCGGGGCGGACAGCCGGGCGCAGGGCTGGAAGCTGCACGTGGCGGCCACGCCGTTGTCGGCCCCGGTGGTGCTGGCGCGCGTTGTGCGGGTGCTGGCGCGCCGCCGGTGCTCCTTCAAGTACGCCACCGATTTCGAGGAGCTGAGCCGGCTCGTGGCACGCGGCCAGGACCGGGGGTCGGTGGGCAAGTTCATCACGGTGTACCCTCCCGACGACGCGGCCGCCGTGGAGATCGCCGAGGAGTTGCACAGGGCCACCTACGGCCTGCCGGGGGCGCCGATCCTCTCCGACCGGATCTACCGGCCGGACAGTCTGGTGTACTACCGCTTCGGGGTGTTCTCGGCACCCAGCGTGCTCGACAACGACGGCTCCTACGCCTCCCGGCTGACCGCGCCCGACGGCACCCAGGTGACCGACGAGCGCAACGCCTGGTACTCCCCGCCGGCCTGGGCGGCGTGCCCCTTCGGCTCTGGCCAAGCCCCGGCGCGGACCACGGCGCCGCAGGCGGTGCTGCTGGCCGACCGGTTCGTGGTGCGCGAGGCCATCCGGCACGGCGCCAAGGGCGGGGTGTTCCTGGCGGAGGACCGCGCGGACGGCCGCCAGGTGGTGATCAAGCAGGCGCGCCCCCACCTGGGCGCCAGGCTCGACGGTTCCGACGAGCGGGACCTGATGCGCCACGAGGCGCGCATGCTGGAGATCTTCGGGCCGCTGGACGTCACGGCTCGCAAGGTGCTCCTCTTCGAGCAGGACGACAACCTGTTCCTGGCGCAGGAGCACATCGCGGGCGCCCCGCTGAGCGGCTGGGAGGCTCCTCGGCACGACCGGCCCGGCGCCGTACTGGGCGTCCTGCGCGGCCTGGTCGAGCTGGTCGCCGTGGTGCACGAACAGGGTCACGTGCTGCGCGACCTGACGCCCAACAACGTCATGGTGACGGAGGACGGCGGCTGCCGCCTGATCGACCTGGAGATGGCCGCCGTGCCCGGCGCGCCGGTCGGGCGCGCCTTCACCCCCGGTTACGCGCCGCCGGAGCAGGTGAACTCCGCCGTGCACGCTCCCGCGCCCGACGTGACGGCCGACCTGTACGCGCTCGGTGCGACGACGCTGTTCGCGGCCACCTCCTGCCAGCCGCCCCACCTGCGGGACCGGCCCGCGGACGCGCGGCCCTGGGACGAGCGGGTGGAGACGGTGGTGCGGGTGGCGACCACCGGCGACCCGCTCGCCACCGCGCTGTCCCCGCTGGTCCTGGGCCTGATGCGGGAGGATCCGGCGCGGCGCTGGGACCTGCCGCGGGTGCGGCGATTCCTGGGCGACCTGGACGACGCCGCCCTGGGGTCCGCCGACCGGACCGCCGGCTTCCGCCTGGGCACGGCGGAGCAGGACCACCTGTTCCACGACGGGCTCGCCCACACCATGCGCGCCATGTCGCCCGGCACGGGCGAGCAGCCGTCCGCCCGCCTGTGGCCGAGCGGGGGTTTCGGCCTGACCGCCGACCCGTGCGCCGTCCAGTACGGCGCCGCCGGAGTGATCTCGCTGTGGGCCGCCGTGCTGGACCCCGCGCGGGCGGACGACGCGCTGCCGCCGGACACCCGGGACCGCCTCACCTCCGCCCTGCGGGACGCGGCGGATTGGACGGTTCGGAGGCTCGCGCGCGAGCAGCGGCCCTCCCCGGGCCTGTACTTCGGCCGGGCGGGCATCGCCGTGGCCCTGCACGACGCCGGCCACGCGCTCGACGAGGAGAGCCTGCGCACCGCCGCCGTGACGCTGGGGCTGGAGCTGCCGGTCACCTGGCCCAACCCGGACATCTGCCATGGCGCCGCCGGGGCGGGGACGGCCCTGCTGCACCTGTGGCGCGCCACCGGCGACACGCGGTTCCGGGACCGGGCGGACGCGTGCGCCGACGGCCTGCTCAAGGCGGCGCGGCGGACCCCGGACGGTGTGCTGTGGCCCATCCCCTCGGACTTCCCCTCCGCGCTGGCGGGTGCGGAGCACTGGGGCTTCGCGCACGGCGTCGCGGGGGTCGGCGCGTACCTGCTGGCCGCCGGGGTCGCGCTCGACCGGGACGACTGCCTGGAGATCGCCCTGACCGCCGGGGAGACCCTGCTGGGCGCGGCCGAGTACCACGGGGAGGCCGCCTGGTGGGCCGAGGGCCCGCGGGGCGGGACGAAGCTGCCGCACTGGTGCAACGGCTCCTCCGGCGTCGGCACCTACCTGGTGCGCCTGTACGCGGCGACCGGCGACCGGCGCTTCCGGGATGCCGCCCACGCGGCCGCGCTGGCCGTCCACGGTGGCCGCCTGGCCTCGGGGACCGCGGCGTGCCACGGGCTCGCCGGTGACGGGCAGTTCCTGCTGGACATGGCCGACCTGCTCGGCGAGCGCGCCTATCACGACCAGGCGGAGGAACTGGCGGCGCCCCTGTGGGCCGGTGCCGTCCTGCGCGACGGGCTCATGGTGGTACCCGACGAACTCGGCGGCGAGGAGGTCTCCGTCGCCTGGAACACCGGGCTGGCCGGGGTGCTGGACTTCCTGTACCGGCTGCGGCACGGCGGTCCGCGCCGCTGGATGGCCGAGACGGGCGCCGAGACGTGGGCGCGCGGGGTCCGGGCGTGATGGTCTCCGAGACGATGAGCCCGGCCGCCGCGGTGACCGGCGTACGGCGGCGGCCGTTCGTCCACCGCCTGAACTTCCGCTTCTCCTCCGGCGGCGGGTACGCCGCCTGCCTGGCCTCCGACGACCGCGCCCCCGCGATGTACCCGGAGCTGTGGGACCTCACCGGTCCCGAGCCCCGGCCCCGGGCGGTGCGCACCCGCGACGGCGAGACCGCGGCGAGCGTGCCGCTGCCCACCGACGACGGCGGCCTGCTGCTGTGCCGGTCCGGAGCCTACGGCTCCCGGCTCACCTTCGCCGCGTCCGGCGCCGAGGGCGGGCGGCCGGTCGAGGAGGTCGAGCTGATGGCCGTCCGGAGGGGCGGTCTGCGGCTCCTCCCCGGCACGGCGCGCACCCCCGCCCTGGTGCTGGAGATGGACGGCGACGGGCGCACCACGGTGTGGCGCCTGCCCGGCGGGGCCGCGCCGCCGGAACAGGTCACCCGGGTGCCGCATCCGATCGGCGGGGCGGTCTGGCTGGACGAGCACGGGCACGCCCTCGCGCTCACCTCCGGTGAGCCGGAGGCGGGCACCCTGGTCCTGGATCCGGCGCGCGGCGCCATCACGTCCCTCGGTCTTCCCGACGGCGAGCACCTGCTGCTGGCCGCGCCCCGAGGCAGGGTGCTGCTGACCGCCGCGCCGGGCGACGGCGGCTACCGGCTCGGCGTGCGCCGCCTCGGCGATCCGGCGCCGACGGCCCTGCCCGATCGGCTGAACGCCGTCGAGGGCAGCGTGGTCCCGCTGGCGCTGGACCCGACAGGGCGGTTCCTGGCCCTGTCGGTCACCCGCCGCACCCGTTCCCACCTGCTGGTCCACGATCTGACCGCGGACGCCCCCGCCGAGATCGAGTTGCCGCCCGGCGCCCTGCACCCGACGGCCCACTGGTCCGACGCCGGGCTGCGTCTGGTGCACAGCGCCGGCGACCGTCCGACGGGCGTCATCACGATCGCGGACCCGTCCCGGCCGCGCGTCCTCGCCCCCACCGGCGAGGACTGGTCCGGATGGGCCTCACCGCGAGCGCGGGAGTACCCGGGGCCGGCGGGCGGCACGGAGGCCGTCGTGTACGGCGATCCGGCCGGCGCTCCGCGCCTGGTGGTGGCGCTGCACGGTGGCCCCGAGGCCGCCTGGCGGCTCGGCTTCGACCCGCTGTTCCAGCGCCTCGCCGCCGAGGAGATCGCGGTGGTGGCGCCCAACCAGCGGGGCAGCACCGGCTACGGCGCGGCGCACCGCGCGGGTATCCAGGGCGCCTGGGGTGGTTGCGACCTGGCCGACATCCTGCATCTGGGCCGCCACCTGGCGGCCGGGCGCGGCCCGGACCGGCCGATGCTCTACGGCGCGAGCTACGGCGCGTACCTGGCGCTACTGGCCGCGGCGGCGGAGCCGGGCCTGTGGGAGCGGGCCGTGGTCGTGGCGCCGTTCCTGTCCGGCCGGCTGCTCCACGAGGACGGACCGGCCTCGGTCCGCAACCTCATCGACCGCCTGGGCGGGCGCGAGGAGATCCACGACGACGACCTCGGGCCGCGCGATCTGCTCCGGCTGGCCGGCCGCATCCGGCTGCCGCTGCTCATCGTGCACGGCGAGCACGACCCGATCATCCCGGTCGGCCACTCCCGCCGCCTGCACGAGCGGCTGCGGCGGACCCGTCACCCGGACGCCGCGCCGGTGACCTACCTGGAGGTTCCCGGCGCGGGCCATGACCCGCTGTCCGACGTCGGCGGACACGCCGTCAGGGAGCGCGTGCTCGCCTTCCTGCGCGCCGGGCCGGAGCGCGCCGGCTGAACGACACCGCCGACGTCGGCTGAACGACAGGGCCGGCGCCGGCTGACCGACACCGCCGCCCGTGCCGATGCCCGACGAACCGCAGAACTCCGCGCCCGGCCGATCGGGCCGGCCCGGCGCCCGAGCCTCCTGGATCCGGCGGTGTGGACAACGAGAGGAAAGCCGATGGAATCCAACATCACCACCCTGGACCTGCTTCCGGTCGTCCGGGAGGCGAGGCCGTACCCTGGCGGGCCGAGCACCTGTCTGGGCACGTGCTGGCGCCCGACCTGCCTCGGTTCGCGCTTCGACGCCATCTGATGCCGGACCAAGCCCCGGACCCCGCCGCCCGGCAGGTGACGCGGCGGGACGGTGACCGCCTCCTCGTCGCCACGACGCGCGGCCTGTGGGCGCCCCTGACCGTGACCGCGGCGGCCGTCGCCCTGTCGACGGCCGCCATACTCGCTCTGCCCGCCGCGCTGGCGGGCGCCGTGGACGGCGTGGTGTCCGGCGAGGGCGCGCGAGCCGCCGGGTTCCTCGCGCTCGTCCTGGCCGTTGCCACCTGCGCCGATCTGATCGACACCCTCGCCGGCGCGGCGACCACCGCGTCCGCGACGGCGTCCCTGCGCCTGCGCTTCACCGCCCACCTTCTGCGCCTCGACGCCGCCGGCGCCCGCCGTTTTTCGACCGGGGAACTGGCCAACCGGCTGGTGAGCAACACCGCCAGCGCCGGGCGGGTCCCGCTCACCCTGCTGTACACGGTCGCGGAAATCGTCAGCGCCGGCGGCGGCATCGTCCTGCTGCTGGTGACCGACTGGCGCTCGGGCATCGCCTTCCTGATCGCGGTGCCCCTCACGCTGGTGATCGTGCGGCTCTCCGTCGGCCGGCTGTCGGGGGCGTACGAGCGGTACCAGGGCGCGCACGGGCGCCTGGCCGCGCGCTTGACCGACACCCTGGCCGGCATCCGCACGGTGCGGGCGTCCGGCACCGCCGATCGCGAGATCACCCGGGTGCTGCGCCCGCTGACCGACCTGTCGAACGCCGGTCACTCCATGTGGCGGGCCCAGGCGCAGGGCGTGTGGCAGATCAGCCTGCTGCTGCCCGTCATCGAGGTGGCCGTGCTCGTCGTGGCCGGGTTCGGCGTCAGCGACGGCCGGCTGCAACCTGGGCAACTGCTCGCCGTGGCCGGCTACGCGGCGATAGGCGTGGGGTTCATCGACCAGGTCGACGCGCTCCTGGGGATCGCCGAGGCCCGCGCCGCGGCCCGCCGGATCCAGGAGGTCCTCGGGCTGCCGCCCCTCGTGCCCGGCACCCGCCCGCTGCCCGAGGGCCCCGGCGCGCTGTCGTTCCGCGGCGTCACCGTCACCCGCAAGGGCTCCCGCCTCCTCGACGCCATCGATCTGGACATCGCCCCGGGCACGCTGACCGCCCTCGTCGGGCCGTCCGGGGCGGGCAAGACCACCCTGGCCATGCTGGCCGGGCGACTGCTGGACCCCGAGCGCGGGCGGGTGCTGCTGGACGGCCACGACCTCGCCGGCGTGGCCCCGGAGTCGCTGAGCGGTGCGGTCGCCTACGCCTTCGAACGCCCCGTCCTCCTGGGCGGCGACCTCGCTTCGGCCATCGCCTACGGCAGGCCGGCGCTCGACCGCGACAGCGTCCGCGAGGCCGCACGAGCCGCACACGTCGATGACGTCGTCCGCCGCCTGCCCGACGGCTACGACACCCCCGCCGCCGACGCCCCGCTGTCCGGCGGGGAGTTCCAGCGGCTGGGCCTGGCCCGCGCCATGGTGCGCCGGGCCCGCCTGACCGTGCTGGACGACGCCACGTCCAGCCTGGACACCGCGACCGAGGCCCAGGTGACCCGCACGCTGGTCGAGGGCATGCGCGGGACCACCCGCCTGGTCATCGCCCATCGCGCGGCCACCGCCGCCCGCGCCGACCACGTGGTGTGGCTGGACGGCGGGCGGATCCGGGGCCGGGGCACGCATCGGGCGCTGTGGCGGGACCCGGCGTACCGCGCCCTGTTCGCCGCCGGTCCGGACCACGGCGGCGAGGCGGACGACGACAGCTCATGGAGTGAGGAACCGTGCCCGGCTCGGCTGTGACCCCCGCATCCGCCCCGCTCGCGGCGGCGCCCGTCCTCCACCTGGAAGGGGACGGCCGCCCTCCCGGCGGGTTCCGGCTGCTGCTCGCGCTGCTGCGCCCCCGCAGGCGGCCCCTGACCGCCGCCCTGGCCTGGGCCTTCGCGGAGTCCGTCCCGGGGCTGCTGTCCGGGCTGCTCGTCGCCACCGCCATCGACGACGGCTTCCTCGCCGGACGCCCGGCCACCGGCCTGGCCTGGCTCGGCCTGCTCGCGGTCGCGATGCTGCTCAAGGCCGCGGCCACGCGCCTGATGTTCCCCCATCTGGCCGCGGTGGTGGAGCCGCTGCGCGACGACCTGGTACGCGCCGTCGTCACGGCCACCGTGACCCGCGCCGTCCGCGGCGACCGGCCGGACACCGCCGCCGTCAACCGTCTCACCGAGCAGGTGGAGACGCTGCGGAACCTGGTGTCCGCGCTGCTGCGCACCACGCACGGGCTGGGAATCTCGCTGATCGCCGCGATGACGGGGCTGCTGGTGCTCTCGCCGCCGGCCGCGGCCGTCGTCGCCGGGCCCGTGCTCGTGGCGGTGGTGGTGTTCGCCTGGCTGCTGCGGGTGCTGCTGATCCGGCAACGCCGGTTGATCCTCGCCGACGAGACGCTCACCGCCGAGGCGACCCCGATCCTGGAGGGCACGCGGGACATCGCCGCCTGCGGGGCGCGCGATCAGGCGTACGCCACCGTGCGGACCGCGGTGGACGCCCAGGCCGCGGCCACGCGTGCCCTGGCCCGGGCCGGCGTGGCCCGGCGGCTGATCGTCGTCATCGGCACGCACGTGCCGCTGCTCGGCCTGGTCATCGCCGCCGAGCCACTGACGCGGCAGGGACACCTGAGCGTGGGCGAGGTCGTCGGCGCGGTGACCTACATGGCGACCGGCCTGCAACCCGCCCTGCAGATGCTGACCGGCACGGTTTCGAGCTGGGGCGTAGCCCTGGCCGTCACCCTGAACCGCATCGCCGAGACCATCGCGCTGCCCGCCGACGCCGCGCCCGCCGACGCGTCCGGCACCGCCGCGCCCGCCGGTTGCGAGCTGCGGACGAAGGGGCTGGGCTTCGCCTACGCCCCCCAGGCCACGCCCGTGGTGCACGACCTCGACCTGGTGATCCCCGAGGGAGACCACCTGGCCGTGGTCGGCCCCAGCGGCATCGGCAAGTCCACCCTGTCCCTGTTGTTCACCGGACTTCGGCGGCCGACCCACGGGGAGATCCTGCTCGGCGGGCTCCCGCTGGAGGTCATCGCGGAACCCGCCCTGCGCTCCATGATGGCGCTCGTGCCCCAGGAGGCGTACGTCTTCGCCGGCACGGTACGGGAGAACTTCGGCTACCTGTGCCCGGCCGGTACCACCGACGCCCTGCTGGACGAGGCGGCGGACCGGGTGGGCGCGCGGGCGCTCGTCGATCGGCTCGGCGGCCTTGACGCCGAGATCGACGAACCCGCCACGCTGTCGGCCGGGGAGCGGCAACTGATCGCCCTGGCCCGGACCTACGCCTCCCCGGCCCGCGTGGTCGTCCTGGACGAGGCGACCTGCCATCTCGACCCCGCCGCCGAGGCGAAGGCCGAGAGTGCGTTCGCCGCCCGGCCCGGCACCCTCATCGTCATCGCCCATCGCATCAGCTCCGCGATCCGGGCCCGGCGCGTCCTGCTGATGGACGGCACCGCCGCCCACGCGGGCACCCACGCGGACCTGCCGGCCCGCTCCCCTCTGTACGCCGACCTCGTCGGGCACTGGACGAACGACCCGACGTCCGGCGCCCGTCCCGGTCATCCGCTCGCCACCAGGAGGTCCTCATGAGCTCCCCCGTCACCAAGCCCACCGACATCATCTGGGACGTCACCTACGCCTGCCCCCTGCGCTGCATCCAC
The DNA here is from genome assembly GCF_051192615.1 of Streptosporangium sp. G11. Lineage (NCBI taxonomy): Bacteria > Bacillati > Actinomycetota > Actinomycetes > Streptosporangiales > Streptosporangiaceae > Streptosporangium > Streptosporangium sp. G11. Next base: position 53,923 of record NZ_JBPJUQ010000010.1, read on the forward strand.
TGCTACTCCGAGTCGGGCAGGCGCCCCGCCCGGCAGCTGAGCCACGGCGACATGCTGCGGCTCGCCGACGTGATCATCGCCATGCGACCGGAGTCGGTGGAGTTCGCGGGCGGCGAGCCCCTGGTGGTCAAGGGGATCTACGAGGTCGCCGAGCGCATCGGCCGGGCGGGTATCGCCGTCAACCTCTACACCGGCGGATGGACGCTCACCCCCGAGACCGCCGAGGAGGCGGCCCGGGTGTTCAGGCGGATCACGGTCAGCGTCGACGGGGCCGACGCGAAGGTGCACGACCGGGTACGGGGCAGGGCCGGTTCCTTCGACCGTGCGATGAGCGCCCTGGCCATGCTGGACGACATCGCCGCCCGGCGTGAGGCACGTGACGACACTCCGCTGCTCTTCGGCATCGACTGCTCGGTCGTGCGGAGCAACCTCCATCGGCTCGCGGGGTTCTGCACCGACATCGCGCCCCGGTTCCCGCGGATGCGCTCCCTCAACCTGGCCGCCGCGGTGCCGGCCGGACTGGCCAGCCGGCCCGGTTTCGCGGAGACCGAACTGTTGGACAACGAGGAGCTCCGCACGCTGACCGGCGAGGAGTACACCGAGCGGCTGCGCTCGCTGGCCCCCGCGTCGCTGGCGGTGACCACCTCCAGCAACTTCCCCCTGATGATGCACCCCGCCTTCGTCGCGAGCCACGGGTTCCCGCTGCTGCAGATCGAGCCCGACGGTGAGGTGCGCGCCATGCCCGTCTACGAGGGATGCGTGGGAAACCTGCTGACCGAGGACCCGGACGTGCTCTGGCGGCGCGCCGTCGAGCGGTGGAGCGACCCCTTCGTGGTGGAGACGCTGTCCCAGGTGCGTTCCATGGCGGACTGGGCCGAGGCCACCCGGCGTATCGACCGCCGGTTCGGGAGCCCGGAGGTGCTCGCGCGCATCGACCGCCGCCCGCCGTGGCGGGTCGCGGAGCCCGCGTGAGCCCGCGGCCCGCCCGGCCCCGCCCTCCCGCGGACGCGGCCCCGGCGGCGGCTACCTCGGCGGCACCGGGCCTGCGGGGGCCGCGGCCTCGCCGAGGGCGGCGGCGAGCAGCCCCAGGAAGTGGTCCACGGGACCGATGCACGCCACCGCCGACCCGCCCGAGATCCGCCCGGCGTAGGGCAGCAGTCTCTTCCAGGTCGTCCGGCATGCCGGCAGGTCACCGACGGCGGCCTGGGCCGCGCCCTGTAAACAGGTCATGGTCAGCCACGACCAGTCCATCGGCGGGTCCGCCCATCCCGCCCGCGCCAGTGCCCGGGCCTCGTCCAGACGGCCCCGGGCGCACAGCTCCAGCACCCGGGCGTCGTGGTCCACGCTGGGATGGATGCCGGCGATCTGGTCGATCAGCGGCCCGGCGTCGGCGATGGCGCCGCGCTGGTAGCAGAGCATGAGGCGGCCGTTCGCCACGACCGCGCCCGCGTACCACATGCCCAGCCGCTGGGCCTGGTGCTCGGCCTCGTCGTACATGGCGTCGGCCTCGTCGAACCGGCCGACCAGGGCGAGCCGGTTGGCCCGCCACATGGTGTGCTGGAAGCGCGGCCACGGGAGTTGCAGGTGATCCAGCATGACGTCGCAGCGCGCGGCGGCCCGGTCCGCCTCCTCCAGATCGGACATCTCCAGGCTGTAGTGGGTGTCCATCATGTGCGCGAGCAGTTCGAAACCCTGCGACCCGGTGTCCAGCGCGAGCCCGTGCAGCTCGCCGGCGATCTTCATGACCTCGCCGAGGCAGGTCGCCTGCGGCACGGACAGCGAGCGGGCGTTGAGCGCCCGCATCAGCAGGTGCGGGTCGTCGATCCTGCGCGCCATCGCCACCGCCTCCGCGGACAGGGACAGGCAGCGGGCATCGCCGGCGCCGTCGTACAGTTCCTGGGCCAGTCCGCCCAGCAGCAGCGCCCGTTCGGCACTGTCGGTCTCGGGGAGCTGGCGCAGGGTGTGCTCGAACTGCTCCACCAGCCGCAGGTCCACCGGCTCGTAAGGGTTGCGCAGCGTCCAGATGGCCGGGGCGTCCAGCGCGGTGAGGGCGCGGGCGGTCAGCTCCGGGCCCGCCCCGGCGCGGTTGGCGACGCGCAGGGCCTGCGCGCGGACCTGGCGGGCGCCCATCGCGTCTCCCGCCTCCAGCAGGGCGCGCACCTGTTGCAGCAGGAGTTCCACGTGCTCGGCGGGGGCGCCGCCGCAGGCGCCGTGCGCGGTGACGGCCCGGCCCCACCAGGCGGCGGCCTCCTCGTAGGCCGCGCAGGAACTCGCCTGCTCGGCCGCCGCGCGGGCCCAGTGCGCCGTCTCGCGGTACGCCGCCGGGCCCGCCTCCACCGCGTGGTGGGCGATGGTGGTCACGTCGGTGCTCGGCTTGGCCGACAGGGCGGCCATCACCTCCCGATGGACCATCGCCTTGCGCAGCGGCGGTACGTCACCGATCAGGGTCTCTCTGACCAGGTCGTGGACGAACGTCATGCACCCGTCGCCGGTGACGATGAGCCCCGCCTTCGCCGCCCGGTCCAGCAGGCCGTAGGTGTGCGCCGCGCCCGACTCGGACGCCTGCCGCACCTCCGCGACCAGGCCGGGATCGAAGTTCCTGCCGATCACCGCGGCGACGCCGAGCACCTCGGTGGTCTGCGGCCCGAGCACGACCAGCCGTTGCCGGATCAGATCGGCCACCGCGTCCGGCACGACGTCCAGCCCCTGGCCCTGGGCCAGCAGCCGGGCGCTCTCGCGGACGAAGAACGGGTTGCCGCCGCTCCGCTCGGCCAGGTGCTCAGCCTCGGGGCCGTCCACCTTCGCGCCCATCTCCTCGGCGAGGGCCCGGACCTCGTCGCTGGTCAGGCCGCTCAGCCGGATGCGCACCAGATCGTAGCGGGCGAGCTGGTAGAGGACCTCGTCCACCGAGAGCTTGAACGCCCCGCTCGGGGAGGCGCCGGGGTGCTGCGCCAGGTCGCGGTACGCCGCTTCGCGGAACGCGGTGACCAGGGTCAGGGAGACGTCCATGGCCTGCGCCCCGGACAGCACGGCGACGTCCCGGAGCAGTTCGAGCGTGGCGGAGTCGGCCCAGTGCAGGTCGTCCAGGATGATCACCAGTGGCCGGAGCCGCGCGGCCTCGATGAGCCACTGCGCGATGAGCTGGTTGCGGTGGCGCGAGGCCGTCCCGGGCGGGCCGGTGAGCCGCTCGTCGTCCAGCAGCCCCGCCAGCGCCTGGCGATCCGAGGGCGGGACGGACCCGGCCAGGGCGCGCAGCACCTGCAGCCACGGCCACAGCGGCGGCACCCCCTCCCCCCCGTGGCAGCGCCCCCACAGCACCAGGTAGCCCAGATCGGCGCAGTCGTCGCGGAACGCCTGCAGCAGCCGGGTCTTGCCGATGCCGGGCTCACCGCTGATCGCGGCGGTCACCACGCCGTTCCTGTCCATCAGGATGGGGAGGGTCGTCAACGTCGCGAGCTGCCGGTTCCGCCCGATCAGGTGCCCTCGGGCCGGCCCCTGCGGGGAGGTCTCGCCGGGCGGACGCGGCAGCGCGACAGGCTCGGGCGGGAAGGTGAGCGAGCGCGCCTGCTGGAGGATGTCCTTCTCCAGCGCCCGCAGCTCGGGGCCCGGATCCAGGCCGAGTTGCTCGGCGATCACCTTGCGCGCCCGGCGCAACGTGGCCAGCGCGTCGGCCTGCCGCCCGCTGCGGTAGCGGGCCAGGGCGAGCAGCCACCACAGCCGCTCGCGAAACGGGTGTTTCCCGGTCTCGGACTCCAGTTCGTGGATGACCGCCTGCGGGCGGCCGAGATCCAGCAGCGCCTGGGTGCGGCGCTCGATCGCGGTCAGGCGCAGCTCGTGCAGGCGGTTCACCTCGGCGATCGCCCACAGCTCGCCGGTCAACTCGCCGTAGGGCAGGCCGCGCCACAGCCGCAGCGCCTCCTCCAACAGGGCGAGCGACTCGGCGGGCGGGCGTTGTTCCGCGTCGGCGACGAGCCTGCCGAAGCGCAGCGCGTCGACGTTCGGCGTGACGAGCATGTAGCCGGGCCTGCGGGCGACCAGGAGCCGCGGCGGGGTGCGCGGCGCCCGGTCCGGCTCGATGGCCCGGCGCAGGTTCGACACGTGGACATGGATCGAGGCCAGCGCGTTCACCGGCGGCGCGCCGTGATAGAGGTCGTCGATCAGGGTGTCGGTGGAGACGACCGTGCCCGCCGCGGCCACCAGCCGGGCCAGGACGGCCTGCTGCCGCGGACCGCCGATGTTGACGGGGACGCCGGCCGCGTAGATCTCGAAGGGACCCAGAACCCGGAACTCCACGCTCTGTCCGTCGTCCGGTCGCCCGTGAAGCAACTTCTCGATTTCGCTGTCCGAGTGCCCTGCTTCACTGTCCCGCACACTGCCTCCTGGCGAAGAGTGGTTCGCGACGTCTGGCCCAAGGATCGCCCGATAATCGCTTCGCATCGTCACTCGTGAGACGGATTTCGAGTCAGCCGAAAGCGGGATGCCCCACTTGCCTTATGTCCATTCGCGCCACACCCGCGCACACAGGGCGACCAGCGCCGATGGAACCGGGCGCCGGTCAGCGGTGGAGCGCGTCCGGGGTGTCGTCCTCGATCAGGAAGCCCCCGGACTGGTGGTGCCAGAGCCGGGCGTAGGGGCCCTGGGCCTGGAGCAGTTCGCTGTGGGTGCCCTGCTCCACGACGTGTCCCCGGTTGAGGACGACGAGTCGGTCCATGCGGACGACGGTGCTCAGGCGGTGCGCGACCACGAGCGCGGTACGGTCCTGCATCAGGCGCCACAGGGCTTCCTGGACGAGGATCTCGCTTTCGGAGTCCAGGGCGCTGGTCGCCTCGTCCAGCAACAGGATCGGGGCGTCGCGCAGGATGGCGCGCGCGAGTGCGACGCGTTGCCGCTGGCCGCCGGAGAGCTTGATGCCACGCTCTCCGACCAGGGTGTCGAATCCGTCCGGCAGGGATTCGACGAACTCCGTGACATGCGCCGCCCGCGCGGCCCGGAGGATCTCGGCATCGGTGGCGCCCGGCCGGGCGAACGCGAGGTTGTCGCGCACGGACCGGTGGAACATGGCAGGTTCCTGAGGGACGTAGGCGATGAGGCTGCGCAGGTCGGCTTGACGGAGCCGGGTGATGTCCTGGCCGCCTATCAGGATCCGGCCTCCGTTCACGTCCATGAGACGCAGCAACAGCCGGGTGAGGGTGCTCTTGCCCCCGCCGGACTGGCCGACCAGCCCGATCTTGGTGCCGCTGGGGATGTCCAGGTCCAGGTTCTCGAACAGGGGCGGGCCGTCGGCGTACGCGAACCTCACCCGCTCGAAGCGGATGCCCGCGTCGGCCGGGCGCAGCGGCTGCGGGTCGGCCGGATCCACCACGGTCGGCGGCACGAGGAGCAGCTCGGTGAACTGGGCCGCCTCGGTGAGCACGCTCTCCATGCGCCGGTATATCTGGTTGAACTCGAACATGATGCCGATCGCGTTCGAGTAGTAGGTGAACGTCACCACTATGGCCTCCACGCCGAGCCCACCCCGGAGCGCCACGGCGAGGAGCAGGCCCACGGCGCTGGTGAGCACCGACAGCGGGGCGACGACGGTGTCCACCCGGAGGTTGCCGTAATCCCAGGAACGGAGGGACAGCCTGTGCTGCTCGGCGACCCTGGCCCGGTGTTCGGTGGCTTCGCGATCCTCGGCGGCGAACGCGCGGACCGTGTCCATGTTGGCCAGCACGTCGGCGACATGGCCCGACACCAGCACCTTGGCGGCCTCGCGTTCGTCGACCAGCGCCTGGCGACGGCGGATGAGGGGGGCGACGAGAAAGGCGGTGACCGCGATGAGGCCCAGGAGAACGAGGACCAGCACCGGGTGATACCGCCACAGCACCACCGAGGCGAAGGCCAGGGGCACCACCTTGGCCATGATCGAGAACGTGAGCGTGTCGGCGAACTCCTCGAACCTGGAGGAGAATCCCAGCACCCGTTTGGTCAGCGAACCGGCGAAGTTGTCGTGGAAGAACGCGGCGTCCTTGGCCAGCAACTCGTCCATGCCCACCACACCGAGCCGCTCGATGCCCCGGGCGTCGGTACGGTTCAGGAAGTGCAGCCCCACCCGCCACAGCACCTCGCCCGCCAGCAGCACCGCGCCGAAGGCGAGCACGTAGGGCAGCAACGCGTCGATGGAGCCGTCCCCGCCGCCGGCCAGGTGCCCCACGAGCCCGGCCACCGCCAGCGGCGCCAGGTAGAACAAACAGATGTTTCCCATCGCCGGCAACGTCAGCGCGGGCACCGCGACCCGCCACTGGCGCCTCAACTCACCGCAGTAATAGCGCAGTGCGAGTAGAACCGCCGATTTTCGTGCGAATAAACCTTTTCCTGGGTTTTCGAGTGATTGGAGTACAGCCATCAGCCCTCCCGAATGCCGATACCGCCCTGGCCATGCTGCCGCAGGGCGTACGGGGGAGCGAGCGATTTTCCAGCCACCCCGGCTACGGGAAGTAGCGGGCGACCGCTCGCGAAATGACCCGGAACGCCCGTGAACGATCTCGCTTGATTCGATCCTGACGGCGCCGTGGACAAGGCGCCGGCACCCGGCTCGGCCGCTGGTCTCCCGCCGTACGGCACCTCGTCGCGGAGGTGACCGCCGCCTGCGGGCGTCGTCCCCAGGCACCCGCCGCCTCGCCGATCCCTCGAAGGGCGGGGTGGCCACCATGACGCGGCCGCGCTCGTGGACCGGCGGGCCCGCTGTTTCTCCTTTCGACAAGCCGGTCGCCGGAAGAGAACGCGTTTCCGAGCCGACCGCGAAGTACGATCGGTCAATGACCGAAATGACCGAAACCACGCCCGGCTGGCTCGCTCCCGAAGAACTGGAGTCGGCCCGCGCGCGAATGCCGATTCTCTACATCGACGCCGTGCCGGTACGGGTCGACGAGGCGGGAGTCGTCACGCGTGTCGGCCTGCTGCTGCGCATCGGATCGGACGGAGCGGTCAGCCGCGCCCTTGTCTCCGGCCGCGTGCTTCACCACGAGCGTGTCCGTGACGCGCTCATGCGCCATCTTGAGAAGGACCTCGGCCCGACGGCACTGCCCCGCGTCCCGGCCTCTCCGCAGCCGTTCACCATCGCCGAGTACTTCCCGACCCAGGGCGTCACGCCCTACCACGACCCCCGGCAGCACGCGGTGTCCCTCGCCTACGTCGTCCCGGTCGCGGGCGACTGCCGTCCTCGGCAGGACGCCCTCGACCTTGTCTGGTTCACCCCCGAGGAGGCCTCGTCGCCACTGGTGCAGCAGGAGATGCTCGGCGGACAGGGCGTCCTGCTGAAGCAGGCCCTCGCCCACGTCGGCTGCCTTTTCTGACCTCCCGGGCGGTGCGGTACGACCGCGGCGGCATCCGCCCGGCTCGTTGCCGGACGGCTCGGCTCGGCTCGTCTCCGGGCGCCACCACCGGCCTCCCCCTCCGACTGGACGGAGACCCGTGCGGTCTCCCCTCAGATGCTCGCCCTGGCGATGACCTCCTCCGCCGTGAGGGGGGCCTTGGGATGGTGGGTGAGACACAGCGGGACCCGCGTCTTGGTGAAAGCGGCACCTTCGGCGGCCAGGTAGAACTGGCCCGTCGTCAACCGGGAGATGTCGGCGACCTGACCGCCCTTGGAGCGGGCCATCTCCTTGGCGGCCTCGATCTGGGCGGAGGCGTTGAGCAGGCCGAAGAACTGGGTCGCCGCGTTCCCCGGGATCCGGTTGTGCAGTCCCTTGGGGGCCTGGGTGGCGAACACCAGGCCGAGGCCGTACTTGCGCGCCTGGGCGGCCAGCGCCAGCGTGCTCTGTGTGCAGGCGGTCATCGCGCCCGACGGCGCGAAGGTCTGCGCCTCGTCCATCACGAACAGGCCGCCCAGCGGACGGTCACCGGCGGGATGCCTCCTGATCCAGGCGAACAGCGCCATCTGCAGCTGGTTGACGAAGCCCTGACGCTGCTCGTCCGACGGCAGGCCGACAAAGCTGATCACCGAGACCCTCGCGCGCTTTCCCGGTGGCGGGGTGAGCAGGACACCGGGATCCACCGGAGTCCCGGCACCGGCGAACAGCGGGTCGTTGACCATCGCCGCCTTCAGGGTCTGCGCCAGGTCGGCGGCGATCCGCTCGGCGTTGTCCAGCCCGCTCACACCGTGCGGCAGGGCGGCCAGCAGCCCGATGAGGCCGGGCAGCCCCCGCCCGCCCCCGCGCCCGTAGTGCGCGACGGCCTCCCTGAGCACGGCCTGCCCGCGCTGGGCCTTGACCGTGCCGGAGTCGAGCTTGGCACGCGGTACGAGTGAGGCGACGGCGGCCTCCACCGCCGTACCGAACTCGTCGGCGTCGGTGACGACGCTCGCGAAGTCGGGCAGGGGCTGGAAGGACAGCGGCCGTCCGGCCACGCGGCGTGGCGTCCAGATGACGACGTCGGTGGCGGCCAGGTAGTCGGCGGCCTTCTCCGCGTCGCCCGGTCCCCACAGCGACGGCGGCTCCGGCCAGCCCTCCCCGAGCCGCGCCAGGTCGTTGTTCGGGTCGAGCACGATCGCCGAGACGCCCCGCAGCGCGCATTCCTCGACCAGGCGGCGAATGAGGACGGTCTTCCCCGAGCCCGATCCGGCGAAGATCACAGCGTGCTTCCTGAGGGCTTCCAGCTCGATCCCGAGGGGCCGTCCTCCGGAAACGGCCCTGCCGAGGGGAATGAGCGGCATGGCGCCCGTCACCCCGGCGCCCATGGGCCCGATGGCCGCGGATTCGGTGACCATGGACTCGGTGACCACGGATTCAGTGCCCATGAATTCAGCGACCGCGGACTCGGTGCCCATGGACTCGGCGACCGCGAACTCGGTAGCCATGGACTCGGTGACCGTGGGTTTGACAGCCGGAGGCTCCGCGACCGCCGGGAGGCCCGGGGCGGCGGTGTCGGCCTGTTCGCCGGACGTGCCGCCGACGTCACGGAGGGCCTCACGCAGCAGCTCGACCTCGTGCGCCGGTCGCCGCGTGGCGAGCCAGGCCCGCAGGTTCGGCGGGTTGTCCGCGTACAGCTCCCGCAGCGCGGCCAGGATCCTGACGTCCTCGTCGCCCACCGCGAACACCCTGCCGCCCGCCTGCTCGAACGCGGCGACGGCCGCGACCGTACGGGGGCCCTTCGACCAGGGCGCCGAGCGCAGCACGAACAGCCGCCGCCTGGGGACGTCGGCGTTCAGCCCGGCCACCACCGAGGCTGCGCGCAGGCGGCTCAGCGCGGCGATCGGGTGCGTGGCGGCGATGGCGCGAAACGCCCAGTGCGCCTCGTCCTCCGTCTCCTCGTCCAGGGTGTGCCGCAGGCGGGCGTGGAGCGGAGGCTTCCTGCTGGGCGGCGGGTCGACACTGAACCCGCGTCCGGCGTCGCCGAGCCCGTCGATCCAGGCCGACAGCCCGGCCGCCAGCAGGGCGGGCATCACGGCGTCCTCGACGGCGGCGTCCAGAACGTCGGCCACGTGCGCCTTCTGCCTGAGCTCGGCGAAGCGGGTTTCGATGGCCGTGAATTCGGAGCTCTCGTGGTCAGGCCACGAGCTCGGGTCGGCGATCTGGTCGAGGCGCTCCAGTTCCCGTACCTTCCCCTCGGCCAGGCAGGCCTCGATGTGCGCGTCGATCTTGATCAGGAGCTGCCGCGGGGTGAACTCGCCGGCGTCGCCGAACGCGGTCTCCTTCACGGGCCACGTCGGGTAGGGCGGCTCGAAGCCGAGATCGGCGAACCGGGCGGCGAAACGCTTCTCGACCAGGGCGCGAGCCGTGTCGGCGTCGGGGAGCGGCTTGAGGTCGGCCATCGGCCGGAACCGGTCGCGCGCGGTGTCGAGGGCGAACTTCTCGATGAGGGTCCAGGTCTGCGGCAGGCAGGAGACGATCGTCAGGGTCCCGCGGGTGATCTCGCGCAGTGTCATCAGCCCTCCGGCCACCTGGTCGACCATGATCAGGTCATGCCAGTCGTGCACCGCCGTACCCTCACCGGCTACCGGAGACTGCGCCATGAGCACGTCGATCTGGTCGACGGCGATGACGGAGGGGCCGGTCAGCGCGAGGAGACGGGAGAGGTCCTTGACGATCTCCTGCGGCGTCTTCGGGAACTGCCGTATCCCCCACGCCGCGCGCCCGCCGGGCTCCTCCTCGGGCAGCGCGGACAGGAAGCCGTCGCCGACGTCCTGCACCCCGTAGTCGGTGCCGGCGCGCAGCGCGAGCGCGCGCAGGGTGTCCTTGGCGCTCTGGCCGACCTGGGCGTTGAACCGGCGCAGCCCGTCGGCGAAGGCGTCGAGACTCTCACGCGTCACCGGACGGTTCCCGATCACCTCGCGCTGCACCCAGCGCGGCACGTCGGCCAGCTCCGACAACCGCCGCAACAGGATCTTGAGCTGGCTCTCCCCCTCGCTGCCGTCCCGCGAGAGGCCGTCCAGCATGGAGACCAGCGTGCTCTCCCAGAAGGTCCGCGCGTCCAGCAGGCCGACCAGGAAGAAGTAGCCGTTCTCCCGCTGGATCCTCTCGCGGGCCCAGCCGAGCAGGTGGGTCTTGCCCGAACCTCGCTGCCCGCGCAGGACCAGGCCGATCGGGCTGGTGGCACCGCCGGCGGCCACGTCGGCGAGCCCGCCGAGGATGCCGCGTTCCACGCTCCGGTTCAGGCCCTCCACGTGGAAGTCCGAAGGGCTCCACACGTCCTCCGGCCCTTCGGCCCAGTTGAACCTGAGCGTCTGAAGCACCTTCAGTTCCAGGCCGGTCATCGTGCCCCGATCGAGATCAGGTGCTTGTCCTGGTCACCGATGGTCACCGCCGCGGTCCTGACCTCGGAGGTGAGGACCTTCTGGTTGTGCTCGGGCACGATGCTCACCCCCGGGAGGTGGAGCATCCCCTTGAGCGCTCCGTCCACCTCCGCCCTCGCGAACTCGCCGAGCAGCGGTCGCAGCCGCGCCAGGGTGACCAGGTCACCGGGCTCGGCGGCCAGCCGGGTGTACGCGGCGCGGATACGCTCGACGACGGCCCCTTCCTCGACCGCGATTTCGCCCTCGGCGCCGATTTCGCCCTCGGCTTCGGCTTCGGCTTCGGCTTCGGCTTCGGCTTCGGGGGAAAGGACGGCCGGATCCCCCTGAGGGAGGAAGATGTCGCCCGGTCGCCGGCCGGTCCGCGCCAGGAACCCGCGCAGCCAGATGAGGAAGGCGCGGTTCATCGCCCCGGACGCGCCGCTGGGCACGGGGATATCAGACTGAATCTCCCGGGCCATCCTGGCCCAGCCGTCGTCGGTCAGGAGGTGGACGAAGGCCCGGCCCACCTTCCGGCTCTCGACGAGCTTGAGGTCGTTCAGCCTCAGGCGGGGCTTCCCGTCCAGGCTCAAGCCGTAGCGTGCCTTGAGATCGGGATTGGAAATCTCATCCGCCTCGATCATCAACACCGTCAGCACCGCGATTTCAGCGAACTTCAACCCTGTTTCCGGCATATCCCTATCCTTCGCATGTGTCACGGTGAGCTGGGAGAAACCGCTTCAATTCACGGAGTACGGCCGGCATGTCGGCCATGACGCGCTCGTTGGTGAAACGCAGAACCGCGTATCCGTCCTTTGTGAGCCTCGCGTCCCGGAGCCGATCCTCGGCGAGCCTGCCCGGGTGACGGTGTTCGGGACCGTCGAACTCGACGAGGCAGCGCTCGTCCCGCCACAGCAGGTCCACCCGGATGGGATCGGCCGGCGGGTGCGGCCGGTAGGTCTGGTTCCAGGCCCGTCCAGCGGCCCACCCGTGGGCGCCGAGTGCCCGCTCCAGCGCGGACTCCACGAAACCGGCCGGGTGCGGACGCCCCTCCGTCGCCGGGGAGACGACGGTCCTCTCCAGCTCGCGGAGCACGTCGGCGACCGTTTCCCGTACCGTCCGTCCCCTGGTCGGGACATAACCGAATATCGCTGGAAAACCTGCCGGCAATGCGTCCGCCGACGGCGTGACGATCGCGGAATCCGGCTCGCGTACCCACACGACGTGGCACGTCGGCAACTCGGCCCATGACTGCGCCACGCCGTTTTCCTTCGTTGTACGGGATAAGTCCTTGCCGAGGCTAGGGGAGCACACAGGGCGGCGTATACGTTTTTAGGAAAATGTCATCATTATTAGTCCGGAAACCGGATACCACCGATACGACGGCCGGATACCGTCACGAACCTGCTTGTCACCGCTCATCGGTACAGGAGATGGCCGGAATGGATCCGGGATATCGATGTCCCATCCGGGACCGCGTCATTTCCGGGCCGTTTCGAAGCGGTCGGCCAGCGCGAGAAACTCGTCACTCCAGCCGCTGGAGAGCGCGACCTCCTGGATCGGACCGGTCGGCGCGAACAGCGTCGCGAACCCCCGCGGAATCCGGCGGCCCACGCCGATCCGGGCGATCGCGGCGTCGATCTCCGCCAGCGCCGCGTCCGCGTCCTCCCAGGAGGACCACGCGAAGTCGTTGCCGGGCCGGGCGAGGAGCGCGCGCACCTCGCCGAGTACGTGCGGGAGATCGGGGTGCGCTGTCATGGCCGCAGTCTGCCCGAGCGTGACGGCTCCGTCGACCCCGCACGGATCGGGAAAACGGCCTCCGCGCCGACGCGTACCGTCTCTGACCTGCGGTTAAAAGTCCGGGCAGGAGCGACGGCGCGTATGCTTAGCATGCGTCAACTAATTCTCCGCCAGATTGGGAAGCAGCGATGAGCGCAACGGTGTCCGGCGACGCGCAGCTCGCCAGCCGGTTGAGCATCGCCGTCAGCCGGCTGCACCGGCGCGTCCGGATCGCCACCAACGACGTGCCCCCCTTGCAGCTGTCCACCCTGGTCTCGATCGAGGCTCACGGCCCGCTGCGCCTGGGCGAGCTGGCCCAGCGCGAGGCCGTCACCGCGCCGACCATGAGCCGCGTCCTCGTGGCGCTCTGCCACCGTGGCCTGATCGTCCGTACGATCGACGCCGAGGACGCGCGCTCCGTCCGGGTGGGCATGTCGCCCGAGGGGATCCGCGTGCTCGCCGAGGTGCGCGCGCGGCGCGCGGAGCTGCTCGACATTCGGCTCGCCCGGCTCAGCCCGGAGCAGCGCGAGGCGCTCGCCACCGCGCTGCCCGTGCTGGAGGCCATGATCTCCGAGGAGTACTGAGCCGGACATCCCCTGAAAGGTGCTCGGCTCGATACCCGCCGGAACATCCTCTCGCCCGGCCATCTCCTCCCCTTCGGGAAATGACAGGAAGGAATGGCGGGAGGCCCCCGCGAGGTCGTGGATTTCCATCGGCGGGTATTGTCTTTCCCGATCTTCATATCCTGGCCTGTGGCAGAATGTGATGGATGCGGTTCCATGCCGACCTGCACATTCACTCGAAATACGCCCGGGCCTGCAGCAGAGACAGCGACCTGGAGCATCTGACGTGGTGGGCGCGGCGTAAGGGCGTCGCGCTGATGGGCACCGGCGATTTCACGCATCCGGCGTGGTTCGAGCACTTGCGCGAGAATCTCGTACCGGCGGAGCCCGGATTGTTTCGGCTGCGTGAGGACATCGGCCTGGACGCCCTCGGGCCGCCCCCCGCCGGTGTGGTCCCCGGCCAGGTGCGGTTCATGCTGTCCACGGAGATCTCCACGATCTACCGGCGCGGCGAGCGCACCCGCAAGATCCATCACCTGGTCTACATGCCGGGCTTCGACGAGGCCGCGGCATTCAACGCCAGGCTCGAACGGATCGGTGACCTGAGCGCGGACGGGCGACCCGTCCTCGGCCTGGACTCCCGTGGCCTGCTGGACATCACCCTGAGCAGCGGTGACGGCGCATACCTGGTACCGGCCCACGTCTGGACGCCGTGGTTCGGCGTCTTCGGTTCGAAGTCCGGGTTCGACGCGATCGAGGAGTGCTACGGCGAGCTCTCCGACCACATCTTCGCGCTGGAGACCGGGCTGTCCAGCGACCCGGCCATGAACTGGCGGGTCTCCGCCCTCGACCGCTACCGGCTGGTCAGCCACTCCGACGCCCACTCGCCGCCCATGGTCGGCCGCGAGACCACGGTGTTCGACACAGACCTCGACTACTTCGCCGTCCTGCGGGCGCTCCAGACCGGGACCGGGTACGCGGGAACGACCGAGTTCTTCCCCGAGGAGGGCAAGTACCACGTCGACGGGCACCGCAGGTGCGACGTCCGGATGGATCCCGAGGAGACGCGGGGACGCGGCGGGATCTGCCCCGTGTGCGGGAAGCCGCTCACGGTGGGCGTGCTGAGCCGGGTCCGGGAGCTGGCCGACCGGCCCGGCGGCTTCCGGCCGGAGGGCGTCGCGGGCTTCCGCAGCCTCGTACCGCTGCCGGAGATCATGGGTGAGATCCTCGACGTGGGGCCGAAGAGCAAGAAGGTCCTCAAGGAGGTCGACAGGCTCACCGCCGCCCTGGGCCCCGAGCTGAGAATCCTGGAGGACGTGCCGGTCGGCGACATCGCGGCCCACTCACCGCCGCTCGCGGAGGCCGTCGAGCGGCTGCGTCGCGGCGAGGTGATCAAGGAACCCGGGTACGACGGCACGTACGGCGTGATCCGGCTCTTCGAACCGGGCGAGTTGGAGCGAATGGACGAGGACACCGCCCCGACGCTTTTCTAGGCTTCCCCCCGGCCTTCCACGGTTCCCTTCACGGCAACGACTCTCTTCACGGCAACGACTCCCTTCACCGCAACGCGCTCATCCTGGCGAGGGCGGCGGCGAAAAAGGACCGTGGAGCCTGCGCGGCCACGACGAACGCGTCCGCCGCGGTGTCCACTTCGGTGAGGCGGGGCATCAGGGCGACGCTCAACCCGGCTTCCCCCAGTCTCCGCAGCTGGATCTCGCCGGTGGCCGGATCCGACATCGGGACGCCGCGCAGGAGGGCGGGGTCGGGGGCGCGCAGCCCGAGCAGCCAGAATCCGCCGTTCGCCGCCGGGCCGAACACCGCGTCGTAGGCGCCGAGCAGGGACAGGGCGTAGACCAGCATGTCCGGAGTCACCTGCGGGGTGTCCATGCCGATGAGCACGGTGGGCACGGGCAGGAGCCGGTGGGCGTCCTCGAAGGTCGCGGCGAGCCGCTCGTCCAGCCCGTTCCCGCGCTGCGGCAGCACCGTGAACCCGTTGGGAAGCCAGGGGCCCGGGTGCCCGTCGAGCGCGAGCACGCGCCGGGAGGCCGGGACGCGGGCCACCGCGCGCAACGTGTCCTCCAGCGCGGCGGCGGCCAGCGCGGCGGCCTCGTGCGCGGTGAAGGGCGGGATCAGCCGGGTCTTGACCCGCCCGGACACCGGCTCCTTGGCGATCACCACGACCTGGCCCCTGAACGGCCCGCCCTGGGACGGCACCCGCCGCGACGGCTCACCCCGGACCGGCCGGTTCTGGAACGCCCCCCTGTCCGGGCGGGAAGGCACCGTGTCGATCTCCATCGTGCGACGCTAAGGCCACCGGGCGGGCTCACCCCCGAGGGGTGGTGGCGTGCTGTCAAGAAATGACCGGTTCGGGCCTGCGACGAGAAAGTGACCGGCGCCGTGGTGGGGGCCGACGCCTGGACCGGACGAAGTTTCGCCCCCCGGATGACCCGCGATTGACGGTCATCTCTTCCAGATACAAATCCTACATTTCAAATGAATTCCGAAATATCGTGAGATATTTGCCAGCCCTGTTCGCCTCCCCTAATCTCAGCGATCATGAAGATTCGAATGATCATGGCGGCGGCCGGGGCGTCCGTCCTGCTGCTCTCCGGTACGGCCACCGCTGCCGCCACCGCGTATCCGATCGAGGACGCCTCCGTCCTGACCGGCAACGACCTCTACGGCGCCGGCAAGCTGCCCGCCGCGGGGTGTGCCCAGAGGCCTTCCAAGGGGAAGACCATGGCCTCGGCCTCCAAGCACGTCAAGGCGATCGTCGCGTGTCTGGAGACGACCTGGGGCTCCTATCTCAAGGAGGCCAACCTGCCCTACGTGCCGGTCCAGTTCGAGTTTCAGGACAGGATCAAGAATCCGTGCCACCACGCGGCGCGCTATCCCAAGTCGGACGTCTCCTACTGTGGCGGCCGGGCCTGGTTCGACGTGCAGATCCGTCCGGACTGGCTCAAGTCCTCCAGTGACCTCGACATCTTCGCCAAGCTGAGCGCCGCGTACGGCCACCACGTGATGAACATGGTCGACATCGCGGAGGGGTACGCCGCGCTGCGCCACGACACGAACGTCGAGGCCGCCGAGCAGTACCGCCGTTACGGCATGCAGGCGAAGTGCCTGGCCGGGGTGACCGCGAAGAGCGTCTGGTCCACCCTGGGCTACTCGTCCAAGGACCTCGGCCGCATGCTGGACCTGATGAAGGTCGACGCCGACACCCAGGGCAAGAACAGCATCTACGGCAAGGGCTCCACCATCGTCTCCTGGGCGAAGCGGGGCTACGCCTCCGGGAACCCGAAGTCGTGCAACACCTGGATCGCCTCCTCCGGCAAGGTCCTGTAATCCGGCCGGAGAGACCTGTGCGGCACCCCGCCCGCAAACCGTGGCCGGGCCCCGGTGACCCGCCTCCCGGCTACCAGCACTCGACGAACTGCCGGCTGCTGCTCTGGGAGGACTGGTAGCTCTCGTAGCCGGGACCCCAGCTCCAGGTCTCCGTGGTGTCGCCGTTCTTGACGGTGGTCCTCCCGGTGGACGGATAGCCGTCCATCGAGGGGGGCCGGGGCGGGATGAGGGCGGCGGACGCGACCGGCGCGGCGAGCGCCACCGCCGAGATCGCGAAAACAGCGGCGGCGGCGAGACATCGGGCAACGGGCATGAGCCCCCCTGGGACGTGCGAACGCTACGAAGGAGCTATCACCTGAATTTCGACAAAACGAACTAAGCAGACAATCAACACTTTCACCGAGTCGCGTTCTGGCGGGTTTTCCCGCCCCGGCGCGGGACGCGGCAGCCTCGCCCGACCGGCAGCGCTCGCGCGGACCCGTTTTCCCGATCATCCCGAGTAGCCTCACATCGGGCCTTCGGTGTGGATTGTCGCCGTTGAAAACCCGGCGAATTTCATGATTTCCAGCGAGACGTGCGCGTTTTCCACCACCTGTGGATAACCTCGCGGGGGCTCGGCTTCGAGCCTCCCTACCCGGCGTGGCCGGTGCGGCCGTCCGCCGTCTCGTGGTCGCCGATCGAGCGGAGCACGGCGTCGGGAACGACGAGGTCGGCGCGCGGGCGGGTGGTGGCGATGAGGTCGGCGTTGCGCTGGTCGGTTCCCATGGCCCAGGCCACCGCGGCGTCGTGGTCCTTGCCGAAGCGCTCGTGCCGGGAGACGAGGCGGCGCACGCGCTCTCCCGGGTCGAGGTCGCAGTACCAGACCTCGTGGAGCCCGGCTCGCACACGTGCCCAGTCGCCCCGGTCGAGCAGCAGGTAGTTTCCCTCGGTGACGACGAGCCGGGCAGCCCGGGGGATCGGGATGCTGCCCGCGATCGGCTGTTCCAGGTCGCGCTCGAACGCGGGCGCGTAGATCACGTCGTCCTCGTCCTCGCGCAGACGGCGGAGGAGGGCCGCGTATCCGGCGGCGTCGAAGGTGTCCGGGGCGCCCTTGCGGTCGCGACGCCCGAGCCGGTCGAGCTCGACGTCGGCGAGGTGGAAACCGTCCATCGGCACGTACGCCACCCACTCGCGCTCCGGCAGGCCCTCGGGGGGCGCCGACCTCAGCAGGTGGACCAGGTGCTCGGCGAGAGTGGTCTTACCGGCCCCCGGGCCTCCGGTGACGCCCAGCAGCGCGCGGTGCCCGTCTCGTACGAGGGAGCGCGCCCGGACCACCAGATCGTCGAGGGATGTCATCGGGGCCGGCCCGCGCGGAGCCGGTCGTCCCGGGCCGGGGCGGCCGAGGTGGTCGTCATCTGAACGAAAGTAGCCGAGCCGCCCGCCGACATCCAGCGGCATCCGGCGCTGCCCGCACGCCTCGACGCTCGCGTACCGGCCCCCGAGGCTCGCGGCCCCCATCCGGACCATGACGGTCGACCGGAGTCGATCGGGATCAGCCGGAGTCGGCGTTGAAGGACAGCTCGGAGGTCACCCGGTAGCGGTCGCCGCGGTAGATCGAGCGGGTGAACTCGACGATCCGGCCGCCGACGTCGCGGGTGGTGCGCTCGAAGAGCAGGGCCGGGGCGTGCTGGGGGACGTGGAGGAGCTCGGCCTCGGTCTCGTCGGTGACGGTGGGCTCTATCGTCTGCACGGCGGTGCGGACGTCGACGTTGAAACGTTCCCGCAGGAGCCGGTAGAACGAGCCCGACTCCATGTCGGCCGGGACGAGGCCGCCGACCAGCGCGTACGGCAGGTGGATGCGCTCTATCGCCATGGGCTCGTCGTCGACGACGCGCAGCCGCACGACCCTCAGGACGGGGTCGGCGGGAGAGAGCTGGAGCCGGGTGGCGAGCCGGGCGCCCGCGGGGGTGGAGCCGAACTCCAGGATGTGGCTGAGCCAGTTGCCCTCGGCGGGCGGCGCGTAGAACGAGTTGCCCGTGGTCGAGGCCAGCGCCTGGGTGACCCGGTGCGGCCCGGTGAACGTGCCGCGCCCGTGCTCGCGGACGAGAAGACCCGACATGACCAGATCGTCGATCGCCGCGCGCACCGTGGGCCGGGAGACTCCGAGCTCCTTACAGAGATCCCGCTCGGAGGGGATCGCCTCGCCCGGCTTCATGTCGGCGATGAAGTCGAGCAGGACGTCGCGCACCCGGTCGCGCTTGAGCCCGGACCTCATGTTTAGAGTCACCACCCCAGCTTACCAAGACCTTACCTATTTGTTACCTCTCATCCCAGAAAAAACAGGCCTTGACGTCAGAACTGGTAAGAGCCACCCTATGCGGAGCAGGCCAATTACTTACCAATATCTGACCTCTGGGAGTACCGATGGGGTACCGCCTCCGCGCCACCGCGGCAGTGTTGACACTCGCCGCAGGCCTCACCGCATGCGGCTCCTCCGAGCCGTCCCCCTCCGCGGACTCGCCCGGCTCGGCCGGTACCGGACAGGGCGCCACGAACCTAACCGTGTGGGTCATGCGGGACAGCTTCTCCGACGCCCTGCTCGACCGCTTCCGCACCGACTACCAGGCGGCCCACCCCGGCGTCGCCCTCGACATCCAGATCCAGGAGTGGGACGGCATCGGCCAGAAGGTCACCAGCGCCCTGGCCAGCAACGACGCCCCGGACGTCATCGAGGTCGGGAACACCCAGGTCGCCGAGTACGCCGCCAGCGGCGGGGTGAAGGACCTCACCGACAAGATCGCCGACCTGGGCGGCGGCGACTGGCTGCCCGGCCTCGCGGAACCGGGCAAGATCGACGGACGCCAGTACGGCATCCCGTGGTACGCCGCCAACCGGGTGGTCATCTACAACAAGGACCTGTTCGCCAAGGCCTCGATCGCCTCCCCGCCCAAGACCAGGGACGAGTGGCTGGAGGTCACGGCCAAGCTCAACAAGGGCGGTGACCAGGGCATCTACCTGCCCGGCCAGAACTGGTACACCCTCGCGGGGTTCATCTGGGACGAGGGCGGCGACCTCGCGGTCAACGAGGGCGGCACCTGGAAGGGCGGCCTCGGCACTCCCCAGGCACAGGCCGGGGTCGAGTTCTACCGGAAGCTCCAGGCGCTGGGCAAGGGCCCCAAGGACTCCGACGAGGCCAAGCCGCCGCAGGCCGACGTCTTCGCCAAGGGCGACGTCGCCCAGCTCATCTCCGCCCCGGGCGGCGCGGTGGCGATCGAGAAGGCCAACCCGGAGCTCAAGGGCAAGCTCGGTTTCTTCCCGATCCCCGGCAAGACGGCCGACAAGCCGGGCGCGGTGTTCACCGGCGGCTCCGACCTGGTGATCCCCGAGGCCTCGAAGAACCCCGAGGCGGCGTACGAGGTGGTCAAGGCGCTGGCGGGTGAGAAGTTCCAGACCGACATGGCCAAGGAGATGAGCTACGTGCCCAACCGCGTCTCCCTCGCCGGCGTGCTGGACGGCAACGAGGCGACGGCCGCGATGGCCGCGGGCGCCGCCAACGGGCACGCCACCCCCAACTCCCCCAACTGGGCGGCGGTCGAGGCCAAGAACCTGATCAAGGAGTATCTGACCAAGGTGCTCACCGGGGGCACCCCCGCCACCGAGGCCGCCACGGTGGACCAGAGCATCGCCGAGATCCTCAACACCAAGTCCTGACACCCGCCCGGTACGCCGGGCCCGGTGCGGGCACCCGCTCCCCGCACCGGCCATCGGCTCGGCGCACCGGTCATCGGCTTCCCGCACGACCTCGTCCACCGCACCGGCCCGCGGGAAGCCCGGACCGGATCCCCACCCACCCGTACCGCTCGCCCGCTCCGAGGAGTGCCATGCCCGCTGCCCCCCAGGCCCCGACGGGGCGCCCGACACGGCGGCGCGCCCGCGACCGGAACACCTCCGCACCCGAGCGGCAGGATCGGCCCGATCGATCCGAACCGCCCGGGCGGCCGGGACCGCCCGCGGCGCGATCCGGGGCGCGGCCGTCCCGGCTCACCGGCCTCTGGCCCTACCTGCTGATCCTGCCCACCCTGGCGGGCACGGCCTACCTGCTGCTCTATCCGCTGATCCGCAGCGTCGTCATCTCCTTCCAGCACTTCAGGACCGGTGAGCTGATCCGGGGCGGGGCGGAGTTCGTCGGCCTGGACAACTACGCGGAGGTGCTCGGCGGGGCGGAGTTCTGGGCCGTGGTGCGCAGGACCCTGATCTGGACGGCCGTCAACGTCGTCCTGATCATGGTCATCTCCACCGCGGTGGCCCTGATGATCGCCCGTCTGGGCCGGGGAATGCGCCTGGCCGTGATGGGTGGCCTGGTGCTCACCTGGGCCACCCCCGTCCTCGCCGCCACCACGATCTTCCAGTGGCTGTTCCAGTCGCGGCTGGGGGTGGTCAACTGGCTGCTGGTCACGCTGGGGTTCGAGTCCTTCAGGGACTACACCTGGTTCGCCGACGGCACGTCCACCTTCGCCATCCTGGTCGCCCTGGTCGTCTGGCAGTCCGTGCCGTTCGCCGCTCTCACCCTCTACGCGGGCCTGACCACCATCCCCTCCGAGCTGTACGAGGCCGCGCGGATCGACGGCGCGAGCGGACGGCAGGTCTTCACCGCCGTTACCTTCCCCATCCTGCGACCGCTCTTCGGCCTGATCACCTCGCTGGAGGTGATCTGGGTGTTCAAGTGCTTCGCCCAGATCTGGGCGATCAGCAAGGGCGGCCCGGGAGAGGCCACCACCACCCTGCCCGTCTACGCGTTCCAGGTCGCGCAGTCGCTCCACAAGTACGACCTCGGCTCGGCGATCTCCACTCTCACCGTGCTGATCCTGATCGCCCTGCTGATCACCCACCTCCGGCGGATGCTCAAGCACGAAGGGGAGGAACTGTGACCACCCTGATGTCGGGCCGGCCGACACCCGGACGCCTGCTGCGCCGCGCGCCGCTGAACCTCGCGGCCCTGGCCGTACTGGCCGTCTCGGTCTTCCCCGTCTACTGGATGGTGCTGACCGCGTTCAAGCCCACCAGGGACATCCAGTCGCAGACCCCGACCTTCTGGCCCGCCGACCCCACCCTGGAGCACTTCGCGACCGCGGTGAGCGCGGACGGTTTCTGGACGTTCTGGCGCAACAGCCTCACCGTCACCGCGAGCGCGGTACTGCTCGCCCTGGTGGTCGCGCTGCTCGCCGCGTTCGCGGTGGCCCGGATGCGCTGGCGCGGGCGCAAGGCGTTCATCCTGATGGTCTTCATCGCCCAGATGGCCCCCTGGGAGGCGCTGCTGGTGTCGATGTTCATCATCGCCCGCGACACGAACATGCTCGACAAGCTGTCGATGCTCACCCTCATCTACTTCATGACGACGCTGCCGTTCACCATCGTGACCCTGCGCGGGTTCCTCGCCGCGATCCCTCCGGAGCTGGAGGAGGCCGCGCTGATGGACGGGTGCGACCGGGCGGCGGCCTTCCGCCGGGTGGTCCTGCCGCTGCTCGCCCCCGGCCTGATGTCCACCTGCCTGTTCGGCTTCATCACCGCGTGGAACGAGTTCGCCTTCGCCAACGCACTGATCATCAAGAACCAGGACGACCGGACCCTGCCCGTCTGGCTCTCCTCCTTCAGCAACGTCTTCGGCACCGACTGGGGAGCCACCATGGCCGCCTCGACCCTCTTCATGCTGCCGGTGCTGCTGATCTTCCTCGTCCTGCAGCGCAGGGTCACCTCGGGAATGATCGCCGGCGCCGTCAAGGGGTGAGCGGACCTCCCCCAAGGTCCCCTCACCACGTCCTCCCACCGCCCCCGCCCTCTCAACCACGTCCTCTCACCGCCACGCCCTCTCACCGCCATGCCTTTCTTGTCGCCATGCCCTCCCACCGTCCACAGGCGTGCCCTCCCGGGGCGCCGTGAAGGGAAGACCAACGTGATCATTCCGAGGCCACGGGAAGTGGCCGTTGACGGAGGTTCCGTCGCGTTCCGGCGAGACCTCCTGCGGCTGATGCCCGACGACCCGTCCCTCGACGAGGAGGGTTACCGCCTCGACGTCTCCCCCTCCGGCGTCGAGCTCACCGCCGGCGGCCCGGCCGGCCGCTTCTACGGCTCGCGGACCCTCTCCCAGCTGGGGCCGCTGATCCCGTACGGGACGATCGAGGACCGGCCGAGGTTCGCCTGGCGCGGGGTGATGCTGGACGTCGCCCGGCACTTCATGCCCAAGGCGTTCATCCTGCGCCTCGTCGACCTGCTCGCCGAGCACAAGCTCAACGTGCTGCACCTGCACCTGACCGACGACCAGGGATGGCGCCTGGAGATCGAGCGCTACCCCCTGCTCACCGAGGTCGGCGCGCGGCGCGGCGGCTTCTACACGCGGGAGGACATACGGGAGATCGTCGCGTACGCGGCGGAGCGTTTCGTCACCGTGGTGCCCGAGATCGAGATGCCCGGCCATGTCCAGGCCGCCGTCGCCGCCTACCCGCGGCTGGGCAACGACCCGTCCCGCGAGGTGGAGGTCTGGTCGGAGTGGGGGATCAGCGAGCACGTCCTCAACCTTGAGGAGTCCACCGTCCGCTTCTGCCAGGACGTGCTCGACGAGGTCGTCGAGCTCTTCCCGAGCCCGTACGTGCACGTCGGAGGGGACGAGTGCCCCACCACCGAGTGGGAGCGCGGTCCCCGGGCGCGGCAGCGGCTGGCGGAGCTGGGGCTGGCGGGACCTCAGGACGCGTGCGCCTGGTTCATCGGCCGGATGGCCACGCACCTGGAGAAGCACTCGCGCAAGCTGGTCTGCTGGGACGAGCCGGACCGCGAGCCCACTCCCGGCGCCACCGTCATGATCTGGCGCGACGAGCAGGCCGACCGCGGCGGCAACGACATCATCCTGGCGCCGCACACGCGGACCTACTTCGACTACCGCCCCTCGGCCGCGCCCTTCGACGACCAGCCGGCCGATCCCGACCGGCCGACCGTCCAGGAGGGCGTCCTCACCCTGGCCGACACCTACGCGTTCGCACCCGACCCGGCCGCGCGGGGCGTGCAGTGCCAGCTGTGGACCGAGTACATGCCCACGCCCGAACGCGTCGAGTTCATGGCCCTGCCCAGGATGTGCGCCTTCGCCGAGGTCGCCTGGGGCTCACCCGGCGACTACCCCGACTTCCTCCGGCGGCTCGGCCCGCACCTCGCCCGGCTCAGTGCCCAGGGCGTCCGCGGCGGCCCGCTCATCCCCTAGAGCCCGCAAATCCCGGGAAGCACCCAGGAAAGGAAAGAAAGTGCGCAGAAAGCTGTTACTCGGCGGACTCGTGTCCGCCATGCTGCTCACGCTCGTGGGCGTCGCGGCCAACCCGGCCAGCGCCCAGCAGTCCGTCAGGCTCCAGTACAAGACGAGCGCCACCGGAGCGACCGCCGACCAGGTCGAGCCGTGGTTCAACCTGGTCAACAGCGGCACCTCGGCCGTGTCGCTGAGCGGCGTGAAGATCCGCTACTACTTCAAGGCGGACGCCGGATCACCGCAGTACCGTTTCGCGTGCTCGTGGGCGGTGGTCTCCTGCTCCACGGTCACCGGGACCTTCGGGACGCTCTCCCCCGGTACGGCCACCGCCGACCGCTACCTTGAGGTGGGCTTCACCTCGGGGAACCTCGCGGTCGGGGCGCAGACCGGTGACCTGCAGCTGCGCTTCCACCGCGCCGACTGGCAGCGGCTGACCCAGAGCGACGACTACTCCTTCGGCCCGGCCCGCACGACATACGGCGACTGGACCAAGGTGACCGTCTACCAGAACGGCGCCCTGGTCTGGGGCACCTCGCCCTCGGGCGGTGGCGGCGACCCGACCCCGACGCCCACCCCGACGATCACGAACCCTCCCGGGGGCAGCGGGGTGGTGTTCGACGACTTCGCGTACAGCAACGCCGACGACCCGAACATCTCCGCGCACAACTGGACCGTGCGCACCAACACCGGCGGCCCCGGCGTGCCCGGCGCCAGCTGGCCCAAGCAGAACGTGACCTTCCCGACGGTCTCGGGGACGAACAAGGCGCTGCAGCTCAAGGCCGTCACCGACGGCACCGCCGCGGGCACCCAGCAGTCGGAGGTGCTGCACCAGCGCAAGTTCCTGGAGGGCACCTACGCGGCCCGGGTGAAGTTCTCCGACGCCCCGGTCAGCGGCCCCGACGGGGACCACATCGTGCAGACCTTCTTCACGATCACCCCTCTGGCCGCCGACATGGACCCCAACTACAGCGAGCAGGACTTCGAGTATCTGCCCAACGGCGGCTGGGGCGAGCCCGCCAACATCATGTACGCCACGTCGTGGGAGACCTACCGCAACGAGCCCTGGCAGGCGGTGAACGTCCACACCGAGGTCAGGCAGAGCTACGCGGGCTGGCACGACCTGGTCCTCCAGGTCTCCGGCGGCCAGATCAGGTACTACATCGACGGCGCCCTCTTCGCCGAGCACGGCGGCGACTACTACCCCGAGACGGTGCAGTCGGTGAACTTCAACCTCTGGTTCATCAGCGGCGGTCTGGTCGGCAGCTCGACCTCGCGTGACTACGTCCAGCAGGTCGACTGGTTCTACCACTCCAAGAACGAGGTCGTCGCCCCCGCCACCGTCCTGAGCCGCGTCAACAACTACCGCTCCGCCTCGACCACCTGGGTCGACACCGTCCCCAACTCCTAACCGCCCTCCCGAGTATGAGTACGGCCCGCGGTCTCCCCAGACGCGGGCCGTACGTCTTCCCTTTCCATGAGGGCCGGCGTCTCTTCGGAGACCGGCGCTCTCTCGGTGGTCGGCGCTTTCTCGGTGGTCGGCGCCCGGAGGGTACGGACCTGGGGAGAGAGCAGCGCCGCGAGCGTGGCGACCACGACGAGACCCGAGCAGCCGAGCAGGGCGGTACCGGGGCCGACGGAGGCGGCGACGGGACCGGCGGCGAGGATGCCGAGGGGCGCCAGGGCCAGGGAACCGAACCAGTCGTAGGAGCTGACGCGGGAGAGCGCGTCGGGCGGTATCTCGCGCTGCATGGTGGTGGTCCACAGCACGCCGAACACGTCCCCGGCCACACCGGCGGCGAACATCGCGACGACGATCGTCCACAGCGGCGCCCCGGCCCCGAGGAGCACCATCGGCAGCGCCGTGGGAAAGGTGGCCAGGACCGCGAGAAGCATGGGACGCCGGGGTCTGAGGCGCGCGGCGAGGCCCGCGCCCGCGACGGTCCCCAGCGCCTGGGCCGCGACGATCAGCGCCCAGGAGCTCGCTCCGTCCAGGTCCCGCTCGGCGACCAGGGGACCGAGCACGCCGACGTTGGCTCCGACGGCGGCGACGACGAAGGCGTACTGCACCACCACGACCCACAGCCACTGGCGCGAGACGAACTCCCGCCAGCCGTGCCGCAGGTCGGACCAGCCGGAACCCATGGAGACCCGGAGCCGTCGGGGCAGGCGCATGGCGCGGATCAGCGCGGCACTGACGAGGAACGAGGCGGCGTTGAGCGCCAGGGCCCATCCGGCGCCGACCAGGGCGACGGCGACACCGGACAGCGCCAGTCCCAGCACCATGGCGCCGTTCCTCGCGACCCCGAGCAGGGCGTTGGCCTCCTGCAACCGCTCCCTGGCGACGACCTCGGGCACCACGCCGGTCATCGCCGGTACGAACAGGGCGGTGGCCACTCCCGCCAGGGTCGCCAGCAGCGCCACGGCGAGGATCGGCGCGTCGCCCGTCAGGAGCATCACCGCCAGCCCGCCGTACGCGGCGGTTCCCAGAACGTCGGCGATCACCATCAGCCCGGACCGGGAGAACCGGTCGGCCAGCACGCCGCCGACGAGGATGAGCAGCAGCTGCGGCACGGCCTGGCACGCCAGCACCAGGGACAGCTGCGCGGGGGTGCTCCCGGGAATCGCGAGCACGCCGAACGCCAGGGCCACCCGGGCGAAACCGTCACCCAGCACGGATACCGTCCGAGCGGATGCGAGCAGGACGAAACGCCTCTCTCTCAGCAGGACCGCGGTGGGAGAGGGTGTCGCCATGCCACGTCAGCGTAGACGCGAAAGCGCCGCCGACGGCATACCGGGAAGACCGGCGGGTCCGAGGTATGGATCGGCGCGGCCGTACGCGGCGGACGAGAAGAGCGAAGGGAAGCGGCGCGGAAGACCGGCGAGGCGAGGCCGGGGCGGCGAAGGGGGAGCGGCGCGGAAAGCCGGCAGGGCCAGGTCAGGACAGCTGCGAGGAGGCGGCGCGAAGGGCCGACAGGGCGAACTCGGTGGCCTGGCGACCGGCCTCCAGCATCTCCTCGGGTGAGGCGCCGTTGCTCATGCTGACGAAGGCGGCGAGCTTGGCACCGCCGATCACCGCGCCGACGGCCGCCGACGCCTCGACGAGGCTCAGCTCCTCCGGGCATGCCCGGTGCAGGGCCTCGGCGAGCTCCCGCTGGCTCTCGAAGAGGAGCAGCAGGCTGCGCGCCCGCAGCGAGGGGACCGTCATGACGAGGTAGTTGACCGGGCCTACCGCGCTCTGGAGTCGCTCGTCGAGGGCGAGCATGGCGAAGGCGGAGGTGACGGCGCGGGTCAGCAGGTCGATCGCCCGGTCTTCCGGACGGGGCTCCGCGACCACCCGCAGCACGCGCTCGATGCCCTCGCGCGAGTTGTGGAAGATCACGTCCTCCTTGCTCGCGAAGTAGCTGAAGAAGGTGCGCGTCGAGACCTCGGCGGCCGCGGCGATCTCCGAGACGGTGGTCTGCTCGTAGCCCTTCTCCATGAAGAGCTCCAGCGCGGCGGCGATGAGCGCGTGCCGGGTGCGGAGCTTCTTACGTTCGCGCAGTCCCAGGACCTCACTCATGCGGGCAGCTTAATGCATCTGACCATACTCTGCACCTATTGTAATTTTGCACTTGATGTAGTTTTCTGGATGGGACGAAGCGCATCGCCGCAGAGGAGCGCGAGATGACACAACCCCACCCGGCCCATCCGGAAGCGGTCACCTTTCCCTTCGAACACCCCAGTCCCTTCGAACCGCCCGAGCGCCTGGCCGAGCTGCGCGAGGAGCGGCCCGTCACCCCGATGGTCTACCCGGACGGCACGATGGGCTGGCTCGTGACCGGCTACTCCGCCGTACGGTCGATCCTGGCCGACCCCCGGTTCAGCTCCCGGCGCGAGCTGCTGAACGTCCCGGTGCCCTTCCCGCTGATGCAGGAGATGCGCCGTCCGGCCGACCCCGGCCTGTTCATCCGGATGGACCCGCCCGACCACACCCGCTACCGGAAGCTCCTCACCGCGCAGTTCACGGTGCGGCGGATGAAGCAGCTGGAGCCCAGGATCCACGAGATCACCGAGGAGCGGCTCGCCGCGATGGAGAAGGCCGGGCCTCCCCAGGACCTGGTGCGGGAGTTCGCGCTGCCCATCCCCTCGCTGGTGATCTGCGAGCTGCTCGGCGTCCCGTACGCCGACCGCGACGAGTTCCAGCGATCCACCGCGGTGCTGCTGAACCTGGAGTCCTCCATCGAGGACATCCGCGCGACGATCGCCCGCTTCAGCACGTTCTTCATCCGGCTCATCGAGGCCAAGCGGGCCGACCCGGCCGACGACCTGCTCAGCGGGCTGGTCGCGGGCGGCGAGCTGACCGACGAGGAGCTGAGCAACGTCGGGTTCCTGCTGCTCGCCGCCGGGCACGAGACGACGGCGAACATGCTCAGCCTCGGCACGTTCGCCCTGCTCCAGCACCCCGACCAGCTCGCCGCGCTGCGCGCCGACCCCTCGCTGATCGACAACACGGTCGAGGAACTGCTGCGCTACCTCGGGATCATCCATGTCGGCCCGCTCCGCGCGGCCCTGGAGGACGTCGAGGTGGAGGGACAGCTCATCAAGGCGGGAGACCCGGTGGCCCTCTCGATCCCGGCCGCCAACCGCGACCCCGCGCGCTTCTCCGACCCCGACCGGCTGGACATCACCAACCCCGCGACCGGGCACCTGTCGTTCGGGCACGGGCTGCACCAGTGCCTCGGCCAGCAGCTCGCCCGCGTGGAGATGCGCACCGCGTTCCCGATGCTGTTCGACCGCTTCCCCGGCCTGCGCCTCGCCGTACCGGCGACGGAGGTCCCCATGCGCGACACAATGTCCATCTACGGTGTACGGGAGCTGCCGGTCAGATGGTAGGAGACGAAATGAAGGTCACCACGGACGTCGAGCGGTGCATCGGAGCGGGCATGTGCGCGCTCACCGCACCCGAGGTCTTCGACCAGAGCGAGGACGAGGGCCTCGTCGTGCTCCTCGACGAGACGCCCCCGCCCGAGCTGCACGCCGCCACCCGCCGGGCCCGGCAGCTGTGCCCATCGGGCGCCATCTCGGTGAGCGACCCGGACGGTTCCCCGGCCTAGAGGGCCCGGTGGCGACCAGGGCGGTCCAGGGGTGCCGGTGAGCGACCAGGACCGGTTCCCCGTCCAGAGCCGGGGGGCGAGCGCGCCTCGCCCCCCGCCCGTGGTCCCAGGCGGCGGCCCTCGGGGCCCGGCGGCGCACGCGTGATCAGGGACCGGCGGGACGTAGGGGAAGGTCCGGGTCGGCTTGGCGGGGACGGAGTCCCTGGTCAGGCCGATCGTGAACGCGGTGTTGGTGGCGAGGGAGAACATCACGTCCGGCGCGTTGTCGGTGAGCGAGCGGCCGTTCCACTGGTCGAAGCCGTAAACCGCCGGGGTTCCGACGGTGTAGGGCAGCACGTTGGGGAAGAGCCTCTCGGCGACCGACCTGCCGTACGCGTGCGGGTCCTCGGCGGTGCCGTAGGCGCCGACGACTCCGGCGACCATGTCGGCGACGACCTTGCCGAAGTTCTGGGGGTCGTCGGCGGGCCGGGTGACGTTGAGCCGGTCGCCGAGATCCCCGTCGTGCTGGGTGAAGAGCGGGTGGACCATGGGATGACCGGCGCGGTTGACGGCACGCCGGCCACCGGCGTCGGTGGCCAGGCTGGTGAGGGCCCACACGTTGACGCGCCGGTCGTCACCGGCGACGGGAAGCAGGTGGCCGTCGGGGACTTCGAGCACGATGGCGTACACCTTGTTCTCGGCGAACAGGTTCCTCGCGCCCGTTGGATCCCATGAGGACAGGTCGGCCCTGGCGCCGTCCGCGAAGGCCCTGCCGATCGCCGCGAGGATGCCGGGTTCGATCCAGAAGGGATCGCTCGCCTCGCCGGCCCACAGCCGCAGGCCTCCGTCGGAGCTGATCTGCCGGCCGGTGGCTCCCCGGGCGATCACGGCACCGGACGCGTCGGCGTCGCGAGCGTCCGCGCCAGCGAGGCGGCGCAGCTCCACGTTCTGGTTTCCCTCCGCGTCGCGCTCACCGAAGGTGAGGCGATAGGTGAGGTCCTCGACGTTGTCGCCATTGCCGTCGATCTTGAATTCGTACGTGGCCTCGGAGTGGAAGCCCCTGGGAGCGTCCTCACCGGCGATGGAGGGGCAGACGTCCATCACGAACACGGTGCCCGTCTCGCCGCGGAAGACGTACAGGTCGGTGATGTCCAGGCGGACGTCCCGCCGGGCGCCCGGTGAGTCAAGGTGATGGGACACGGCACTCTCCCGGTTCTCTTGATGACCTCGCATCACGACCCGCCCGCTCGCTCGCGGCGGGCATGCCAGGCCGGACAGGAAGAACTCGCTCGGTATGAGCGGGACTTTTCCCTCAACGTGAGGCCATTCCCACCGAATGGTGTGCATGGCCTATGCCTGGCTAAACATCGCCCCCCGGTCCGGTCAACTTCGGTGGCGTCCGAGGGCGACCGTGCCGCGATCTTGACATCCCATCCGGGAAAGACCGCAAGATTCTCGCGACCGCTCCGACCACTCATCGAAGGACGCGTCCCAACGACCATCGGAGAATGAAGATGAGCCTTCCGCGCATCGGCGTCAGCCTGCCGCACTTCGGGCCGCACGCCGGTCCCGACGCCCTCGTCACCGTGGCGCGGGCGACCGAGCGGCTCGGCTTCCACGCCGTGTCCGTCAGCGAGCGGCTGCTCATGCCCGTCGGGCCGGACTGGACCAACGACGCCGGCCTGCCCGAGTCCCATGTATGGGACTCGCTGGAGATGCTGACCTGGGCCGCCGCCCACACGGAGCGGATCCGGGTGAGCACCGGGATCGTGAACTCGATCTTCCAGCCGCCCATCGTCCTCGCCCGCAGACTGGCCACGCTCGACCGGCTGTCCCGGGGCCGCCTCGACGCCGGCATCGGCCAGGGCGGCGGCACGATGGAGCCGCCGTACTACATTCCCGAGGAGTTCGTCGCGGCGGGAGTGCCCGCCTCCCGCAGGGGTGCCGGGTTCGCCGAGCACGTGGCCGCGATGCGGGCCTGCTGGGGCCCCGACCCCGTCGAGCATCACGGCCGGTACTACGACATCCCGCCGTCCCTGGTCGGGCCGAAGCCGTTCGGGGCCACCATCCCGCTCTTCATCGGCGCGCTGACCCGGCACACCGTCGAACGGGCGGCGCGCATCGGTGACGGCTTCATCACCGTGGCCCTGGACTGGGACGAGACCCTGACCAGGATCCGGTGGTATCGGGACGCGGGCGGCACCGGCACGGTCGTGGTGAACACGATCCAGGCCTACCCCGGCACCCCGATCACGCCCGCCACGTTCACGGACGCCGTGCTGAACGACCTCGACCGCGCCGCGAAGGCCGGCGCCGAGGAAATGCACATCACCCTCAACCTCAAGCCCGTCGATCCGGACGGCCAGGTCGAGCTACTGGAGGCACTCGCCGGCAAGCTCGGCCTGCCTTCGTGACAAGGGGCCGGTGAACGGTCCGGCCTGTGTCCATCCCCGGTGGGAACGGTGCCCTCGCCACCTCTGACGAGGGCACCGCCGTGGCGGGCTCCGCCGTTGATCGCTCGTTGCTCTCAGTTGCCGACGACGTCGGAGGCAGCGACTGCGGGCAACTGCTCCTATCGCGCGTGAGGCAGGCAGCGTCCGTCTCCGTTGCCGCGGATGATCCAGGCTGGGCGCTTCCATCCACGATGAAGCGGCGGCGATCTTGCTTCCCTCACCGCAGATTCCCCCGCGCTGGGGGCACTGCCAAGTGGCCGGTGAGCCTCAGACTCCGATGACCTTGATGGTTTTTCCACAGAGCTTGTCCATGTCGTCCTCGTCGGAGGTGAGGACGATCACCGGCCTGACCGCGCGCAGGGCAGTGGCAGCCACCACGGCATCAATGGCGTACTTGTGGCCATGCAGCCGGGCATCACGCAGAAGCTCGATCGCCCGCGCACAGATGTCCTCGGTCACCGGCTCGACCTTCAGCCGGGACAGATGCCGTTTGAGACGATCACTTTTCACCCGGACGTCCTGAGCCTCGATCGGCGTCATCGCGCTGACGACGACCCGGAAGTCGTTGTCCTGAGCTCCACGGACGATCGCGGTCACCCTCTGATCGGCCTCGCACCACCTGACCAGGCCTTCGCAGTCGAGGACCACGGTGCCCGCGCTCAACTTGCTTCGTGCGCGCGCCATCCGCCCTCTTCCTGGAGCTCGGGTGCGGACTTCACGCTGCGAAACAGCTCCGCCGCCTCATCGCGCAATCCCTGCGGAATCGGCCCGCAGGCGGCCTCGTTCGCCTGAAGCGCCTCCTCCAGGAGATCCCGCTCGATCTGACGTTCGACCGCGGCATCGACATAGGCGGAGAACCCGCGCGCTCCGACGCGTTCCCGGACCGCCCGGATGTTCCCCGCACGCAGAGAGACACTGACCTTGGCCGCCGGACCATCCCCCGGGGCGAACTCCCGCTCAGGCGTACTCATGCCGCTAGTTTACTACTCGAAGTAGCAAATGGCCGAGAAGTTCACCCATCGATGACCGAGCGGTCGGCCCCTACTCCTGGGCGGGAATCAGACCCGCCTGACAGGAGCCCGCTCGAACGGGTCACCTGGCTTGACGCTGACGCCACCAACGCTGCGGTGACCCACGAGGTACTGCAACATGACGATGCGTTTCCCGTCGGCGTTGGGGCTTCAACTCAAGCAGGGGAGCCCGTGGCTTCAGGCGAACCTCGACGTCCGCGTCCAAACTCACCCCTGGCCAGACAGACCCTGAAAGTCCGGCGAATCCGCCACGATCTTTACGGCCGATCCGCCACGGATCTTACGGCGGAACTGCCACACCCACCTCGGCAAATCTGCCACTCGGTGAACCGTTGACGACCATCCTCACCCCATGGACATCGACGAGCTGACGCTCTTCCCTCGTCGACGGTGTGCGCCGGTTCAGCACAGCGGGGCCCACCGAGTCATTCGGCCTGCGGCTCCTCGTAAGGAATGCGGTTCAGGTGCAGGATCTCGCCCAGCGTTCCCCACTCGTCGCTGCCGAGCTTGGTCAACGGGCGCAGTCGCCTGGCATCAGGCCGGCCGTTGACGATGTAGTCCTTGTGCACCGCCGCGAGGAAGACCCTGCCGAAAACCAGGGTGGAGTTGCCCATGCGCAGAGTGGTGTGCGAACGGCACTCCAGGACGACGGGAGAGGCGGCCACCCGGGGCGGCCGCACATGACGGCTGGCTTCGCGGTCGATTCCCGCGAAGTCGAATTCGCTGACGGTCCGAGGGAAATCGGTGGCGGTGGCGTTGATCAGGTGCAGCAGCGGTTCGGACGAGAGGTTGACGACGAACTCTCCGGTGTCCTCGACATTTCGCAGGGAATCCTTGCGGCCGATCGAGGTGAACTGCACGATCGGCGGATCGGTACTGGCGATGCTGAAAAAGGAGTGCGGAGCGAGATTCTCCACGGCTCCGTCGGGTGTGACAGTGGAGACCCACGCGATCGGACGCGGAACGACGACCGAGGTCATGAACCGGAAGAAAGCCGCCCCGCCCATGGCCTCAGGGTCGAAGTCGACACGCATGACGTTCAGTATTCATCATGCTCACATTGTGTGATGTCCGCCACGCGGAGGAGGAACGCGGCACCTGGGCCTCTACCGTGAGGTCCTCGTCACCCCCGCGAGATCACCCCCGCGAGGGGTCACAGCCAGTCGTGTTCACGCGCGTACCGCGCCGCTTCGTGCCGGGTCCGGGTCTGGGTCTTCTGCATCGCGTTCGAGAGGTAGTTGCGCACCGTGCCCTCTGCCAGGTGGAGCCGGGTGGCGATGTCGGCGACCGAGTAACCTTCGCCGGTCGCTCGCAGCACGTCGATCTCGCGGTCGGTGAGCGGGCAGTCGTCGATGACGGCGAGGGCGGAGACGTCCGGGTCGATCCATCGCCTGCCCTCGTGCAGGGTTTTGATGACGGAAACGATGTGTGCCGGTTCCGCGGACTTGCTGACGAAGCCCTGGACGCCGAGCTTGAGCGCCCTGCGCAGCACGCCGGGCCTGGCGTGGCGGGTCAGCATGAGGATCACCTGGTCCGGCCGCGTACGGCGGATCTCCGCGACCGCGCCGAGTCCGTCCACACCGGGCATCTCCAGGTCGATGACGAGCACGTCGGGCCGGTGTCGCAGTGTGGCCTGGACGGCCGCCTCGCCCTCTTCCGCTTCGGCGAGTACGGTGATGTCGCCTTCGAGGGGGAGCAACGCCGCCAGCGCTTTGCGAAGGAGGGCCTCGTCGTCGGCGAGCACCACGGTGGTCATATCGGTCGTCCTTCCACGCTTTAGAGAGCGGCGTCCGAACGGCCATTCGGGAATGTCGCAGCCGTCAGGAAACGTCCGTCTTTCTGCTCCACCGTCAGTTCGCCTCCGTTGGTCGCCACTCGTTCCCTGAGGGTGGCGAGCCCCCGGAGTGCGGGAAGCGGGGCGTCCGGAACGCCGTCGTTGACGATGGCGATGCCCGACTCCGACAGGGTGACACGCACCTGCTCGGCCTGCGCGTGCCGCAGGATGTTGGTCGTCGTCTCCCGCAGGACCTGGCCGAGCAGTTCGCCCGTGCGGGCGTCGACCTCGGCCTCACGATCGACGCGTACGTGGATGCCCGCGGCTTCGAAAAGGTTCTTCGCGTTCTCCAGCTCCGCCGAGAGGTTGAGCCGCCGCTGGGCGTAGGCGAGTTCCTTGGTCTGGTTGATGGTGTCGCTGACCAGGGCGTGCACCTCGCGGAGTTCCTGCTCCGCCCGTTCGGCGTCGCTGCGCACCAGTTTCCGGGCCAGCGCGATCTTCAGCTTCACCACGTGCAGGGTGTGGCCCTGGATGTCGTGCAGGTCGCTGGCGAACCGGACGCGTTCGCGGATGACGGCCAGTTCCGCTTCGCGCTCTCGTGCCTCCTCCAGCTCCGCGATGAGGCCGTAGAACCGCTTGTTGGGGAACATGAAGCCGATCAGTACCGCGGTGGAGCCCGCGGGAATGATGACGTACTCGATCAGAACAGTGGAGACGTCTCCCTGGGTGATCAGCAGCCTCGCCGCACCCACCGCGGCGATGTAGGCGACCAGCCCAAGGGCTGCCGCGA
The DNA here is from genome assembly GCF_051192615.1 of Streptosporangium sp. G11. Classification (NCBI taxonomy): domain Bacteria; kingdom Bacillati; phylum Actinomycetota; class Actinomycetes; order Streptosporangiales; family Streptosporangiaceae; genus Streptosporangium; species Streptosporangium sp. G11. The sequence continues at coordinate 88,741 of NZ_JBPJUQ010000010.1, forward strand.
CCCGGTGGCGCGGCAGCTGGGGGATGACGTGGGAGCCCACGATCGAGAGGCCGTAGAACGCCATGTTGCCGTCGGCCGCCAGTACGGAGAAGGGCCACACGGCCGCGGTGACGATCAGGCAGGGAAGCGCGACGCGCAGGATGTCGCCCGCCGCCCACCGCACGAAGGCCACCAGGGCCGCCACCACGCCCGCGCCCATGACGAGGGCTTCCCACCAGGACCGGGCGTCCTGCACCACCAGCAGCACCCCGACGGTGACGAGCAGCGGGAGGAACAGGGTGAGGTTGAGCCTGCGTAACCGTCCCCGCGCGGGCTCGGTGCCCTGGGACACCGCGTCTGTCGGGCTCATCGGTCCTCACCTGGTCACCGGGCGGTCGGACCGCGGCTGTGCACATCGGCCATTTCCACGGTAGGCGGTGTCGCGCAGTGGTCTCGCATGGGTGGCTCTCTCCCGCCGGGATCAACGACGCCGAAAGTCGTCATCGGCGCGGTTCCCAGCGGAAGATCCGGGAGGCCAGCGCGACGGCGACGACGACCCAGCTCAGCGTCGGCGCCAGGAGGATCAGGGAGTCGGTGACGGGAACGCCGCCGTTCCAGGCGTTGACGGCCAGTTCGGTGGCCGAGCCGCCGGGAAGCAGCCGTTTGAGCAGGGTGAGTTCCTCGGTGCCGGTGATTCCCACCCAGCTGGCCACGGCGATGGTGCCGAGACTGACGGGCAGCGTGGTCACCTGGGCGTGTTCGGGGGAGTTCGTCAGTCCCGCCGTGGCCAGTCCCAGGCCGAGCATCATGATGATCATCGAGAGGACGGCCGCCACCAGGAGGGGGACGTTGTCCGGCTCGCTCGTGACCATGGCCAGTACGGTCATGATCACGACCACCTGGACCAGCGAGATGACGGTGATCGGGAGGAGCAGCCCGGAGAGGATGCCGGTGTCGCCCGCCGCGGTGGAGCGCAGCCGCTTGAGGAAGAGGTTCTGCCGGCGTGCGGCCAGGGTGGTCACCGCGGTGGTGTAGAGCCCGAACGCCCCCACGGTGAACATCGTTATCGCCGCGATGTACCCGAGGCTGCCCAGGGCCGCGAAGACCTCGTGCCGGTAGATGAAGAACGCGCTGACCACCGCGGGCATGACGATGCTGGTGACCAGGACCAGCCGGTTCCGGAAGATCTGGATCAGCTCGCTGAGAGCGATCGAGAGCATGGCGAAGGCCCCTTTCTTGGAAGGCTCGGGAAGGCTCGGGAGGACTTGGGAAGGCTCCGGGGGGCTAGTCGCTGCCGATGGCGCGGAAGACGTCGTCGAGCCGGGTCGGTCCGGCCTGGAGTTCCCGAAGCTCCACCGAGTGCTCCTGCGCCCAGCCGAGCAGGGTGTACAGGTCCTTCTGCAGGCCGAAGGTCTCGACGAGGAACGTTCCGTCGCCGTCGCGCGTGGCCGCCAGCGGCAGGGCGGGGGCGGGGGCCGGCAGGGAGAAGCGGATGGTGGAGGGCAGGGTCCGCGTCAGTTCGGAGACGGTCCCCTCCCGGTGGAGGGCGCCTTTGTGCATGAGGCCGATGCGGTCGGCGTGCTGCTGCGCCTCTTCCAGGTAGTGCGTGGTGAGAACGATGGTGGAGCCGTCTTCGCGCAGTCTCTCCACGGTGTTCCACAGATCGTCTCGGGACTGGATGTCCAGGCCGGTGGTGGGCTCGTCCAGGAAGATCAGCTCAGGCGTTCCGTACACGGCGGTGGCGAAGTCCAGCCGTCGTTTCTCGCCGCCGGAGAGCTGGGCCACCTTGGTGCCGGCCTTGCGGGTGAGATTCACGACGCCGAGCACGCGTTCGACCGTGTCCGTGCGCCGGGTGAGTCCTCCGATCAGCCGGACCGACTCCTTTACCGTCAGGTCCGGGGAGAACCCGCTGTCCTGCAGCATGATGCCCATCCTGGGCCGTACGGCGTGCCGGTCGTGTGGGCTCTGCCCGAAGACCCGCACGGTGCCCGAGGTGGCCCTGCGGTGGCCTTCGACGATCTCCAGGGTCGAGGTCTTCCCCGCCCCGTTCGTGCCGAGCAGCGCGTAGAGCTCTCCGGGCCGTACCTGGAAGGACAGGTCCTTCACGGCGTGGAAGTCGCCGTAGGTGAGATTCAGACGTTCAACGTCGATGACGGGTGTCGAGGGCATGCCATCGATCTCAGCAGCCACCGCGCTCACCGGGCAGTGCGACCACGTCATGACCTGGCCATGACATTTCTTGGGTGAACGTATGACACGGTGTCACTGGTGCCACCGCGCGGCCCGGACGAATAATGCGGCTACAGCGGCTTCCTCGAAGCCACGATGACGATCAGGCTCGCGGGCCCGGGGCGCGGCGGAAGGCGAAGGGCTCGCTCTCGCGGCCCGGGATGACGAACCAGCACTCGCCGGTGCCGTCGCTGTCGAGCAGCCGGACGAAGGTGTCGACGACGGACGAGACGTCCAGGATCGGGAAGCCGAACTCCTCCAGCACCGCCCTGCCCTCGCCGAGGATCGCGGTGTCGGCGAACGACGGGCAGAGACCCTGCACCTTGATGCCGTGCGGCCGGAGGTCCTCGCCGAGCGAGCGGACGAGGCCGACGACGGCGTGCTTGTTGGCGGCGTAGACGGGGTCGGACGGGATGCCGACGATGCCCGCCATGCTCGCGGTCGCCACGATCGTGCCGCCCCCCGCGGCCCGCAGGGCCGGGATCGCGGCGTGCATCCCGAAGACGACGCCGTCGAGGTTGACGCCCATCGCCAGGCGGTAGCGCCGGACGTCGAAGTCCTCGCCCAGCCCGAAACCCGAGGCGATGCCCGCGTTGAGGAAGGCGAGGTCGAGCCTGCCGTACCGTTCGACCGCGGTCGCCACCGCCGCCTCGTTGTCCTCCAGCCGTGACACGTCGCAGTGGACGTACGTCGCGCCCAGCTCGTCGGCGAGCTTCCCGCCCGCGACGTCGTCGATGTCGGCGAGGACGAGACGGGCCCCGCCCTCCGCCAGGCGCCGGGCCACACCCGCGCCGATGCCGTTGCCGCCGCCGGTGACGAGGGCGACCCTGCCTTCCAGCTCGTCGGCGCGGACCACGTTGAACGTCTCGGCCACGCTCTCCCGGCTCCCCTGGATCCCCAGGCCGCTGAGCAGCCCGCCGCCGCTCTCTCCGGTGAACCCGCCCGTTTTATCCGTACTCACAGCGGCAGCCCTCCGGTGGCGGCGTTGGTCGAGCCCGTACTCCGGTACGCCGCGATCGTACGCTCGGCGATGCGCATCTGGTGAATCTCGTCGGCCCCGTCCGCGAAGCGGGCCCAGCGGGCGTGCTGGAGCATCTTGGCCAGCGGGGTGTCGGTCGAGTAGCCGAGCGCGCCGTGCACCTGGATCGCCCGGTCGACGATCCGGTTGAGGCTGTTGGCCACGAAGTGCTTCGCCATCGAGACCTCGGTCCGGAAGTCCTCGCCCTTGTCGATCTTCGAGGCGGCGTGCAGGACCATCAGCTTGCACTGGTACAGCTCCATGGCCGAGTCGGCGATCAGCCACTGGATGCCCTGCTTCTCCGCCAGCAGCGATCCGTGGCTGTAGCGGTTGAGCGCGCGATCGACCATCATGTCGAGCGCCGTCTCGGCCTGGGAGATCCAGCGCATGCAGTGCGCCAGCCGCGCCGGGCCCAGGCGATACTGGCCGAGCCGGTGGCCGTTGCCGCGCCCGCCGAGGATCTGGCTGTCGTGCAGGCGCAGGTCGGTGATGACGATCTCGCTGTGGCCGGTGGAGCCGTGCATCGTCTCGACCTCGCGGACGTCGTTCCACCCCTCCTGCGGGAGGTCGACGAGGAAGGCCGTGTTGCCGCCGCGCGAGCCCTCGGGCACGTCGAGCTCGGTCTTGGCGATGAGGATGGCGAAGCTCGAACGGCGGGCGTTGGAGATGAACCACTTGTGGCCGTTGACGACCCACTCCTCGCCGTCCTTGACGGCGTGGGTGCGGATGAGCGTGGGATCGGAACCGGCCACCTCCGGCTCGGTCATCGCGAAGCACGACATCTTGTGGCCCTTGAGCAGTGGTTTGAGATACCTCTCCTTCTGCTCGTCGGTCCCCCAGTGCAGCAGCGTGTGCATGTTGCCCTCGTCGGGCGCCGAGCAGTTGAGGACCCACGGCCCGAGCCGGGTCTTGGCCGCCTCGGACTGCACCATGGCCAGCTCGACGTGGCCGAGGCCCATGCCGCCCCACTCCTTGGGCATGTGCGGCAGCCACAGCCCCTCGGCCCGTGCCTTCTCGCGCAGCTCGAAGATGACGCGGATGTACTCGTCGCGCGTGGTCACCTTCTCCTCGTCGTCGAAGCCGCTGACGGCCGGGACGATGGTCTCCTGGACGAAGGCCCGCACGCGGCGGCGGATCTCCTCGTGCTCGGGGGCGAGGGTGAAGTCGATGGCCATGGGGTCCTCCCCTTAGCGGCTCTGACAGGTCCGAAGGGCCGCCGGGCGGGGACTCCTCGCCGTGTGCCGCGACCTTTGATGCGACTGCTTCATGATTTGATACACATGCATTAATACCCTAGAGCACATCCACCGGCAAGACAGGAGCACGCATGCCCCCTAACCCGGAAGCGACCGGCAGACGCCTGGTCGCGACGGCCGAACGGCTGTTCGCCGAGCGCGGGATCGACGGCGTGTCGCTCCGCGAGATCAACACCGCCGCCGGGCAGCGCAACTCGACGGCGCTGCAGTACCACTTCGGGGACCGCGCGGGCCTGCTGGGCGCGGTGCTCGCCAAGCACCATCCCGAGATCGAGGCGCGCCGCCACCAGCTGCTCGACGAGTACGAGTCCCGGGGCGACCTGCCGGAGGCCGAGGCCCGCCGCGCACTCGCCGCCGCGCTGGTACGGCCGATGGCCGCCAAGCTGGCCGACCCCGACGGCGGCCGGTACTACCTGCGGATCATGGAGCAGCTCGTCCACCGTGCGAGCCTTCCCGCCCTGCGGAGCACGGATCCGGGGCAGAGCATCAACCGGTGGCGCGAGCTCGTGGCCCCGCTGCTCTCCGAGGTCGCCCTGCGCCGGCTGCACCAGCGCTTCATGGCGATCCGGGTGACGTACGTGGAGCTGGCCCGCCGCGCCGCCGGACCCGAGGGCAAGGACGACCGGCTCTTCACCAGCCACCTGATCGACGTCGTGTCGGCCGTACTGGCCACCGAGGTCTCCGAGGAGACCGCGCGGCTTCTGGGAGAGCGCGACAGGAGACGCGACGCGGGGAGCGAAGGAGTCCCGGAAAACCCGGCCCGCGGCACCGGCGGGCTCGGCGAAGAAGGCGCGGAAGGCGAAGAAGGCGGGAGACGCGGGCGTCAGGCGCCCGCGTGAGCCGCCTGGAAGGCACCTCCCGCCGAGTAGGTGACCAGCGTGGTCAGCACTTCCTTGACCGAATCGCGCTTGCGCACGTCGCAGAGGATGATCGGGGCCACGCCGTCCAGGCCCAGCGCCCGCCGTACCTTGATCGGGTCGTGCCGCCGCGCGCCGTCGAAGCAGTTGACCGCCACGACGAACGGGAGCCCTCGCTGCTCGAAGTAGTCCACGGCGGGAAAGCAGTCCTGCAGGCGGCGGGTGTCGGCGAGCACGACCGCGCCGAGGGCGCCGACCGACAGCTCGTCCCACATGAACCAGAACCGGTCCTGGCCCGGGGTGCCGAACAGGTAGAGCCAGAGCCCGTCGCGGATGGTGATCCGGCCGAAGTCCAGCGCGACGGTTGTGGTGATCTTGGACTCCACGCCCGCGGTGTCGTCCACGTAGAGGCCGCGCTCGCTCAGCAGCTCCTCGGTATGCAGGGGCCTGATCTCGCTGATCGTGCCGACCATGGTCGTCTTGCCGACCCCGAAACCACCGGCGACAAGGATCTTGATGGCCATGGCCGGGCTGTCGACCGGGGTCATTCCCGGCTCAGAGGCCGCGTATTCCATGCAGCACTTCCCTGTAGATGCGTTCGTCGATCGTCTTCCCCATCGGGCGGGGCCTGTCGATGGTGATCAGGCCCTCGCGTCGCAGCTCGCTGAGGAGTACGCGGGTGATGTTGAGCGGCAGTTTGAGGTGTGCGGCGACGTCCGCCACGGGGGTGGGCCGGCGGCACGCGGACAGCACGTCGAGATGCTCGGGCACCAGCCCGACCGGCTCGAAGGGCATCTCGACGGTCGTGACGATGGCCACCAGGTCAAAGCTCTCCCCGACCGGGCGCGCCCGGCCGCCGGTCACCCCGAAGAGCCTGACCAGGGGCCCGGGATCCTCACCCGTCACGTCCTCACACCGTTCCAGACGGGCGCTGGGGCAGCTCCCCTCGGCTGCGCGGACAGGTGCTCGCCGACACGCTTGACCAGCAGCGCCATCTCGTAGGTCACCATGCCCAGTTCGGCGTCGCCCGCGGCCAGTACGGCCAGTCTGGCTCCCTGCCCCGCCGCGGTGACGAACAGGAAGCCCCCCTCCATCTCGATGATGGTCTGCCGCACGCCGCCGAGGCCGAAGTGCCGCCCCGCGCCCAGTGCGAGGCTGTGGCTTCCCGCCGAGATGGCGGACAGGTGCTCGGCGTCCTCCCGGGTCAGTTCCCGGGAGCCGCCCATCGCCAGGCCGTCGGCGGACAGCACGATGGCGTGCCGGATACCGGTGACCCGCTGGGTCAGGTCGTCGAGCAACCAGCTCAGTTCAGATCTGGGGTCGGGCATCGGAGTGGCCATCCTTTCGCTTCCACACGTCCATTTCCTGCTCGGCCTGGCTGCGACCTTGCTGCCAGCCTCGCTGCATGGAGGACATGAGGTTTGAGAGCTCCTCGGGAGTGCGCGCGGTGGTGTCGCGCTGCTCGGGGGAACGTACCTGGCGGAGCTGGGGGGCCAGATTAGCCTGCCGCACCCGCATCGGCAGCCCGTCCAGATCGTCGTCCGTGTCCGGTACGGACACGGCCCGTCGCACGGGCGTCGGGGACGCGGGAGCCTCGCGCCGTTGCTGGGAGGGGAACCAGCTCGACGTGGTCTCGGGAACGCGGGTCACCTCGGGCTCCTGCGTACCGGAAAGGACCTTGGGCCAGTCCTCCGGTGCCGCGCTCAGCGCCCGTACGGGCCCGCCCGCGTGCGCGCCTCCCTGGCGCGCCCGCTGCGGCGTGGTCTCGGCGGCCAGCGACGCGCAGGGGGCGAGCAGGTTCTGCGGCAGCAACACGATCGCGGTGGTGCCGTCGTACGGCGAGGGGCGCAGCACGACCTTGATCCCGTGCCGGGCGGCGAGCCTGGCCACGACGAACAGGCCGAGCCGGTCGCTGTCGGCCAGGTCGAACTCCGGCGGATCGGCGAGCTTGGCGTTGAGCTCGTCGAGGCTGGCCTGGCTCAGTCCCAGGCCCCGGTCCTCGACCTCCAGCGCGAAGCCGTTGGCCGCGACCATGCTCCGTACGTGGACCATGGTGTTCGGCGGCGAGAAGATGGTGGCGTTCTCCACCAGCTCGGCGATCAGGTGGATCACGTCGGTGACGGCGGCGCCGACCAGCAGCGGCGCCTGCGGCATGGGAAGCACGGTGACGCGGGTGTAGTCCTCGACCTCCAGCACGGCGCTGCGCACCACGTCGAAGATCGGCACCGGGTCGCGCCACCTGCGGGCCGGGGCCGCGTCGGACAGGATGATCAGGTTCTCCGCGTGCCGCCGCATGCGGGTGGTCAGGTGGTCGAGCTTGAAGAGATCCTCCAGGATCTCCGGCTCCTCGACGCGGCGCTCCATCACGTCGAGGAGCGTGAGCTGGCGGTGGAGCAGCGCCTGGTTGCGCCAGGCGAGGTTCAGGAAGACCATGCCGACGCCCTTGCGGAGCGTCGCCTGGCCGACCGCGGCCTCCACGGCGGTACGCCGCACGGCGGAGAAGGCGTTCACGACCCGGTCGACCTCGGCGGTGTCCGCCGGGGCCAGCTCGGGAGCCTCGGTCGCCGGGTCCACGTCGTCGCCCCTGCGCAGCCGCTCGACCAGCCGGGGCAACCGCTCCTCGGCCAGTTCCACGGCCGACGCCTGGAGCCGCTTCAGCTCGGCGATCAGGGAGCGGCCGAACCGGTAGGACGCCAGGATCGAGAGGATGATCGCGAGCAGGCCCAGCCCCAGAATCAGCCCGACCCGCAGGTAGGCGCCGTTCTTGAGCGTGTCGCCCCTGGCCGTGGAGCGGGCCAGCTCCTGCGCGCTCTGCTTGTTGACGGCGCCGAGAACGGCCTCGGCGTCACGCTTCCACTCGCCGGCGTCCAGCGGGGGTTTGCCGATGAGGTTCCACGAGAAGATCCTGTCCTCGCCGGCCTTGAACCGCAGGTAGGCGGGGCTCTGCAGGAGCGTGTCGTGCTCTGCCCGCAGGTCGGGACTCATGTCCCGCTCCGCGTAGACCAGGTAGTTCCTCCGGCTGGTCATCGCCGAGACGAAGGCGGCGTGCTCGGCGGGCGTCATCTCGCCACGCCTCATCGCGGCGGTGAGCACGGCGTGTTCCCTGCCCGCGAACTCGTTGGTGGTGCTGTAGGCGCCCATGCCGCGGACGTTGCGGAAGGACGACAGGTCGGCGATCGCGGTGGAGTCACCGAACTGCCGGTTGGCGGCGCTGATGAACTCGTTGTAGCCGTCGGTCACCTGGATGGGGGTTATCGCATCGCTGTCGGCGAAGGTGCGCACCTGGATGAGCCCGTCCATGGCCGCCAGCAGCGCCCGCACGTCCGTCGGGGCGTTGTCGGGCTCGTAGGCCTCGGCGGACGCGATCGCCTGGCGTACCAGGTCCAGCTTGCTGTTCGTGACCCGCCGCTGCTCGGAGAGCATCCTGTTCTGGGCGGTGGCGCCGGCCGCCTCGGCGGAGAACTGGCGCTCCCGCTGGACCTCGACGATCAGCTGCCTGATCGGCGCCCCGATCACCTGCCAGCGGTTCTGCGTCTGGGCGATGCCGGCGACCTGCGCGATGGTCGAGTAGGCGATGAACGCCCAAAGGACGATCAGTGAGAGCACGGGAAGGAGGAGGATCCGGAGGATCTTCGAGCGGATCGGAGGGGGGGAACTCATTCGACTTGTCCAATCCGCGGTTCCTGCGCGTGGCCGGCAGCCGCGGGGAGAGCGGCCCCCGCGGTCGCACGCCGCGACTGGTGCGTGTGTGATTCGACACACTATGCCCATGGGACATATCGAGCTTCAAGCCACCAGAGCGAAGATTGAGTATCAATGTTCGTGGTGGACCGGGCGACTTCTTCCCCGTGAAAACCGGAGTTTCGGGCGATCGCGCAGCTCACACCGGGTGCCGTCAGCGAGCCGGCGTCCCCTCGCCGTCACCACGGACTGAAATTATTCCGTCACCATCCGCCGCCGATCGGCGCCCGGCCGACCCGGCCGCCCGGTGACGGGCGGCCGGGTCGGCCACGGGCCGGGGTCACCCGCGGGCGGCCTCCAGGACCCGCCGCGCGTCGCTCTCGAAGAAGCCGCGCGCGGACAGGGTGAGCAGGCCGCCGACCACCATGGGCACGATGAGGACGTACATGGCGGAGATGAGCGATCCGCTGCTGTCGGAGGCGATGCCGACGATCAGCGGGCCGAACGCCGCACCGGCGGTGATGAGCACCTGGAGAACGGCGAAGCCGAGGCCGCGGGAGGCCGCGCCGATCACGTCGGCGAGCGAGGCGGTCATGTTGGGGATGGCCATCGACGTCAGCACGCTGGAGGCCGTGACCACCAGGCAGAAGGTGGCCAGGGAATCCATCGTGAGCCCGGCGGCCAGGACGACCGACCCCGCCGTGATGCCCCCGCCGCCCGCCAGGAGCCTGCCGCCCTTGCGGGTGCCGTGCCAGCGCCGGCCGAGCCACGAGCCGATCAGGGTTCCCGAGACCACACCGACGATGGTCATGATGCCGCTCAGCGAACCCGCCGCGGCGGGGCCGACGCCGAAGTTGCGTACCAGCAGCGAGGGCAGCCAGTAGAAGACCCCGGCCAGGCCCAGGCTGAGCAGCATCAGGCCGATGGAGACCGCCAGCAGGGTGCGGATGGCCAGGACCTCGCGGAGCTGGCGGGCGAACGGCGGCTTGGGAGCGGAAGCCCCGGAAGCGGGGGCCTCAGCCGTGGCGAGGCCGGAATCGGCGCCGAGAACGGGACCGGTGCCGACGCCGGGATCGGCGGGATCGGCGGGAGCCGCGTTGGCGACCACCCGGTCGAGGTGTCCCCTGACGGGCTCGTGGAGCCGCCACACGAGGAGTGCGGTGAGCACGCCCGGCACGACCATGATCAGAAAAGCGCTGCGCCAGCCGAACGCCTCCGCGAGCACGCCGCCGAGCAGGGTGCCGACGCCCCCCAGGTAGGCGGTCACGCGGGTCCAGCCGTAGGCCTGGGCGCGGGTGGCCGGGGGGTAGTAGTCGGCCAGAAGGCTGCCGGCCGACGGATTGTCGATGCTCTCGGCCGCGGCGAGGAAGACGCGCATCGCGTAGAACATCGCGAATCCGGCGGCCAGCCCCGAGCCGAGCGTGGCCAGGGCCCAGCAGAAGACGACGACGGCGATGATCCGGGTGCGGCTGTGGCGGTCGGCGAAGTACCCGGCGGGGAGCGCGACGAGCGCGGCCGCCAGGGCGGAGGCGGTCGGTATGGAACCGGCGGCGGTGTCGCTGAAGCCCCACTCGGCCTGGATGGCCGGCAGCACGCCGGACAGCAGGTTGAACTCGATGCGGTCGACCAGCCCGACGACGAAGAGCACGGCCAGGGGAGCCCAGCCGTAAGGGGCGCGGGACCCGGCGTTGACCTCTCCGCCACGAGGCGCTCCGAGTTTCAGGCGTGGGGTGGTGGGCGTGTCGACCATGCGCCGGCCTTCCTGTAGCCAAAATCTAGAATCCGCTTCTAGAGCTTTGTTATGGAGGGTGGCACAGATCACAGCGTCCGTAAATGGCCGAAATACGAGACGCCGGCTCCGGCGTGTCGAGGCGTCCGGCGATCCTTACGGGCGGTCGTGAGGGACGGCGAGGGAGGGCGCCGGAGGATCGCCCACCGGCCCCCGGGAGCCGTCCGGAGAGGAGCCCTCACGCACCCCGCGGGCACCCTCTCCGGCGGACCGGGAACCGTCACGAGCGGACCGGGAGCCATCGTCGGCGGGCCGGGAACCGTCACGAGCGGGCCGGGAATCGTCACCGGCGGGCTGAAGGCCATCACCGGTGGAGTGAAGGCCGTCATCGGCGGGCCAGGAGCCGTCGCCGGTGAGCCGGGAGCCGTCATCGGCGGGCCGGGAGCCGTCGCCCGTCGTCGGGGAACCCTTCTTCGCGGCCCGGGAGCCCTCGCGCCTGGCGTCGGAGCGGTCGCGACGGGCGGCCAGGTCGATCATGGTGCCGTTGCCGGTGGCGGTGAGGGCCGCCGCGAAGAGGACCAGCTGGTTGAAGATCTTGAGGAAGACGAGCATCCCGACGGCACCGGCGACGACATGGTAGGCGGGGTTGCCCACGGTCATCTCCAGATAGACCTGGCCCAGGGACTTGAGGATCTCCAGGCCGGCGGTGATGACCAGAGCGGGCCAGATGACCCGCCGGAACGACAGCCGCAGGCGCGGCGGGGCGCAGAGCAGGGCGATCGCCAGCAGGGTGTTGACGGCCAGCCCGATCACGAACGCGGCGGCCGACAGCAGCCATCGCGACAGCGTGTCGTCGACACCCACCGTGTGCATGAACAACCAGTTCAGCACCGTCTCCGCGACGAAGGCCACCGCGAGCGAGGCCGACAGCAGCAGTCCCAGGCCCGCCATCACCGCCAGGTCGATGACCTGGCGCATCATGAAGCGGCCCGGATACTCCTCGATCCGCCAGATGGCCCTGATCGCCGAGCGCAGGGCGTCCATCCAGAACAGGCCGGTGAGGGGCAGGCCGACGAAGGCGATCACCCCGGCCGTGGCCCTGGCGCTCTGCAGCGCCTCTACGTCCAGGCGGGGGAAGTTGTCCGAGAGGTAGTCCTGAACGGTGTGCAGCACCTTCGGGTCGTCGAGGACCTGCCCGATGATGGCGAAGCCGAGCAGTCCCAGCGCGAACACGGCGAAGAACGAGTAGTAGGTGAGCGCCGCCGAGAGCCGCCCGGCGTCCACCTCGTCGTAGCGCACCACGGCGCGCACCAGGTGGTCCAGCCAGCCGTGGCGATGACGAGCACGTGCCCACGCCCTGGAGATCCGCGCGGTGAGACCCGTGATCGTCATGCCACGGCTTCTACCCTCAGCCCGCCCGCTTAGCACCACCTGGACATCTCATCCGTAAACCCTGCCTTCGATGCCACAAGCCGCACAGGACGCCCAACTGTCACAAAGCCTGCGGAACACTCGGCCGCCACAAGTCCCGCCGTCACAGGGCCCACGAAACGGTCAGCCGTCACAGGACCCACGGAACGATCAGGTGTCACACACCTCACGAAGCGCCCGCCGTCACGGGCTCCGCGGAACGCTCAGGCGTCGCGGGCCCTGCGGGCGAGGATCGAGTGGATCTCGAAGGAGGGGGCGCTGAAGCCCGGGGCCGACATGACCTCCCGGACCTCCCGGAGCTGCCCGGAGGTCATCCCCGCCTCCACCAGGCGGTCCTGCAGATGGTGGCTGTTGCTGATCAGGAGGCCGAGCCCGGCGGAACCTCGCTCCCACACCTCGGTCCAGCGCACCTGGTCGACGTCGACCAGGCCCGCCTCCGCCATGTCCCGCGCGGCGGAGCCACCCCAGGTCGGATCGCTGCCCGCCGCGCTCAGAACCCGGGCCATGGCCGTGACATAGGCCCCGTACACCTCTCCCGCGCGCCCGCCGGGGGTGGGCGGCGCCACCCAGCGGGTGATGTCGATCTCGTCGAGCTGCAGCCAGCCACCTGGCCGCAGCGCGTCGCGCAGGCGTCGCAGGACCTCACCGCGCCGCGGCAGGTGGCTGAGCACGAGCCGGGCGTGGATCAGGTCGAACGCGCCCTCCGGCAGCGGGTCGGTGACGATGTCGTGCCGGGCCACGGTCAGCCCCGGCCTGGACGGGATCAGTCCGGGTTTGATGTCGGTCGCCAGCACGCGCCCGCCCGGCGCCACCCGCTCGGCCAGCCAGAGGGCCACGCTGCCCCCGCCGGCCCCGACCTCCAGGCAGTTCCAGCCGGCGCCGACACCGGTCAGGGCGAGACGCTCGAAGGTCAGCGGATCGAGAAGCCGAGCGAGGTAGCGGTGCTGGTCGGACGAGTGGTCCCCGTCGTTGTCGAACACGTAGTCGGACGCGGCCGCTGAGTTCTGCCCGGTCATCTGGTCCCTTCCGAGAGCGGTTACCTCGCCCGCATGGTAGGTAGGGCCCACGCGAAGTGACAGACCCCCGGCCGGACCTGGACAGCTTCCCTGGAGAACGTATCCCTGGGGCTACAGTGTGTCCGGATAAAGAACTTCTGTTCGATAGGTGAACAATGCTGTATCACGAGATCGAGGGCCCCGCCGATGCCCCGCCGGTCGTGCTGGCCGGCTCGCTGGGCACCACGCTGGAGATGTGGAACCCGCAGATGGAGGCGCTGACCGGCCATTTCAGGGTCGTCCGCTTCGACCACCGAGGCCACGGAGGGTCCCCGGTGACCCACGGACCGTCCGCGGCGGGGCGCGAGCGGTTCCCGACGGCTCACGAGCGATCCACGGCGACCCATGGGCACCCCCCGGCGAACCGGGAGCTACCCCCGGAGACCGGGAGTTCCTCGATCGCCGACCTGGCCGGTGACGTGCTGGACCTCCTCGACCTGCTGGAACTGCCGAGGGTCTCCTTCGCGGGACTCTCGCTCGGCGGCATGGTCGGCATGTGGCTGGCCGCGCACGCGCCCGAGCGGATCGACCGGCTCGCGCTGCTGTGCACGTCGGCGAGGCTGGGCACGCCAGCCTCCTGGACAGAGCGAGCGAACATGGTTCGCGAGGCGGGCACCGCGTCGATCGCCGGGATGGTCACGGCCCGGTGGTTCACCCCCGGCTATTCCGGGCGGGAACCGTACGTGACGATGCTCGGCGGTATCTCCGCCGAGGGGTACGTCACCTGCTGCGAGGCCGTTGGAGCCATGGACCTCCGTCCCGACCTGCCCCTGATCTCGGCGCCCACGCTCGTGCTCGCCGGGGCCGACGACCCCGCCACGCCGCCCGAGCACGCGGAGCGGATCGCCGAGGGGATCCCCGGCTCCCGGCTGGTCGTCCTGCCGGGAGCGGCCCATCTGGCGAACGTCGAGCGACCGGAGGCGGTCTCCGGGCACCTGGTCGAGCACTTCCTCTCAAGGTGACGCTGGGTCACTACGTGCGACCCGGAGTGATTCGGCGAAATACGGTGAGGTACCCCGGTGACGCCAGACACGAGGGGGCACCATGGCGACCGTCGCCGAGCAGTTCATCGAGGTTCTCCGACAGGCCGGGGTGGAACGGATCTACGGGGTGGTGGGCGACAGCCTGAACCCGGTGGTCGACGCCGTCAGGAAGGCCGGCGACATCGAGTGGATCCCCGTGCGCAACGAGGAGGCCGGGGCGTTCGCCGCCGCGGCCGAGGCGCAGGTCACCGGGCGCCTGGCGGTCTGCGCGGGCAGTTGCGGGCCCGGCAACACCCACCTGGTCCAGGGGCTCTATGACGCCCACCGCAGCGGTGCCCCGGTGCTCGCGCTGGCCTCGCACATCCCCTCCTCGCAGATCGGCACGGGCTTCTTCCAGGAGACCCACCCAGAACGCCTGTTCGTGGAGTGCAGCCACTTCTGCGACGTGATCGGCACGCCCGAGCAGATGCCCCGGGTGCTCCGTATCGCCGTCCAGCAGGCGATCGGCCTCGGCGGCGTCTCGGTCGTGGTGCTTCCCGGCGACGTGGCGCACCTGCCCGCCGCCCGCCCCACCGGCGAGCACGACTTCCTGACCAGGACCGGCACGGTCGTACCCCACCCCGACCAGGTGGCCGAGCTGGCGGCGGCGCTGAACCGCGCCGAGAAGGTGATGCTGTTCTGCGGCGCCGGGACGCGCCACGCCCGCGACGAGGTCCTGGCGCTGGCCGGGCGCGTCCTGGCACCGGTCGGGCACGCGCTGCGCGGCAAGGAGTGGATCCAGTACGACAACCCGTACGACGTGGGGATGAGCGGGCTGCTCGGGTACGGCGCCTGCTACGAGGCGATGCACGAGGCCGACCTGGTGGTGCTGGCCGGGACCGACTTCCCCTACGACGACTTCCTGCCGGGCTCGCGTACGGTCCAGATCGACCACGACGCGGCACGGCTGGGCCGCAGAACCCCGCTGGAGCTGGCCGTGCACGGCGACGTCGGCGCGACGATCCGCGCGGTGCTGCCCCATGTCGCCAGGAAGACGGACCGCCGCCATCTCGACAGGATGCTGAACAAACACCTGAAGGCGCTGGAGAACGTCGTGGAGGCGTACACCCACGACATCGAGCACCACCTCCCGATCCACCCCGAGTACGTCGCGAGCCTGATCGACGAGCTGGCCTCCGACGACGCGGTGTTCACCGTCGACACCGGGATGTGCAGCGTCTGGGCCGCCCGCTACGTCAGCCCCAACGGGCGCCGCCGCGTGATCGGCTCGTTCGTGCACGGGAGCATGGCCAACGCGCTCCCGCACGCCATCGGCGCCCAGTTCACGGACCGGCGCCGGCAGGTCGTCTCGCTCTCCGGGGACGGCGGGCTCGGCATGCTCCTCGGGGAGCTTCTCACCGTCCGGCTGCACGACCTGCCGGTGAAGACGGTGGTGTTCAACAACTCCTCGCTCGGCATGGTGAAGCTGGAGATGATGGTGGACGGGTTACCCGACTTCGGCACCGACTACGTTCCCGTCGACTACGCGGCGATCGCCGCCGCGGCCGGGATCGGGGCGTCGCGGGTGGAGCACCCCTCGGACGTAGGGGAGGCCCTGGCCGAGGCCTTCGCGACCCCCGGCCCCTACCTCCTGGACGTGGTCACCGACCCGGACGTGCTGGCCATGCCGCCGAACATCAGCCGGGCACAGGTGAAGGGGTTCGCCCTGGCCGCGAGCAAGATCGTGCTCAACGGCGGGGTCGGGCGCATGATCGACATGGCGAAGGCGAACCTGCGGAGCATCCCGCGCCCCTGAACCGGGCGGCCCCGGGGGATTCGGCCCGGCACCGGCCGGCACCGGCCGGCGCCGGTCAGCGTCGGTCGGAATCGTCGGTGCCGAGGTTCACAATGGGCGCCATGGACAACTGGCGTGAGATCCGCGAGACGCTGCGCGAGTTCGCGCTGCGCCTGCCGGAGGCCTACGAGGACCACCCCTGGGGCGACACGGTCGTCAAGGTCAACAAGAAGATCTTCCTCTTCCTCGGCGTCGAAGAGCCGACCGAGAGATGGAGCCCGAGCGTCGGGGTGAAGCTGCCGGAGTCGAACGGTCACGCGCTGGCGGTCGAGGGCGTCAAACCGTCCGGCTACGGGCTGGGCAAGGCGGGGTGGGTGTCGATCCCCCTGATGGGCGCGCTCCCGGAGACCGAGGCGCTCCTCGACTGGGTCGAGGAGAGCTATCGCGCCGTCGCCCCCAAGAGGCTCGTCGCCAGGCTCGACGCGCCCCCACAGGACGGCGACGGGCCGGCACACGTCGGCGGGCAATCGCTCTAGCCCCTTTTCACCGCCCCTTTCCCTGTTCAGTGGACCTGGTCTCGGCGTGTCATCACATGGCCATCAATCGTGACTGTAAGCATCAACACTGTCACACCGAGTCGCTCACCGCACCGGCAAAAGCCGTATTCCGGTCAGCGGATTGGTCGCGGCCACGGACCACGCATCGAAGGGAATGCTCTCTCCATGCTCACTCCCAACCCTCAAACAAGTGACGCGATCATGCGTAAACGGCAGAAGAGGCGTCGGCCGAGGAAAGGATCGGCGATGTCCGCCCTGACCGGATCCCTCTCCGTGGCCCTTGTCGTCGCCGTGTCCTCGCCCGCCGCGTCCGCGCTCGACGATCCGCCCCCCGACTCGGACTCGTCCGTCACGTCGATCAGCACCTCCACCAGCACCACCTCGCCCGATGACACCGACACCGACACCGACGGCGACACCGACGATGACGGCGATTCGGACTCGTCCGTCACGTCGACCAGCACCTCCACCAATGACACCGACGACGGCGGCGATGACGAGGACGGTGACGGCCCCCGCCACACGCTTCTGGAGCAGGCGCGCAAGAAATGCAAGCCGAGGTCCTTCTTCAGATTCCACTCCTTCAAGCCGAGGAATTTCTTCGTTCCCCGTACGCGCTTCATCGACGGCCCCGGCGGCACGATGACGGTTTCGGTCACCCGGCAGCACCGCGTGTACGCCGAGATGGAAATAGAAAGGGAAAGAATCGGCGAGATAGACCGGAACGAATTACTCCGCCAGTTGCGAAACATGGTCAACCCGCTTCTCGCCGAGGAATACATCGTCGAGACCGGCCACGAATACGTGCAGGAGATCACCGACGGCAAGTACGGAAACATGTGGTACCGCGTTTTCGGCTACCGGGTGGGCTTCTCCGCGTGGCGCGAGGTCTACAGCTGCCGGGTGCACAAGATCGCCGCAGGGGTGGCCAGCATCCCCGCGCGGGTGGAGGGCTGGAGATACTGGGAGACCGACCACCCGATGTACAAGGGACGTCGGCTGAGCAGGCGCTGAGGCCCCGCCGGGCGGCGGGCCCTCTCAGGTGACGGTGAGGCGGTGGTTGTAGCGGTCGTCGCGCCAGTGCTCCTTCTCCAGCACCTCGGCCAGGATCACCGCCGCGTCGTAGGCGTCCGCGAAGCGGATGTAGAGCGGCACGAAGCCGAACCTGAGGACGTCGGGGGCGCGGAAGTCGCCGTGGACGCCCCGGTCGATCAGGGCGCGCATGACCGGGTAGCCGTCGGGATGGCCGAAGCTGACCTGGCTGCCCCGGCGTTCCGGATCGCGGGGCGAGACCAGCTTCAGCCCGTACGGCGCGCAGAGCTCCTCGGCGAGCTCGATGAAGATCGAGGTCAGCGCCACGCTCTTGGCCCGTACGGCGGCCAGGTCGACGCGCTCCCAGATGTCGAGCGAGGCGTTGAGCGGGGCGAAGGACATCACGTGCGGGGTGCTCACGGTGAAGCGCCGGATGCCGTCGGCGGGGCGGAAGCCGGGCTCGAACGCGAACGGCGCCGCGTGGCCGTGCCAGCCGGTCAGCATGGGCCGCGCCTCGGCCTGGTGGCGCGGGTGGACGTAGACGAAGGCCGGGGAGCCCGGACCGCCGTTCAGATACTTGTAGGTGCAGCCGACCGCGAAGTCGGCCGCCGAGACATCCACCTGGTAGGCACCGGCGCTGTGGCACAGATCCCAGATCATCAGCGCGCCCGCCGCCTGGACCGACGCGGTGACCCGCGCCGTGTCGTGGCGGGCCCCCGTCCGGTAGTCCACCTCCGACAGCAGCACGCACGCGACATCGTCGGAGAGGACGTCGGCGAGGTTCTCGACGCCGGTGACGTCGCGGATCTCGTAACCGTCCAGCGCCTCGACCAGCCCTTCGACCACGTAACGGTCGGTGGGGAAGTTGGCCAGGTCCGAGACGACGACCCGGCGCCCGGGACGCAGGCCCAGGGCGGCGGACACGGCCTTGACGATGGCGATCGAGGTGCTGTCGCCCACCGCCACCTGGCCGGGGCCCGCGCCGATCAGCGGGGCGATCCTGTCGCCCGTGGTCAGCGGCAGGTCGAACCAGCCGGAGACGTTCCAGGCGCCGACCAGACGGCCTCCCCACTCCTGTTCCACGGTCCGCGTCACCGCGGCCGCCGCGGCCTTCGGCGGGGCACCGAGGGAGTTGCCGACCAGGTAGATCGTCCCGTCGGGCAGGACGAACTCGTCCCTGATCTGCTTGAGGGGGTCGGCGGCGTCGAGCGCGACACACTCCGCACGGCTGATGGCCAAGAGTCGTCTCCCGGTTAGGTGACTGGCAACAACCCTCCCATAATGCCGTCAATGCCGGATTTCATAGCATTCCGGACCGGCGATCAGGCGTCAGCGTCCGAGGAACCTGATGGCGTTGCCGCCGAGCAGCTTGGCGCGGGCGGCGTCGGAGAGGAAGTCCGCCCGGCGGATCAGCGAGCCCACCGGCGACTCGCCCAGCGGGTAGGGGAAGTCGGAGCCGAGCATGACCCCGTCCTCGCCCATCGTGTCGACCAGCAGCCGCAGCGCCCGCTCGTCGAACACGACCGAGTCCACGCTGAACCGGTCGAGGTAGTGCGACGGGGGAAACTCCGAGACCCCGACCAGGTCGGCGCGGCGGTGCCAGGCGTTCTCGAACCGGCCGAGCCAGAAGGCGAACGAGCCGCCGCCGTGCGCGAAGCACAGGCGCAGCGTCTCGGGCACCCGGTCGAGGACGCCGCCCAGGATCAGGGCCAGCACCGACAGGTGAGTCTCGGCGGGCATGCCGACCAGCCACTGCGCCATCCAGCGCTCCAGCCGGGGGCCTCCCGCCATGTCCCAGGGATGGACGAACACCGGCGCGCCCACCGAGGCGCAGTGCTGGAGGAACTGGACGACTCCCTCGTCGTCGAGATCGCGGTCGCCGACGTGGTTGCCGATCTCGACACCCGCGTGCCCGGAGGCCAGGCACCGGTCCAGCTCGGCGCAGGCCAGGTCGGGGTCCTGGAGCGGCACCTGGCAGAACGGCACCAGCCGCTCGGAGGCGCAGATCTCCAGCGCCAGGTCGTTGAACACCTTCGCGGCCCGTACGGCCTCGGCCGCCGGGCGCTCGTAGGAGAAGAAGACCGGCGTCGGCGAGACGACCTGGACGTCCACCCCGTCGGCGTCCATCCGCTCCAGGCGGACCGAGGGATTCCAGCAGTCGTCGGCGATCCGGCGGAACTCCCGGTCCCCGAGCAGGATCATGGCCTCCCGCTCGGAGTCGATCCTGAGCCTGGGCGCCCCCGGCCAGCCGAGATCGGGCCAGCCCTTCGGGACGTGGTGCGTGTGCACGTCGACGATCAACGGCTATCCCCTGCCGGGGTGGACGGTGCCGCAGTTCTCACAGGTGCGCGCCTTCTCGTCGTCGTAGAACGCCTGGAAGATCGGCGGCAGGTCGGTCACGATGTCGCGGACCTGGAGCTCGACCTCGTGGACCACGCCGCTGCACTCCGGGCAGTACCAGAGGAACCTCTCCAGCACGCCCTCCGGCCTGATCCGCTCCACCACCAGGCCGACCGACCCCTCCTCGGGCCGCTGCGGCGAGTGCGGCGTGTTCGGCGGGAGCAGCCACATCTGGCCCTCGCGCACGTGCACGGTCTCCGGCCCCTCGGGGGTCATGACGTTGACATGCATGTTGCCGCGGATCTGGTAGAAGAGCTCCTCGTACGGGTCGATGTGGAAGTCGGTCCGCGCGTTCGGGCCGCCGACGACCATGACGATGAAGTCGCTGGAGCCCTCGAAGACCATCTTGTTGCCCACCGGCGGCTTGAGCAGGTGGGCGTGCTCGTCGATCCACTTGGTGAAGTCGATGGGCGGGATCACTGGCGTTCCTCCGGTCGGTGGGCCACGGCCTGAATCTCGATGAGCAGGTGCGGGTGGGGCAGCTGGTGGACGGCCACGGTGGTGCGTGCCGGGCCGGTCTCGTCGAAGTACTCCGCGTAGACCGCGTTGTATCCGCCGAAGTCATTGATGTTCACCAGGTAGGTGGTGATCTGGACGAGGTCGCTCAGATCGGCGCCCGCCGCCCTGAGGATGTCGCCGATGTTCTCTATCACGGCCCTGGTCTGCTCGGCGATGTCGAGCGTGACCGTGCCGAACTCGTCGGCCTCGGCTCCCGCGATCGTGTTGTCGGGCCTGCGCGAACTGGTCCCGGACACGTACAGGAAGTCTCCCGCCCGTTTGACGTGCGGAAACCTTCCTCGCGGCGTGGCCTTCCCCGCGACGACGAGCCCGTCGCTCATGATTCCTCCCTCGAAGCCCCTGAAGCCCCCGAAGCGGGTTCCGGCGCGGAGGCGGTGAACGAGACCGAGCCCAGGTGCTGGATCTCGGCCCGCACCCGCGCGCCGGGCACGAGCGGCTCGGCGGGCGTGGCGGCGCCGGCGAGGAGGACCCAGCCCGGCTCCAGGACCACCCCCGCCTGGAGGGCCAGGCGCGCGGCCTCCGCGAGGGCCCTGCGCGGGTCGCCCAGGATCGCGCCGGTCGATCCGGCGTGGACCACCCGCCCGTCGATCTCCAGGACGACGCCCAGGTTCCACCGCGACGGGTCGTACGGCTGCCAGGGGCCGACGGCGTACCCGGCGGCCGAGGTGTTGTCGGCGATCACGTCGGGCAGCGAGAACCTGAAGTCCTCGTAGCGCGAGTCGATGACCTCGATGCCGGGCGCGACGGCCGCGATGGCACCGGGCGCGAGCGCGTCGCCCGGCGACGCGATGCGCCGCCCGATGAGGTAGGCGACCTCCGGCTCCACTCTCGGATGGATATATCTCGAAATATCCGCGTACGAGCCGTCGAGGATGGCCGACGACTCCGGCACCCGGCCGAAGATGACGTCGTGCACGCCCATCTGGCGGCGCTTGCCCTCGCTGGTGAAGCCCAGCTTCACCCCGGCGAGCCGATCCCCCCGCTCCAGGCGGAGCCGGATCAGCTCCTCCTGGACCCGGTAGGCGTCGGCCACGCCGTAGTCCTGCTCGGGCCTCGGCACCGCGCGGCCGGTGCGGGCGGCCTCGTCCAGGACGGCGGCGAGCTTGTGCGGGTCGGTCATGACCGCTCCCCCGTCCGTGCCAGGTCCAGCGCGATGTCCACGATCATGTCCTCCTGCCCGCCCACCATCCCGCGGCGGCCCGCCTCGGTCAGGATGGTCCGGGTGTCGACCCCGTACCGCGCCGAGGCCGCCTCCGCGTGCCGCAGGAAGCTGGAGTAGACCCCCGCGTAGCCGAGCGTCAGCGTCTCCCTGTCCACCCGGACCGGCCGGTCCTGCAGCGGCCTGACCAGGTCGTCGGCCGCGTCCATCAGGGCGTGCAGGTCACAGCCGTGCTCCCAGCCCATCAGGTCGGCCACCGCGACGAACACCTCGATCGGGCAGTTGCCCGCCCCCGCGCCCATCCCCGCCAGGGAGGCGTCCACCCGGTAGGTGCCGTTCTCCACCGCCACGACCGAGTTGGCCACGCCCAGCCCCAGGTTGTGATGGGCGTGGATGCCGATCTCCGTACCCTCGTCGAGCCCCGAGCGGTACGCCCTGACCCGCTCCCTGACCCCGTCCATGGTCAACCGGCCGCCGGAGTCGGTCACGTAGACACAGTGGGCGCCGTACGACTCCATGAGCGCGGCCTGCCGCGCCAGCTCCTCGGCGGGGGCCATGTGGGACATCATCAGGAACCCCGCCACGTCCATCCCCAGCTCTCGCGCGGTGGAGATGTGCTGGGCGGAGATGTCGGCCTCGGTGCAGTGGGTGGCGACCCTGACCGAGGTGACGCCGAGGGCGTGGGCGCGCCTGAGGTCTCCGATGGTGCCGATGCCGGGCAGCAGCAGGGTGGTCAGCCTCGCCCGCCGCACGGCCCCGGCGACCGCCTCGATCCACTCGTCGTCGGTGTGCGCGCCCGCTCCGTAGTTGAAGCTGCCCCCGGAGAGGCCGTCGCCGTGCGCGATCTCGATGGCCGCCACCCCGGCGGCGTCGAGGGCCGCGGCGATCTCGGCGGCCTGGGCGACGGTGTAGCGGTGCCGGATGGCGTGCATCCCGTCCCGCAGTGTCACGTCCTGCACGTACAGCTTCACGCGTCCACCTCCGCGTCCACGGCCCGGTCCGACAGCTCGGCCAGGCGCTCGGCCGTGCGCAGCGCGGCGGAGGTCATGATGTCGAGGTTGCCCGCGTAGGCGGGCAGGTAGTGGGCGGCGCCCTCCACCTCCAGGAAGACGGTCACCTTGACGCCGCCGTCGCGGGTGCCGTCGGGGAGCGGCTCCCCGGCGGGAACCGTCTCGAACTGCACGTCCTGCTTGAGCCGGTAGCCGGGCACGTAGTCGTTGACCCGCGCCACCATCTCCAGCACGGCGCCCGCCACCTCCGCCACGGTCGTCTCGTCGCACTCGTCCACCAGGCAGTAGACCGTGTCGCGCATGATCAGCGGCGGCTCGGCCGGGTTGAGGACGATGATCGCCTTGCCCTTCGCCGCCCCGCCGACCCGCTCGATCGCCCGGGAGGTCGTCTCGGTGAACTCGTCGATGTTGGCCCGCGTGCCGGGCCCCGCCGACCGGGAGGAGATCGAGGCGACGATCTCCGCGTACCGGACGGGCACCCGCGAGGCGACCGCCGCGACGATCGGGATCGTGGCCTGCCCGCCGCAGGTGACCATGTTGAGGTTCGGCTCGGCGAGGTGGGCGTCCAGGTTGACCGTGGGCACCACGTACGGGCCGACGGCGGCGGGGGTCAGGTCGATGACGCGCTTGCCGTGCGCCCGGAGCACCCGGTCGTTGTGCCGGTGCGCGCCTGCGGAGGTCGCGTCGAGGACGACGTCCACCTCGGCGAACCCGGGCAGCGCGACCAGCCCCTCGACGCCCTCGTGAGTGGTGGCGACCCCTCGGCGGCGGGCACGGGCCAGGCCGTCGGAGTCGGGGTCGATGCCCGCCATCGCGACGACCTCGACCTTCTCCGACAGCAGTGCCTTGAACATCAGGTCGGTGCCGATGTTCCCCGAACCGATAATGGCGATTTTCACGAGAGGACCGCTTTCCCGAGTTCCGCGAGTTCCGCGAGTTCCGCGAGTTCCGCGAGTTCCGCGAGTTCCGCGAGTTCCGCGAGTTCCGCGAGTGGACGGGGTCCGTGAGCTTTCACGAGAAGACCGTCCTGACCGAGCCGAGGCCCTCGATGTGGGCCTCGAACGCGTCGCCCGGCTCGACGTCGACCATCGGGCCGAGCGCGCCGGTGAGCACGACGTCCCCGGCGCGCAGCGGGAAGTCCGTACGGCCCAGCGCGTCGGCCAGCCAGACCGCGGCGTTGAGCGGATGCCCGAGACAGGCCGCCCCCGCGCCGGTGGAGACCTCCTGCCCGCGCCGGTTCATGGTCATCCCGGCCAGGCGCAGGTCCAGGCCGCGCAGGCTCGCCGGGGTGTTGCCGAGGACGAACGCGCCGCTGGAGGCGTTGTCGGCGATCGTGTCGACGAGCGTGATGTCCCATCCCGCGATGCGGCTGTCGACGATCTCGATCGCGGGCAGCGCGAAGTCGACCGCCCGGATGACGTCGGCGACCGTGAACGGGCCGCCCTCCAGGTCGTCCCCGAGGACCAGCGCGACCTCCGCCTCGACCCTGGGCTGCAGGAAGCGTCCGGTCGGCACGGGCAGGCCGTCGAGATAGGCCATGTCGGCGAAGAGCATCCCGAAGTCGGGCCGGTCCACGCCGAGCTGGCGCTGGACCGCCGCGGAGGTCAGCCCGATCTTCCTGCCGACCAGCCTCCGGCCCTCGTCCAGCGCCCGCCTGGTGTTGATCTCCTGTACGGCGTAGCCGGTCTCGGCGCTCCCGCTCGGCAGCGTCTCGCGCACCGGGGCGCACGGCTTGCCGCTCCTGGCCGCCTCCAGCAGCCGGTCGGCCGCCTCCGCGTGCACGTCGGTGGCCTCGCTCCACTCAGTCATGTCCAGGCTCCAGCTTGATGGTGATCGTGGTGGGCTCGGAGTAGAAGTCCAGTGAGCGCGTGCCGCCCTCCCGGCCGATGCCGGACAGCTTCACCCCGCCGAAGGGCGTGCGCAGGTCGCGCAGGTACCAGGTGTTGACCCAGACCAGCCCGGCCTCCAGCGACCGGGCGACCCGGTGGGCCCTGCTCAGGTTGGAGGTCCAGACGGTCGCCGCCAGGCCGTACTCGCTGTCGTTGGCCAACCCGACCGCCTCGGCCTCGGTGTCGAACGGGGCGATGTGGCAGACCGGGCCGAAGATCTCCTCCCGGTTCACCCGGGAGGTGTGCGGCAGGCCGGTCAGCACGGTCGGTTCGACGTAGTAGCCGCCGTCGCGGTCGTCGCCGAAGCGCGGCACCCCGCCCCCGACGTGGATCTCGGCGCCCTCGTTCTTGGCCAGCTCGTAGTAGGAGAGCACCTTGTCCCGGTGCTCGGCGGAGATCATCGGCATCATCGTGGCGTCCTCGTCCGAGGGGCGGCCGAACCGCAGCTCCCCCGCGCGCCTGGCCAGCCGCGCGGTGAACTCCTCGAAGACGGCCCGCTCCACGTAGAGCCGCTCGGTGCACAGGCAGACCTGGCCGCCGTTGGTGAAGACCGACCGCACGCTCCCCTCGACGGCCGCGTCCAGGTCGGCGTCGGCGAAAACCAGCCCGGCGTTCTTGCCGCCCAGCTCGAACGAGACGGGCTTGACCCGGTCCGCGACCGCCTTCATGATCGTCGACCCCGTGCGGCTCTCGCCGGTGAAGGTGACCGCGTCCACGCCGGGGTGCTCCACCAGGAACTGGCCGGTGGAGCCGCCGCCGAAGCCGTTCACGACGTTGAGGACGCCCGGGGGCAGGCCGATCGAGGCGGCGATCTCCGCGAGCACCGCGACCGAGCCCGGCGTGTGCTCGGAGGGCTTGACCACGACGGTGTTGCCCGCGACCAGCGCGGGGCCGAGCTTCCAGGTCGCCAGCAGGAACGGCAGGTTCCACGGCACGATCACCGCGACCACGCCGAGGGGCTTGCGGACGGTGTAGCTCAGCACGTCCGTCAGGTGGAACGCGTCCTCCGGGTGCTGGGCCGCGATCTCGGCGAACGACCGGAAGTTCGCGGCGCCGCGCGGGATGTCCAGGGTGCGGGTCTGGGTGACCGACTTTCCGGTGTCGGCGATCTCCGCCGCCACCAGGTCCTCGAACCGCTTCTCGATCGCGTCGGCGAGGCGGCGCATCCACGCGGCGCGCTCCGCCACCGGAAGCGCCGCCCACGCGGGAAGGGCCTCCCGGGCGGCGGCCACCGCCCTGTCGACGACGGCCTGGTCCGCCTCGCGGACCTCACGCACCGGCAGACCGGTCACCGGGTCGTGGGTGACGAACGTCGCGCCCTCGGCGACCGGCACCCCACCGATGAAGTGGTTCACCTGGTCATACAAGACTGCTCCTCGGGATGTACTCCTCAGGGTCACTACGTACGGGTATAGAGCCGTGAGTGGCTCGTAGGCAAGAATGTGTTCCGTGAAACGGAACCCCGATCGGCTGTCCGTGCTGGAGAAATCCTGGCTCGTACTCGACGCGTTCCGTCCCACGGGAGGACCACTGCGCCTGACCGACGTCGCCGGGCGCTGCCACCTGCCCAAGACCACCGCCTTCCGGTTGCTCACCGAGCTGGCCGCGATCGGCGCGGTCACCCGCCGTCCGGACGGTTACTATCTCGGCCGCCGCCTCTTCGAACTCGGGAGCATCGTGCCCCTGGAGCGCGACCTGAGACACGCGGCGCTGCCCTTCATGCACGACCTTTACGAGGCCACCCACGAGACCGTCCACCTGGGCGTGCGCGACGGCCTCGACGTCGTCTACGTCGAGAAGATCCGCGGTCAGGAGACCTTCGCCCTGCCCTCGCGCGTCGGCGGGCGCCTCCCGCTGACCTGTACCGGGATCGGCAAGGCTTTGCTCGCCTACTCGGGGCCCGACCTGATCGACGAGGTCCTCGGCCGCCCGCTGCGCCGGTTGACCCCGCACTCGATCGTCGACCCCCGGCGCCTGGAGGAGGCCCTCGGCCAGATCCAGGCGGCGGGGCTGGCCTACGAGCGCGAGGAGGCCCAGCTGGGCGGCGCCTGCATCGCGGCCCCGGTATTCGGCGACGGCGTGGCCGTGGCCGCGCTGTCCGTCTCGGTGCCGCTGGCCCGCTTCCAGCCCACCCGGCTGGCCCCGGCCGTCAAGGCCGCCGCCCTGGGCATCTCCCGCGCCCTGGCCAGGACCATCTGACGGCCCCTGCGTCTGCCCGCACATCTGTCCGCGTTCGACGGGTATGCGGTTCACTGGCCGTTCGTCGCCATACGCCAGGTCGCCGTACATCAGGTCGCCATACATCAGCAGGAGGATCCCGTGGAAACTCGCACCGAGACGGTCACCGTCGCCGACGGCTCGTTCGACCTGCATCTGTGGCTGCCCCCGGCCGGCCGGGGCCCGGTCGTCCTGCTGATCCAGGAGATCTACGGGGTCGGGCCGTACATCAGGAAGGTCGCCGAGGATCTGGCGGCGCTCGGGTACGTCGTCGGCGCCCCCGACCTGTTCTGGCGGATCCGGCCCAACTGGGTGTCCGGCCACGACGAGGCCGGAACGGCCCTGTCGATCGAGATGGCCTCCACGTTCGACGTCCCCCACGGGGTGGCCGACTCGGCCGTGGCCCTGGCGCACCTGCGGGGACTGCCCGAGGCGGAGGGCGGGGCCGGGGTGGTCGGATTCTGCCTGGGAGGCTCGATCGCCTACCTGCTCGCGGCCACGGTCGAGGTGGACGCGGTCCTGTCGTTCTACGGATCCGCCGTGCCCGACGCCGCGGGCATGCTGGAGAAGGTCACCTGCCCGCTGCTGTTCGTGTTCGGCGGTTCCGACCCCTACATCCCGCGAGAGCGGGTCTCCGTGGTGGAGAAGGCCGCGGCCGGGCGGTCGAACGTCGAGATGTACGTCGCCGAGGAGGCCGGGCACGCCTTCCACAACCACGAGGCCCCGCAGTTCCACCAGCCGGAGGCCGCGCGGGCCGCCTGGGACCGGGCCGTGCACTTCCTCGGACGCAACCTCGCCCCGTCCTCCCTGCCCTGAGGCGCCTCACACTTCCGTGGGCGTCGTCGGGGCGCCCGCGGGCGCGGGCGAGCCTCCGTACGGCGGTGAGGCTTCGTGGGGGTGTCCGTGGGCGCGGTGAGACTTCGCAGGGGCGTCCATGGGCAGGCGGAACCTCCGTACGCGCGGTGAGGCGTCGTGGAGGTGTCCGCGGGCGCGGAGGGTCCTTCGACGCGCGGTGAGGCGTCGTGCGGCGAGGCCATTCAGGTCCGGCGCCCGAGGAGGCGCCCGATGAGGACCCTTGCCTGAAGGTCACCTTCTCGTAACCTCGGAGGCCGCCCGGCGGGCCTTCGCGCACCGCATCATTGCCTCATGCACCAGGCGTGGCAGCAGTGGGGGAACATCGTTCTGACGGCCTTCCTGGCGGTCCCCGCGGTCGTCGTGGCCGTCCGCCTGCCGGCCCTCCGGCGCGCCCGCGCCGGTCATCCCCTCCCCGCGCGCACCGCCCTGGCCGACGTGGTCGCGGTGGCCGGGACCGCGCCCTGGATCTGGATGATCCTCACCCCCGGAGCAGGCGTCTCGGGCGTCAGCCTCGTCCCGTTCGCGGACCTGTGGGCGACCCTTCACGGACCGGGACAGGCGGCGTTCGTGCAGGTCGGGGGGAACCTTCTGGTGTTCGCGGCACTCGGGGCCATGCTTCCCGTCCGTTCGGCGCAGTTCGCGTCACTCGCCCGGATCGCGACCGTGGCGGCCGGGGCGTCGCTCACCGTGGAGGTCCTCCAGTACGCCCTGCGCCTGGGGCGGGTGAGCTCCGTCGACGACGTGATCGTCAACGCGGCGGGGGCCGTGCTGGCCGCGGTCGTCACACGCCGGTGGTGGGCCGTCCGAATACCGGCCCGGACCGTTCCACAGTAACGGACCGGGAAAACTCTTTAAGATCGCCACACGGGCACGATCCTCCCAAAAGAAGCACGATACCAACCTCCGTATCTGTGCGATCGTGGACAAGGCGGGGCAAGTTCTCTGGAGACGCCAAACCCGGTTGGTGACAGAGGGTGATCGAACGTGCAGCAGTCCCCGGTACCTCCCGAGCCCCCGATCTATCGGCGCATCGCCGACGGGCTTCGCGAAGCGATCCTGTCCGGCGATCTCCGAGACGGGGATCGGCTTCCGGGCGAGAACGCCCTGATGGCGAGACACGGCATAGCCCGTGCCACCGCCAGGCAGGCCCTGTCCGTACTAATCAACGAAGGACTGGCCGTCCCCAAACGCGGGTCGGGGGTGTACGTCAGGCAGTTCCGCCCCATCAGGCGACACGGTTCCCGGCGGCTCTCCCACGACCAGTGGGGACGCGGTGAGGCCATCTGGGACTCCGACACCAGGGGCCGCCCCTACACCGTGGACGAGGTGGACATCGACCGGGAGACCGCCGAGGACGCCGTGGCCCGGGTGCTGGGCGGCTCCGACGTGTGGGTCCGCAGGCGGCGCTACTCCGTGGACGAACGGCCGGTGCAGTTGTCGGTCTCCCATTTCCCCGCCGCCCTGGTCGAGGGAACCGCGATCACGAGAGAGGACACGGGCCCCGGAGGCGTCTACGCGCGCCTCGGCGAGCTCGGCCACGCCCCGGCGCACTTCACCGAGGAGATCCGGGCCCGCATGCCCCACCCCCACGAGACCATCCAGCTTGACCTCCCCGCGGGCACCCCGGTCATCGTGATCGCCCGGGTCGCCCGCACCGCCGACGGCGTCGCCGTCGAGGTCAACGAGATGGTCCTCGATGCCGCCTCTTACGTACTTCAGTACGACTTCGACTCATAGATCAAGGCCATCCGTCAACCGATAGGTTGACCTGTCCCTCGCGATCATTGATTTCTCTAGAGAAGTGCCTCACCGTCAGAGGTGGAACGTCGCAAAGACGGGCCTGGGCGCGGGGAAGGTGCACGGATGTCTTTCGACCGACATCTCGCTGAAATCGCCCGGGAGTTCCCCGACTGGACGATCTGGCGGAGCGACGCGGGCAGGTGGTGGGCGACCCGCCACCACCCGCTGACCTCCGCCCAGCGTGACGTCGGCTGCGCGATGACCATCGACGCGGACGATCCGGAAGGGCTGCGCGAGCAGCTACTCGACCAGCAGGAACGTTCCGGCGACACGGAGCCGAGGACGGACACCTGAAGACCGCCCGGTGCCGGGGTGAGCGGATCCGATGCGGTCCCGGCGCCGGGCCCCCAATCGCGGAAGTCCCCGACCCTATCGGGGGCGGGGGCTTCCGCTTGATCTCCGCACCGCTCCCGGCCCTCCCGGCTCCCCGGGCCACATCGAGCGCTCCGGACCGTTCCGGTCCACGCGGAGCCACGGATCTCCACGACCCCGCGCGACGCCTCCAGAACCGCGCGAGCCCGCTCACCGCCTCCAGCGGGACGATTCGCTCACCCGCCTACTTCCTGGGGGCGGCGTACTTCTCCTCGTTCCTCCCGGCCTTCCCCGCGGCCGGGCCGAGGTCGGTCGCGTCGGCGGGGTCGTCGTACACCTCGACATGCGTCTCATCGGAACGGTCGTCGTCGCGGCCACGCCGCTCATCCGCGGCGCCGGTGGGGGCGTCGTCGTCCACGATCACGCGTACGGACTCCAGGTCGGCCGAGCCGTCGAACCCGGCGTCCCGCGCGTCCTCGGACGCGTCCTTGGGCGCGTCCTCGGATCCGGCGCGGCGGGAGTGCCCGGTCTGTCCTGACGGCGCCTCCGCGCCGTCGAATGCGCCGTCGGGTGCGGCGTCATCCCCCGCGTCGGACGCGCTCCGAGCCTTGTCGGGAGCCTCGACCGAAGCGGGACCGGACTCGGGTGCGGTGACGGGAACGGGACCGGTGACGGACTCGGGACCGGTGACGGACTCGGGACCGGTGACGGACTCGGGACCGGTGACGGACTCGGGACCGGTGACGGGTGCGGAATCGGCGACGGGGGCGGCCAGCGCGGCCTGGATGCGCGCAGGGGGGAGCACGGAGCTCTCGTCGACGAGGGGCCCGGCCACGCCCTCGCGGTGGAGCAGGTCGCCCAGGACGGCGCCCATCTCGTGCAGGCGGCGCATGACCTCGTGGTGGGTGTCGGTGAGGTACACGACCCGGCGGCCGGTGGTCTCGTCCAGGGCGGCGGCGCGCTGCTGGGCCGTCGACAGGGTGGAGTGCGCGTCGGTGTTGGCGGCCAGGACGGTCGCCTCCGCCTCGGCGCGGGCGGCGCCCAGCGTGGAGTCGGCCTCGGCACGGGCCTCCTGGACCGTCCGCTCGGCCTCGTTCCTCGCCGAGGTGACCATCCGGTCGGCCTCGGTACGGGCGCCGCGCAGGGTCTCCTCGGACTCGGCACGGGCCGCGTTGAGCGTCTCCTCCGCGTCGTTGCCGGCCTGGGAGAGCATCTGCTCGGCGGCGGCGGTGGCCTCGGCCACCCGGCGCTCGGCCTCCTGCTGCGCGGCGTTCAGTATGCCCTCGGCCCGGTCTCGGGCGGAGGTGATCAGACGCTCGGCCTCCATGATCGCGTCGTCGCGAAGCTTGATCGCCTCGGCCTCGGCGACCTGCTTCTTGGAGGTGGCCTCCTCCTCGCCCAGTTTCAGGATCTGGCTGAGCCTCTGGCCGAGCTCGTCATAGTCCTGCGGGGCGTCGGAAAGCCTCCTGCGGACCTCGGCGAGCTCGATCCGGCCTTGCTCGGCCTGGTCGATCGCGCGCCCGAGCCGCTCCTCCAGGTCGCGGATCTGGTGGCGGTGGCGGTCCATGTAGTCGTGAACCTGACGACGGCTGTAGCCGCGCATGACGACCTCGAACGAGTCCTCATGCATCAGGTCGGGAAAGCTGTCGTGCTGGTTTGTCATGGCACTGCCCGTGGAGGTCGTGTGGCGGGAAAGGAGACGTCAGGAGACGACTTTCCTGCTTACTGCCCAAGTCCGCAACCGGAACGCCCCACCTGCTTGCGGAAATACCGGACAGACCGACCCCTCGTACCATCGTCCTCATGAACGCCAAGCCCTACATCGCCGCCCTCGACGGCGACGCGATCCCGCGGATCCATCCGGACGCCTACATCGCCCCCGGAGCGGTGGTCGTCGGAAGGGTACGGCTGGGCCGTGCCGCGAACGTCTGGTACGGCTCGGTCCTGCGCGGCGACGACGAGGACATCGAGGTCGGGGAGGAGTGCAACATCCAGGACCTATGCTGCCTGCACGCCGACCCGGGTGAGCCGGCCGTGCTGGAGCCCCGGGTGAGCCTCGGGCACAAGGCCATGGTGCACGGGGCCCACGTGGAGACCGGCGCGCTCGTGGGCATCGGCGCGATCGTGCTGGGCGGCGCCAGGATCGGCGCGGGATCGCTGATCGCGGCGGGCGCCCTGGTGACGCCGGGGAAGCGGATCCCGGCGGGGGTGCTCGTCGCGGGCGTCCCCGGGAAGATCGTCCGTGAGCTCACGGACGACGACCGCGCCTCGTTCGCCCGTACACCGGACGGCTACATCGCCAAGGCGGCCCGTCACCGGGCCGCGACCGCCCTCCCGCCGGCCTGAGCGGCACCGACACCTCGAACGCCCCGAACGACCCGGGCGACCTTGAACGAGCTCGGTGACCTGGGCGGCCTCGGTGACCGGACGTCCGGAAACCTGAAGGTCCGAACGCTCCGGACGCCCGGGTGTCCGGGCGTCTCGGGATCCCCCGGCCCCCGGCCGCACCGCACGCCCCCCGACGCGGCGGCGGGGAGAGCCTTACGATCGTGCAAGGCCCGATCGGGGGATCGCGGGGCCTGGCACGACCTTGACCGAAGGGAGGCAGGGGCAGCCCGTCCGTGACGCAGGTCATGGGCCCTCGCCCCGGAATGCCGATGACCGGCATGTGGCAGTGGGATGGGTTCGACGCCATCGAGAACGACGTGCGGACCATGGTCGCCGACCACCGGTGGGTGACGCTGCCGCCGCTC
Organism: Streptosporangium sp. G11; assembly: GCF_051192615.1. NCBI lineage: Bacteria > Bacillati > Actinomycetota > Actinomycetes > Streptosporangiales > Streptosporangiaceae > Streptosporangium > Streptosporangium sp. G11. The sequence goes on from NZ_JBPJUQ010000010.1 coordinate 121,236, forward strand.
GCGCGCGCCCAGGCCATCGCGCAGCGCACCCTGGCCACCCCGGACGGCGGGCGCTGGCTGTTCGGCGCGCACGCCCGGTGGTACCGCCAGGACCCGGCCGACGGCCGCTGGTACCTGACCGCTCCCCCCGCCGACCGGGACTTCCGCGCCGCGGCGCACGTGATCCACGTCACCTCGATGATCATGCCGCACCTGATCCCGGCCGGGTCCGACTTCGCCGCCGACCGGGGGTCGGTCCAGGGGTTCGTCGGTCCCGACGTGCCGTACAAGATCACCGAGCGGGTCCGCGAGCTGCTGATCGCCCAGCGCGGCAGGCGCAGGGAGGACTTCCCGATCAGCGGGCCGTTCGCCGGGCTCTTCGCCGGGGAGGTGGCCAGTCCCGTCGCCACGATCTGGGGCACGCTCATGTGGTGCGCCTACGCCCCCGCCTTCGACGGCAACGAGGTGCTGCTGTCGATGTTCGGGGAGTTCCTGGCCCGCCCGCTTCCCGGCGACGAGTGGGTCCGTTGGCTGCCGCCCACCTCGCTGGGCGACCTGGTCGCGCTGTACGGCGAGCGGGTCAGGGCCGGGCACCCGGAGGCGGGCCTGCGGCTGGTCGCGCTGATGGCCGACACCGCCGCCGTGGTGCGTGAGGACCCGAGGTTCAGGCCGAGGGCCGACGCCCTGCTGTCCATGGTCGAGCCGCTGCTCCGCCGGGCCTGCCAGGATCCCGCCGTGGCCCACCAGGGCGACGACGCCGTACGGCACGCGTGGCTTTCGCGCTGCCCGCCCCACATGACGCTGCCCGACGCCTCGCCCGGCGAGTACTTCCAGCACGCGCTCTACGACCTGGTCCAGGCGTTGGGCTTCCTCGCCCCGATGGGCGCCGACCCCCGGGCGGTGGCCGCCTCGCTGCTCGCCGCCGACCTGTCGGCCTTCGCGCCCAGGGCGGCGGACGGTCTTTACCCGTGGCTGGATCCCGAGCTGCGGCACATCCTCCACGTGGTGCTCACCGACGCCTCGCACCCGCTGCGGGGGTGCTGGCCGCGCTCGGGCGAGCTGCCCCCGGCGCTCCACCCGCCGGACCGGGCCGCGGCGGCGGCCCTGCTCGGCGCCGCCTACGCCACCGGGCTCGCGTGGTGCCGCCTCACGGGGACCGAGATACCGGAGCGCGGATTCGCGACGGCCTCGGCGGTCGTGCATCGGCTGACGCACGAGCGCGACGACCCCGCCCCAGGCGTATCGGGAACTTACCCCCGGCACTTCTGACACGCGCCAGTATGCTTAAACCACAAATAGAGTTATTTCATCCTTACTCTCCCTATATCCTTCTAGCCCCCCACGCATCAGACAATTAGCTGAATTGTGATCTCGTAAACGGGAAATGATCCCCCGTGAGGACGTGCCGGGCGGGGCGAGGAATGGTCCCGATGGGCCATGGGCACCGATGACCGCCCGCCGTAACCTCGAAGTGGGTGTGGGCTGCGGAAGGAAGGACGACGCGGTGGGGCACGACGACCTGGACTCTAGGGTCCACGACCGTGTCGCGTTGGACGAGATCGCGCTCTATGCCGAGGTGCTGTCCGCCGTCGCGATCAGCGAACGGCCCCTCACCTTGGTGGAGCTCGACAACGCGCTCGGATTGAGCGCTTCGGCTGTTTGCTGAAGCCTCGGGAAGAACCGTTTCCAAGACCTGGTCCCGGACCCTCCAACGGGGTCCGGGACGTGGTCGGAAAAGATAGTCATGTGACTAGTCACGAACGGACGAGACGGGCGATCGCGGCAGACGCCTCCTTGACCTTCTCCTCCGCCTCCGGCCCCCCGGTGTTGATGGCGTCGGCGACGCAGTGCCCGATGTGGTCCTCCAGGAGGCCGAGCGCCACCGCCTGGAGCGCCCGTGTGGCGGCCGAGACCTGGGTCAGCACGTCGATGCAGTAGGCATCCTCTTCGACCATCCGCTGCAGGCCCCTGATCTGCCCCTCGATGCGCCGTAACCGGGTCAGATAAGCCTGCTTGTCACCGCTGTACCCATGCATGTCCCAACGGTACCGGTGTCAGGCACGGCGGGACGTAGCCGCGATCAGTTTCTCCCAGCGGTCGGCCACCGAGGACGCGCCGTGGCCCGCCGCGACCTCCAGGGCGCCCGCGGCCAGTTCCCTGCGCCGCCGCTCGTCGTCGATGAGCGCGAGCAGCGCGGACGCGTACGCCTCGATCTCGTCCTCCCCCTCGGCGACCAGCACCCCGTTCCGCCCGTCGGCCACGAACTCACCCGGGCCCCGGGGAGCGTCGAACGCGATCACCGGCACCCCGCTGGCCATCGCCTCGATCACGGTCATCCCGAGCACCTCCGTCCTGGAGGTCGTCGCCACGATCGACGCCTTGGCGAACTCGCCGGTCAGGTCGGAGGTCGTCCCCATGAAGTAGACGTGGTTGTGCAGGTCGAGGTCGCCGACCAGGGCGCGCAGGCGTTTCTCCTCCGGGCCACCGCCGTACAGGCGCAGCCGCCAGTCGGGGCGCTTGCCCGCGACGACGGCGAACGCGCGGATCAGCCGGTCGTGGGCCTTCACCGGCACCAGGCGCCCTCCCGCGGCGACGATGCGGTTGTCCATCCGCGAGCGCGGCCACGGCCCGGCTGGCAGCGCGTCCGGGATCACGCTGACCGGGACGTTCCCGCCCAGCAGGTCGTCCCACTCCCGCCGGCTCGTCTCGGTGGCGGCGGCGACCGCGTCCAGGCGCGGGTAGAACTTCCTGATCGGCCCCGGCACCGGCGGCCGGCCCCACTCGCGGGCGATCCGCGTGACGTCGCGCGGCACGTGCCTGGCCGCCTGGACGCTCAGGCCGGGCCGGGTGCTGATGAGCACGTCGGCCCGCAGCCCGCGCAGCCGCCGCCAGAGGGCGACCTCGGTGCGCATCTGGCCCCGCGGGAGCAGGTACCTGACCCCCGGCCGGGCGTCGACCACCCAGGAGAGCGTCACGCCGGCCGCCACCGGGAAGAACGGTTTCTCCCGTTGGCGGCGGACGCTGACGATCTCGACCTCGTGACGTTCTGCCAGCTCTCCCGCGAGGTTGACGATCGAGCGGACGTCACCGCGCATGCCGTAGACGGAGGGGGTGAGCAGGCAGATCCTCACCCGCCTACCTCGATCCTGAGCTCGTCGTCCGCCGTGTAGCAGGGACGGATCGGCACCCCGTCGATCTGCGCGGCGGGATAGTGCAGGCGGCGGCGCTTGCCGTCGACGTCGTCCAGCCGGGAGCCCAGCCGGAGCGGTGTGGCCACGCCGCGTACCTCCAGCGAGGGTTCCCAGGTGCCGGTCTGGTCGGGGGCGGCGGCGAGCACGTCGCACAGTGAGAGCGCGGCGTGGAAGCGCACGCCCTGGACCGTTGCAACAGAGGTCAGCTCGGCGTCGGGCCGGCTGCGGCGCAGGGCAAGCTTCGCCTCGTGCCGCGCCTCGTCGTCGTCGAGGCCGGTGAAGGCCAGCAGCCCGGTGACCTCGAAGCGCCCCTCCCTGAACCAGACGGAACGGACCTCCGCCGCCGGCCGGGCGTCGTCGACCTTCAGCGCCAGGAAGCCGTTGCGGGTCCGGTAGGCGCGGTAGGCCAGCGTGCGGCGGCTCAGCGCGTACGCGTCGAGGTGGTCGAGGGAGAATCCGGGATCGACGCTGCGCAGCCGCGTGCGCGCCGTGCCCTGTTGCAGGTAGGTGTCCCAGCGGCCGGGACCGAGTTCGAGCGGGGCGAGCGAGACCGCCAGTTCCGCCTCGCGCATCTGTACGTCCGGAGTGCCCAGCGGCACCCGGCTCTCGACCGAGGTGGCCCGGTTACGCAGGACCAGTTCGGTGCCGTCGGCCAGAGGCTCGTCGACGGCCAGCCGAAGTGAGAGAACATCGGCCAGGGTAACCTCGGCATCGCTGACGACGACGGGCATCGTCAAGCCCCCTCCCCGTTGAATGAGCTACGCGACGTTGAGGTTACCGTGATTTTCCCGTTATGTGGAGAAAGGTTTTCGGACCTGACGTCCTTTTCCCGTTGACTTGACCCTATGTCAGAAGGAACATCGGGAAGATGTCCCTTCTGACGGCGAGCGATCGGGTGTCAGGAAGCCTCGACGGGCTGGCCCTTGATCGACTTGATCAGCAGCTGTGAGACGTCGACGACCTCCAGCGTCTCCTTGGCCTCACCCGTGTTCTTCTTCTCGTTGATCGAGTCACCGAGCATGACCAGGCAGAACGGGCACGCCGTGGAGATGGTGTCCGGCTCGGTGGTCAGCGCCTCGTCCACGCGCTCGGTGTTGATGCGCTTGCCGAGCCGCTCCTCCATCCACATCCGCGCGCCGCCGGCGCCGCAGCAGAAGCCGCGGTCCTTGTGGCGGTGCATCTCCTGGGTCTTCACCCCGGGCACCTTGGCCATGATGTCGCGGGGCTGGGAGTAGACCTTGTTGTGGCGGCCGAGGAAGCACGGGTCGTGGTAGGTGATCTTCTCCTCGATCGGCGTGACCGGGACCAGCTTGCCCTCGTCCACGAGCTTGGCCAGCAGCTGGGTGTGGTGCACCACCTCGTAGGTGCCGCCCAGCTGGGGATACTCGTTGGCGAGGGTGTTGAAGCAGTGCGGGCAGGTCGCGACGATCTTCTTGACCCCGGCCTCGTTCAGCGTCTCGATGTTCTGCTTGGCCAGCATGTCGAAGAGATACTCCATGCCCAGCCGGCGCGCCGGGTCGCCGGTGCACGCCTCCATCGGGCCGAGCACCGCGAACTTGACCCCCGCGACGTGCAGCAGCTCCGCGACCGCCTTGGTGGTCTTCTTCGCCCGGTCCTCCAGGGCCCCGGCGCAGCCGACCCAGAAGAGGTATTCGGTGTCGTCGGGCATTTTCTCGTCGATGAGCTGGACCTCGATGGGGTCGACCTCGCGGCCGGCGAGCTCCTCGATCCAGTCGGCCCGCTTCGTCTCGGACATCCCCCACGGGTTGCCCTTGTTCTCCAGGTTCTTGACCATGACGCCGGCCTCGGACGGGAAGTTGGACTCCACCATCGCCTGGTAGCGGCGCATGTCGAGGATGTGGTCGATGTGCTCGATGTCGACCGGGCACTGCTCGACGCAGGCGCCGCAGTTGGTGCAGGACCACAGCACGTCGGGGTGGATGACGCCGTCCTCGCCGACCAGCGGCTTGTCCAGCAGGGCCAGCACGTCCTCGTGGAAGCCCGCGCGCTGCTCCTCGGTGGCCGTCAGGTACGGCGCGATCTTGAAGGCGTGGTCGCGCTGCTCCAGGATCAGCATCTTCGGCGACAGCGGCTTGTCGGTGTTCCAGGCCGGGCACTGGTCCTGGCATCGCCCGCACTCGGTGCAGGTGTAGAAGTCGAGGAAGCCCTTCCAGGTGGTGTCCTCGATCTTGCCCCGGCCGAGCCTGTCTCCGTCGAGCTCCTCGTCCTCGAAGTCGACGATCTTGCCGTCGATCCGCATCGGCTGGGCCGGGCCGTTGCCGTCGGGACGCCGGGAGAACGCCACGTTCAGCGGCGCGGTGAAGATGTGCAGGTGCTTGGAGTTCACCACGATCACGAGGAACACCAGCATGACGCCGATGTGCAGGAGCAGGCCGACGTGTTCGAGCATCTCGTTGGCCGAGGGGCCCAGCGGGCGCAGCAGGGCGGCGACCCCGTCGGAGGCGAACGCCCCCGAGGCGTACGGCAGGTTGCCGGTGTTGGCCGCCGCGCCGCGGAAGAGGAGCATCGTCCAGATCACGTTGAAGATCATGAAGAGGACGAGCCAGGCACCGCCGAGGTGCGACCCGAAGAAGCGGGACCTGCGGCCCAGCTTCTTCGGCGAGTTCTTGATCCTGATGATCGCGAAGGCGAGGAGGCCGATCAGGGCGGCTACCGCGATGAAGTCCTGCAGGAAGCCCAGGATCGCCCACGTCCCGACGAGCGGGATGTGGAAGTCGGGGGTGCCGGTGACGGCCCCCTGGATCAACGCGCCGTACGCCTCCACATAAACGGTGACCAGGATGAAGAACGCCCACATGACGAAGAAGTGCGCGACGCCCGACGCCGTCCACTTCAGCAGCTTCCGCTGCCCGAAGACCTCGACCAGCTGGGCCTTGATCTCCTCACCCAGGTGGGTCCTGGCGTACTCGACGCGCTCGGGCGCGGAGGGCCCGATCGTGGCGAGCTTGTACAGGAACAACACGCGGCGCGCGGCAAGCGCGACCGCGACGGCTGTCATGACCAGCCCGATGATCGCTACCCAGAGCACGGGTCCTCCCACAGACGGCGTTGGCTGCCAGCGTACGACCGCCGGTCATCCACGATGACAAGGGGTCTCCCCGAATCCTACCGATGAGTAACTTCTCTTCGTACCGGGACCCGCGGCGACCGTGGTCACCCTATGGTCCACACCGTTCCCAGAACAATGCTCTGCACGCCTCCCGGCGGCGTCGAAATGACCGGGAAGACCGCCGGGACATCGGGACGGGCCTGAACGGGGGACCTGGAACGGGTCGGGAGACCCGGGTGGGCGGGCCTGGACGCGAAGGGAAGGCTACCGGGGCGGGGCGAGGTAGCCCTGGATCGTGGGGGTGAGCAGTTCCACCAGCTCCTCCTGGTCCGCCGAGGCCAGCGGCTCCAGTTTGAGGACGTAGCGCATCAGGATCACGCCGAACATCTGCGCGAAGGCCACCTCCATCCGGATCAGCGGGATGCCCATGCTCTCCGCGACCCGGTTGAGGACCGCCCGGGTCATGAACTCGCGGATCATGACGACCATCCGCTCGTTGGTCATCGCGGTGCGGACCAGCGCCAGCACCGGCTGGCGTGCCTCGGCCTCCGAGGTGATCGTCAGAATGAGCCGGACCAGCCGCTCACCGACCTCCTCGCGGGGCCCCGCCATGAGCACCCCGAGGACGTTCTCGGGGTTGATCGGCAGCTCCATCGCCTCGACGAACATCCCCTCCTTGCCGGAGAAGTAGTGGTGGACCAGCGCCGGGTCCACCCCCGCCTGCCGGGCGATGCCCCGGATGGTCGCCTTGTCGAACCCCTTCTCCGCGAAGGTCTCACGCGCCGCCGCGAGGATCTGCCCCCGCGTGTCGGCCGACCCCGGCCTGCGCCCCGGACGCCTCCTGGCCCCCGTGGAGGACCCGTTCCCGGCCGGGGTGCTCACGACGGGCTCACTCATGCGGGGGTGGAGGCCGCGAGGTGCAGCCGGGCGAAGGCCAGCGCCTCCGTGAGGTCGTCGATCCGCTCGGAGCGGCTGGTCGCCCTGCGCGTGTTGATCTCCAGCACGACCAGCCCGGAATAGCCGTTGCCCGCCATCCGCTCCAGGATCGGCGCGCACGGCTGGCCGCCCCGCCCGGGAACCAGGTGCTCGTCCTTGTTCGGCACTCCCATGCCGTCGGCCAGGTGCAGGTGGGCGAGCCTGTCGCCGAGCTTGGTGAACATCTCCAGGGCGTCGGACCCGGACACCGCCGTGTGCGACAGGTCCAGCGTGACCTGCGGGAAGTCGTAGTCGACCGGGTTCCAGTCGGGGGAGTAGGGGACGACCTCGTTGCCCCTGGCCTTCAGCGGGAACATGTTCTCCACCGCGAAGACCACGTCGGTCTCCTCACGCATCCGGGCCAGGCCGACCTCGAAGTCGCGCGCGTAGTCGCGCTGCCAGCGGAAGGGGGGATGCACCACGACCGTCCTGGCGCCGACCCGCTCGGCGGCGCGCTGCGCGCGCTCGAGCTTGGCCCACGGGTCCTTGCCCCACACACGCTGCGTCACCAGCAGGCACGGCGCGTGAATGGCCAGGATCGGCATCTGGTAGTGGTCCGACAACCGCTCCAGGACGTCGACGTCCTGGCTCACGGGGTCGGCGCCCACCATGATCTCCACGCCGTCGTACCCCAGGCGTGCGGCCAGTTCGAAGGCGTCGGGAGTACGTTCGGGATACACCGACGCGGTGGACAGCGCGATCTTCGCGCTGGATACACGGACGCTCATACCGCTTCCTCGTCTCCGGCTCGGAGCGCGCACTCGCGAACATCGCCGGGCCGACCGGCCCACTCGCTCAAGTCGCTCACCTTTGCCAGCCTAAGCGGGTCCGGAGAGCAGTGCTGTCCGCCACCACCGACGCGCCCGAGATCACACCATTACGGTGAAGGCATGCCGAGGTTCTTGCGGGGCGCCATCCCCAGCCCCAACATCTGGAACACCCCCCAGACCTACGAGCTGGAGAACCGGGCGGTGGATCCCGAGGGGCGCGCCGAGGCCGCGATGGCGGCCATCCGGTCGTGGACCGGGGCGACGGTCCTCGACGTCGGCTGCGGCACCGGCTACCACCTGCCCGCCCTCGCCGCCACGGCCACCCGCGTGATCGGCGCGGAGCCGCACGAGGACCTCGTCCTGCTGGCCAGGCGCCGCTGCCGCACCCTGCGGAACGTCGAGATCCACACCGCCACCGCCCAGGCCCTCCCGCTGCCCGACGCCTCCGTGGACGTGGCCATCGCCCGCTGGGCGTACTTCTTCGGCCCCGGATGCGAGCCGGGCCTGGCCGAGCTCTCCCGGGTGATGCGGCGCGGCGGCGCGGCCTTCGTGATCGACATCGACACCACCCGCGGCGCCTTCGGCCGCTGGTTCGGCCAGTCCATCCCCGCGTACTCGGCCAGGTCCGTCGAGAGCTTCTGGAACCGCCAGGGCTGGCAGACGAACAAGCTCGACCTGCGCATGTCCTTCGAGCGCCGCGCCGACCTGGAGGCGGTGCTCCGCATCGAGTTCACCCCCGCGGTCGCCGAGCGGGCCATCGCCGAGACCCCCGGCCTGGAGATCGCCTACCCCAACGTGCTGCGCTGGAAGCTGTTCTGAACCTCCTCCGCGGACACGGTCGTACGGGCCTCGCGACACCGGCCGGTGTCGCACGGGCGGCCTCCGCGGGCCCGGCCGGGAACAACGGGACGGGGGCTTGACCTTGACGTTGATGTCAAGGTCTATCGTCGTGTCATGGGGAGGGCCGGATGCGGATCGGTGAGCTGGCACGGCGGGCGGGTGTCAGCACCCGGGCGCTGCGCTACTACGAGCAGCAGGGGCTGATCACGGCCCGGCGCTCGGCCAACGGCTACCGGGAGTACGGGGAGGCGGATCTCAGACTCGTCTCCGAGATCCGTTCGCTGCTCGCCGTCGGCTTCACCCTGGACGACGCCCGCCCGTTCGTGGCCTGCCTGCGGGCCGGTCACGACTCCGGGGGGTCCTGCCCGGAGTCCGTGGCCGTTTACCAGCGCAAGCTGGCGGAGATCGACGACGAGATCCGCACGCTTCTCACCCGGAGGGCGGAGGTGGCGGCACAGCTGACCACGGCCTGCCCAGGATGCGTACTGAGGAAAGTGGGAGAACCATGATCACATTGACCGCGGAGAACTTCGACGAGCAGGTGCTGCGGAGCGACAAGCCCGTCCTGGTCGACTTCTGGGCCGAGTGGTGCGGGCCGTGCAAGATGATCGCGCCCGTCCTGGTGGAGATCGAGGCCGAGTACGGCGACCGCGTCACGATCGCCAAGCTCAACGCCGACGACTACCCCGAGATCACGGCGAGGTACGGCGTGCTCGGCCTGCCGACGCTCAACCTCTACAAGGACGGCGAGGTGGTGCAGCAGATCAAGGGCGCCAAGCCCAAGCGCCTGCTCCTGGCCGACCTCGAAGGCCACATCTGACGGAACGCGCGCCGTCCGTCCCCGCGGCTCTCACCGGGTGCGGCATGCCGTACCGGGTGAAAGTTGTCGGCCCCTGCCGGTAACGTGCGGCCATGGCGAAGAAGGCTGGTGGCTACCGCTGTGCCGAGTGCGGGTGGCAGGCGGCCAAGTGGGTGGGGCGCTGCGGCGAGTGCCAGGCCTGGGGCACGGTCGAGGAGGAGACGGCGGCCGCCGGAGCGCGCGTGGCCTCCGCCGGGGCGGTGTCGGCGCCGGCGGTGCCGATCGGCCAGGTCAAGGCCGAGGTGGCGCACGCGCGCGGCACCGGGGTGCCCGAGCTCGACCGGGTCCTCGGCGGCGGCCTGGTCCCCGGGGCCGTCGTGCTGCTGGCCGGCGAGCCCGGCATCGGCAAGTCCACCCTCCTGCTGGAGGCCGCGGCCAAGATCGCCCGGCAGCAGACGGTCCTCTACATCACGGGTGAGGAGTCGGCCGCCCAGGTGCGGATCAGGGCCGACCGGATCGGCGCGATCCAGGACCGTCTTTACCTGGCCGCCGAGACCGACCTGGGCGCGTTGGTCTCGCACGTCGAGAAGGTCCAGCCCGACCTGCTCATCGTCGACTCGGTGCAGACGATCGGCTCCACCCAGGCGACGGGCGTGCCCGGCGGGGTGACCCAGGTCAGGGAGGTCGCGGGAAACCTGGTGCGGCTGGCCAAGGAGCGCGGCATGGCCACCGTGCTGGTCGGCCACGTCACCAAGGAGGGCTCGATCGCCGGTCCCCGCACCCTGGAGCACCTGGTCGACGTCGTGCTCCACTTCGAGGGCGACCGGCACTCCCGGCTCCGCCTGGTCCGCGCGATCAAGAACCGGTACGGCCCGGTCGACGAGGTCGGCTGCTTCGATCTTCACGAGAGCGGCATCGAGGGCATCGCCGACGCCAGCGGCCTGTTCGTCTCCCACCGCACCGACCCAGTGCCCGGCACGTGCGTCACGGTCACCCTGGAGGGCACCCGGCCGCTGCCGGCCGAGGTCCAGGCCCTGGTCGCCAGGACCGAGGCCCAGCAGCCGCGCCGCTCCTCCTCCGGGCTCGACACCTACCGGGTGACGATGGTCCTGGCCGTTCTGGAGCGGCGGCTCAACGCCAAGCTGGGCGGGTGCGACGTCTTCACCGCCACCGTCGGGGGGATCAAGCTCAGCGATCCCGCGGTGGACCTGTCGGTGATGCTGGCGGTCGCCAGCGCCGCCGGCGACAAGGCGCTGCCCTCCGGCCTGGTGGTGCTCGGCGAGGTGGGCCTGGCGGGAGAGCTGCGCCCGGTGCGCGACGTGCGGCGCCGCCTGTCGGAGGCCGCCCGGCTGGGCTTCACCCGGGCGCTGGTCCCCGCGGGCTCCCTCGAGACGGGCAAGAAGCGCAACGGCGACCACTCCCTGGTCCCCGTGGCCGGCCGCGGCGCGCCCTTCGCGCCCGGCTTCGACGTCGTCGAGGCGGAGAACGTCTGGGATGCCCTCACCCACGTCACCTGAGACGCCTCCCGCCCGCGCCGGCACGACGCGTCAGGGGCGCCGTACGGGACATGGCCGGGCGCCCGGCACCGGTGCGGCGCGTCACGGGTGCCGTACGGCGCGTGGCATCCGCCGATTCCGGAACGCGCGGGGCCTTCGCCGGTAAGCTGAGCGTTATACGCAGACCACGGGGGTCATGTGGCAGCAACCTACAAAGGACTCGACGAGCGCCGTAGAGCCATCCTGGCCGCGGTCGCGCCGGGCACCGCTCTGCGCGACGGGCTGGAGCGCATTCTCCGCGGGCACACGGGCGGCCTGATCGTGCTGGGATACGACGAGACGGTCGAGGAGATCTGCAGCGGCGGCTTCGAGCTGGACGTCGAGTTCTCCGCGACCCGGCTGCGCGAGCTGGCCAAGATGGACGGCGCCATCGTCCTCAACTCCGGCGACCTGCGGATCGTGCGGGCGGCCGTGCACCTGATGCCCGACCCGTCCATTCCCACCGACGAGTCCGGCACCCGGCACCGCACCGCCCAGCGCGTGGCCCTGCAAACGTCGGTGCCGGTCATCTCCCTCAGCAAGTCCATGCGGATCATCGCCCTCTACCTCGACGGCATCCGCTACGTGCTGGAGGAGTCGGCGGTCATCCTGTCCAAGTCCAACCAGGCCCTGGCCACGCTGGAGCGCTACAAGCACCGTCTGGACGAGGTCTCCGGCACGCTCTCGGCGCTGGAGATCGAGGACCTGGTGACGGTCCGCGACATCGCCGTGGTCGCCCAGCGGCTGGAGATGGTCAGGCGCATCTCCGAGGAGATCGCGGGCTACGTGGTCGAGCTCGGCACCGACGGCCGGCTGCTCTCCCTGCAGCTGGACGAGCTCGTGGCCGGCACCGAGAGCGACCGGGAGCTGATCGTGCGCGACTACCTGCCCACGGCGGGCCGCCGCCCGCGCAAGTTCGCCGAGGCTCTGCACGAGTTCGACCAGCTCTCCTCCGCCGAGCTGCTCGACCTCTCGGTCGTCGCCCAGATCCTCGGCCACTCGGGCAACGACGCCCTGGAGACGCCGGTGAGCCCCAGGGGCTACCGCCTGCTGGCCAAGGTCCCGCGCCTGCCGAGCACGGTGGTCGACCGTCTCGTCGACCAGTTCGCCAGCCTGCAGAAGCTCCTGGCGGCCAGCATCGGCGACCTCCAGGAGGTGGGCGGGGTGGGTGAGGCCAGGGCCCGCCACATCCGCGAGGGCCTGTCCCGGCTGGCGGAGTCGTCCATCCTGGAACGCTACGTCTGAGGTCCCCGGCCGGCCGGGCCCTCGGCGACTACCGCAGGTGGAAGACGGCCTTGCGGCTCTTCAGGCCCGGGGCGTGGACCACCGCGACGTAGGTGCCGGGCAGGGCGGCGGCGCGGTCGGCTGTGCAGCCGTCACCGGACCGGCGGCGGTCCCAGACCAGCTCCTTGACGTACGGGATGCCCCGGGCGAGTTCGCGGACGTTGGCGGTCTCGCCGCTGACGCAGTCGGAGGACGACCAGACGCGGTCGGTACCGGAGGTGATGCGCATCTCCATGGCGCGCGGCCCCACGTCGGTGGTGCACATCACCTTGCCGACGTTGACGAGGGTGAGGACGAACCGGGGCCGGATGCCCGGGGGGTAGACCGTTCCCTGGCCCTCCATGCTCAGCACGAGCTGCGGGGCGGCGCAGGCCTCGCCGGGCCGCCTGGGCCTGGCGGCCGCCTTGGTCACCCCCGGGGTGGGCGTGGGGCTCGCGGACGCCGAGGGGGTGACCGTCACGGTCGGCGGGACGGTCAGCAGGGGGTCCGGCGTCTCCTGCCGGGCGGCCGAGTCTCTCTCCCTGACGTCATCCGGCCCGCTCGTCGACGAGCAGGCCCACGCCACGACGGCGACCACCACGAGCACACCGACGAGCGCGGCCATCCGGCGCCGCCAGTAGATGTCGACTCCGATATCGCTACGGAACGTGTCAGGATCCATACGGTCAGTATGGTTAGTCCTTGCGAGCCACAGCGGGCGACCCGCCGCTTCCGGCCTGTTTCGGCCTCCGGCCACGGGTCAGAGGCGGGTGAAGGCAGGTGAAGACGGGCCAAGGGTGCCCGGGGCCGCACTATCGTCGAAAGGTGCCCGAGCCGAACCGCTTACTCGAACCCGTCCTCGACTGGTACGCCGGCAACGCCCGCGACCTTCCCTGGCGGACGCCCGGCGCCTCCCCCTGGTCGATCCTGGTCAGCGAGATCATGCTGCAGCAGACTCCGGTGGTCAGGGTGCTGCCCGTCTGGACCGAGTGGATGGAGCGCTGGCCCACACCCGCCTCCCTCGCCCGCGAGTCCCCCGGTGAGGCCGTACGCCACTGGGGCCGCCTCGGCTACCCCCGCCGGGCACTGAACCTGCACGCGTGCGCCCGCGCGATCGCCGACCGGCACGGCGGAGAGGTCCCCACCGGCCACGACGCCCTGCTGGCGCTTCCCGGTGTCGGCGAGTACACCGCCGCCGCGGTCGCCAGCTTCGCCTTCAAGGGCCGCCACGCGGTTCTGGACACCAACGTGCGGCGGGTCCTGGCACGGGCCGTCAGCGGCCAGGAGTATCCGCCGAAGGCCACCACGCCCCCCGAGCGCAGGCTCGCCGCCTCGCTGCTGCCCGACGCCGACCGCGCCCCCGTCTGGGCGGTCGCCGTCATGGAGCTGGGCGCCCTGGTCTGCACCGCTCGCGCCGCCCGCTGCGCCGACTGCCCGATCAGTGACCTGTGCGCCTGGCGCCTGGCGGGCAAACCGGCCTACGACGGCCCGGCACGCAAGGGGCAGACATACGCGGGGACAGACCGCCAGTGCCGCGGCCGCCTCCTCGCGGTGCTGCGCCAGGCCCACGGCGCCGTGCCCAAGGACGCGCTCGACGTGGTCTGGGACGACGCCCCGCAGCGTGAGCGGGCCCTCGACGGCCTGGTGGCCGACGGCCTGGCCGAGGTCCTCGACGACGGTTCCTACCGCCTCCCCGGCTGAGAAGGGCGCGGCCCGCCCCCGGGGCGCTCTCCCGCCGAGCCGGGAGCGGCGAGGTCACCTTCCCCGCCGGGGGCAGGCCGGCCGGGGCCTTCCCCGTCGGGGCCTCCGTACACGACGGGGAAGACTCCCGCCGCCGCGCCGCGAACCCGGCGAACCGGCGAGCGAGAGAGGTCAGGCGGCGAGGCGCAAGCCGAGCGCGGTGAGGCTGGTGCGGGCCCAGTCGAGCTCCTCGGCGATCATGTTGACCAGGGCGCCGGGGCCCTTGGCCCTCAGAGGCACGGCCAGATCGTGCGTCTCCACCTCGATGTGCGCGGTGCCGTTCACCGCGCCGGAGAGCATCGCGGTGAGGGTGTCCTCCAGGACCGGCCGGGTGCTGGGCAGCTCCTGGCAGGCGGCGGCCATGTGGTTGTGCACGTGGCCGAGCTTGACCACGGGGGCTCCGGCGTCCGCCAGGCCGCGCAGGGCGGCACCGGGCTCCTCGGAGCCGCCCGCGAGGTAACAGGCGTCCAAGCAGATGCCGAGGTGCTCGGAGTCGATGCCGCCGACCCGGTCGAGGGCCTGCTTGGTGGTCTCCAGCACGCAGCCGGGCCACGGCTCGAAGCCGACCCTGATCGTCTTGCCGGTGACGCTGTACAGCCCGCGCAGCTCGCGGGCGAGGCGCTCCAGCCGCCGCGAGGCGATCGAGTGCAGGTCGGCCGGCCAGTCGCGGCGCCAGCCGATGGGGATGGTGGAGATGCTTCCGAAGCGGACGTCCTGCGGGAGCAGGAAGGCCAGGATCTTGGCCAGGGCCATCGTGTAGCGGTAACGCTCGGGCTTGGCCCAGTCGGGACCGGGGACCTCCTGGTTCCTGCCGCCGGTGCCGTTGAGGCTGACGACCTCCAGGCCGCGCTCCTCAAGGGAGCGGCGCAGGCGCACCAGCTCGATCCTGTCGGCGGTGAGATGGTCGGCGACGCTCGGGGAGAGCCAGAGGCCCACCCCCATGCGCTCCACCCCGAGGCGCTTGCGCACCGGCACCGCGTACCGCGTCAGGTGGGCGATGAGGTTTTCCAGATCCTCCGCGGGGTGCACGCCCGCGTTGTAGGCCAGGTGAACGAGTGTCCCGTCCTCGTGCCGTAAACGCATGCGTGCCTCCAAGGCGTACTTCCGTGTAAGCGTCCCCGATAGCCCCGCGCCGGTCGTCGACGGCGGCGTGAGCCGGAGCTCTCCCTGTCGGGAGCTCGACCCGGTCGTCTGAAGCATCCCGCGCGGGCACCGAGCTCCACGTCACTCCCGGAGCTGATTCCTCGGTACGTCGCTGGGCTGACCTCGATACCGCTCTCACCGCAGTCAGTACAACTTTGAGATCGTCTGGGTGGGATTAACCGAACTCGCTCTACAGAGTGTAGTACTACCTGTCGTGGCGAGATACCGTCTTTGGTAACAAATAAGCAGACCCCGCCGTGAGTCTCCTCACGGCGGGGTCTGCTCCCTGCCTGATCAGGCCATGCCTGGTCGGTCCTAGTTCTGGATCGGCTCCGCGATGGCGGCGGCCGAGTCGGGAACCTGGTCGACGGGCGCGTTCTCACCGATGAAGGTGAACTTCGCGTTCTCCCCCTCGCCCTCGATGGCGATCTTCACGATCTGGCCGGGGCGAAGCTCGCCGTACAGGATCTTCTCGGACAGGGTGTCCTCCAGCTCGCGCTGGATCGTACGACGGAGCGGGCGGGCGCCCATCACCGGGTCGTAGCCACGGTCGGCCAGCAGCTGCTTGGCCTCCTGCGTGAGCTCCATCCCCATGTCGCGGTCCTTCAGACGCAGGCCCACCTGGGCCAGCATCAGGTCGACGATGCGGATGATCTCCTTCGGCGTGAGCTGGTGGAAGACCACGATGTCGTCGACACGGTTGAGGAACTCCGGCCGGAAGTGCTGCTTGAGCTCCTCCTGGACCTTGGACTTCATCCGGTCGTAGTTGGACTCGGCGTCGTTGTTCTTCGCGAAGCCGACTCCCTGACCCTTGGAGATGTCGCGGGTGCCGAGGTTCGTCGTCATGATGATGACGGTGTTCTTGAAGTCGACCACCCGGCCCTGGGCGTCGGTCAGGCGACCGTCTTCCAGGATCTGCAGCAGCGAGTTGAAGATGTCGGGGTGGGCCTTCTCGATCTCGTCGAACAGGACGACCGAGAACGGCTTGCGCCGCACCTTCTCCGTCAGCTGACCGCCCTCCTCGTATCCGACATAGCCGGGAGGCGAGCCGAACAGACGGGAGACGGTGTGCTTCTCCATGAACTCCGACATGTCCAGCATGATCAGCGCGTCCTCGTCCCCGAACAGGAACTCGGCCAGCGCCTTGGACAGCTCGGTCTTACCGACACCGGACGGGCCGGCGAAGATGAACGAACCACCCGGACGGCGCGGGTCCTTCAGACCGGCGCGCGTACGGCGGATCGAGCGGGACAGACCCTTGATGGCGTCGTCCTGACCGATGATCCGCTTGTGCAGCTCGTCCTCCATGCGGAGCAGTCGCTGGGACTCCTCCTCGGTGAGCTTGAAGACCGGGATGCCGGTGGCGGTCGCCAGGACCTCGGCGATGAGCTCCTCGGTGACCTCGGCGACGACGTCCATGTCGCCGGCCTTCCACTCCTTCTCGCGGCGCTCGCGCTTGAGCTGGAGCTGCTTTTCCTGGTCACGCAGCGCGGCGGCCTTCTCGAAGTCCTGCGCGTCTATCGCGGACTCCTTGTCGCGCCGCACGTTGGCGATCTTCTCGTCGTACTCGCGGAGGTCCGGCGGCGCGGTCATGCGGCGGATGCGCATGCGCGAGCCGGCCTCGTCGATGAGGTCGATCGCCTTGTCCGGCAGGAACCGGTCGCTGATGTAGCGGTCGGCCAGCTGCGCGGCGGCCACCAGGGCGCCGTCCGTGATGGAGACGCGGTGGTGGGCCTCGTAACGGTCGCGCAGGCCCTTGAGAATCTCGATCGTGTGGCTGAGGCTGGGCTCGGCCACCTGGATCGGCTGGAAGCGTCGCTCGAGCGCCGCGTCCTTCTCCAGGTGCTTGCGGTACTCGTCGAGGGTGGTGGCCCCGATGGTCTGCAGCTCGCCTCGGGCCAGCATCGGCTTCAGGATGCTGGCGGCGTCGATCGCGCCCTCGGCGGCACCCGCGCCGACGAGCGTGTGAAGCTCGTCGATGAACAGGATGATGTCGCCTCGGGTGCGGATCTCCTTGAGGACCTTCTTCAGCCGCTCCTCGAAGTCACCGCGGTAACGGGAACCCGCCACCAGGGCGCCCAGGTCGAGGGTGTAGAGCTGCTTGTCCTTCAGCGTCTCCGGCACCTCGCCCTTGACGATCTTCTGGGACAGGCCCTCCACGACGGCGGTCTTGCCGACGCCGGGCTCGCCCACCAGGACCGGGTTGTTCTTGGTCCGGCGGGACAGGACCTGCATGACCCGCTCGATCTCCTTCTCCCGGCCGATGACCGGGTCGAGCTTGCCCTCGCGGGCCGCCTGGGTCAGGTTGCGGCCAAACTGGTCCAGCACAAGGGAGGTCGACGGTGCGGCCTCGGTCGGACCGCCCGCGGCGGCCGGCTCCTTGCCCTGGTAGCCGTGGAGCAACTGGATGACCTGCTGGCGGACCCGGTTGAGATCGGCTCCCAGCTTCACCAGCACCTGGGCGGCGACGCCCTCGCCCTCACGGATGAGGCCGAGCAGGATGTGCTCGGTGCCGATGTAGTTGTGTCCTAGTTGCAGGGCTTCGCGGAGCGACAGCTCAAGGACCTTCTTGGCACGCGGGGTGAACGGAATGTGCCCCGACGGCGCAGACTGACCCTGGCCGATGATCTCCTCGACCTGCTGACGCACACCTTCAAGACTGATGCCGAGGCTCTCCAGAGCCTTGGCGGCAACGCCTTCACCTTCATGGATCAAGCCAAGAAGAATGTGCTCCGTACCGATGTAGTTGTGGTTGAGCATCCGGGCCTCTTCTTGGGCCAGGACGACAACCCGCCGTGCGCGGTCGGTGAACCTCTCGAACATCTCGTCGCTCCTCACAGAGCGGTCAGGCAGGTCCGGGATATCCGAGCCCTGTCATCCCGCATGGTAGCCCCGACCCGGCGACCGCTCTATGCAGAAGACGTTCCCCGAGAGCAGGGCGTTCACCCTCCATCCAACTACTTACGAGGGGTGGGATGTTCCCGCTACGCCGCAAGCGAACGACGTTTGTCTACCAGCGAAACGCATCATGCGGTCATGGCCGCCACCGGACCCCACCGTGACCGCCATAACCGCATGATTCACTCGATCTGCTGGGCCGATCTAGTGAGCCGCTTCGTACTGCTCGACGATCTTGGAGGCGATTCGACCGCGCTCGCTGACATTAAGGCCGTGAGACTTCGCCCACGCCCGGATGTCGGCGCTCTTCTCTCGCGTGAGTGCCCGCGCTCCGCCTGCGCGGCGGCGGCGGGGAGCCAGGGCGCCGGAACGACGGGCGCTCTGCACGAAAGGCGACAGGGAGTCGCGGAGCTTCTTCGCGTTAACGTCACTCAGGTCAATCTCATAGCTGGTGCCGTCAATCGCGAAGGCGACAGTCTCATTGGCCTCGCCCCCATCGAGGTCGTCGATGAGAATCTCCTGGATCTGCTTGGCCATCTACACAATCCTTTCGCGGGTATTGTTTCATTCGCAAGCTAAACATATACCCGCGATCGAAGAGCGGCAATTCCAGGAGCCCGGCGATTCTCACAGGCAACCCGAGACTCCCAGTCGAGCCTCGCGTGGATCAGCTCTTCTGTGACTCCGGGTCAGGTCGTTTTGCCGGACGCCGGCCGACGGCTTCACTCCGAAGTAGCTTGACGACTCCGAAGATGAAGGCCCCGCCGACGACCGCCGGGGGTATCAACGCGGACAATACGTCGTACATTCGTCCTCGCTCCGCACCGTGGGTGGCTTTCTGGGGACCATGGAAATGTGGCGGCGACTCCCGGGCCGCACGGGCGCGCCCGATCGGTCCGGAACCGCCCACAGATGACCATAGCGCCACCGGCCGGCGACACGTGTCAGCAGGGGCGACCATGCCCGTCTCTGTCCAGCCTAATGCTTCTCTCCAGCCGCCTTACCGGTTGCAGTCGTAAAGCCGTGCGGAAAAACCGACAGGACGATCGGGTGATCATCGCCGTCTCCGTAATACCAATGCCCGCCGGGTTCCCGGCCGCCGCGCCATCGACCTCCCCGTGACGAAACCCCTGATGAAGGGGCCTGTCCGCCGTGATGAACGGCACCCGGCCATGGAACCGGAGATCGCCGCGAGCGGGTTCATCACGGGAATGCCCACCGCCGGCAGAACACCCGGACGGAGAGCCGCTCGCTTCATCACCCCGGTGTGGGCCGATGTGACACAAGCGTATGGAACAAGACGGATCTTCAACACTTTCTCGTCAAGAGTACGACCCGCTCTGGCACGGAGTACATAGTCGTAGACCGTATAACCACCAAAGACGATGGGCCCCTCGGACAACCCCGCCAACACCACGTGCCCCCGATCCGGAGCCCTAAGAAGGCCTTCACCGGCCGCCCTGAACACACGGTGGAAGGCGAAGAAGAGAATCCGGCGTGGGGTCGCCGAGGATGCCGGAGGCAGGACGGGTCGGCCATTCGGCGAGTAGTGCGCGAACCCCCGACGGCGGCGGATCCGGCATTGACGCCTCATAGGAGACCCACGGGCGGCTGTGAGCCCGTTGTGGGCACCGTACGCGAATATTCCGACGAGCGGGCCGAGACTCGGTCATAAGTTCCCCCGCGTTGCTCAGGACGCGGCAAATGGTTTTGCGGCTTCCGCGGCCCCCGGACCCCGTGACCCTTACGGGGTCCCTATGGACCCTCGTTTTCTCACCCGCGCACGAAAACGGGGCCGGCGGTTGAACCGCCGGCCCCGTTATTCAGGGAACTACTTGATCTTGACGACGACCGTCCCGGCCACCTTGTCGTGCAGAGCCTGCTGCAGCGGCTTGTCCCACAGCAGCCACAGCACGTTCACAAGACTGAAGATGTTGAAGATGATGCCCAGGAACGGGATCCAGCTCAGGAACTGCGGGCCGAAGAGCACCCCGGCACGCTTGATCCCGACGTCGGAGCTGAGCCCGCCGGGCGGCAGGGCGCTGCCGATCGGCACGACCTTGATGCCCATGACCATCTTGCCCACCGTCTGGCCGCCCCGGCTGAGCATGAAGAACTCGTAGGCCACGTAGATCGCCGCGGTGACCAGCGCGGTGAGGAGGGTGGCGAGGAAGACACCACTCCCCTCCGTGACCGTCGTGCCGTTGAAGGTGGGGGGCGACACGAGCACGGCGGTCATCACCGCGGTGATGATGAACAGCGGGATCGCCAGGATGATCCCGTCGATGATCCTCGCCACCAGGCGCTGCCACCACTCGGCGAGCGGCGCGGGTGCCCCGGGGGGACCGCCGTACGGCTGGCCGTAGCCCTGCTGCCCGTACGCGGGCTGCTGCTGGCCGTAGCCCTGCTGCCCGTAGTCGGGCTGCTGGCCGTAGCCCTGCTGCTGGCCGTACTGCTGCTGCCCGTAGTCGGGCTGCTGGCCGTAGCCGGGCTGGGACTGCTGCCCGTAGTCGGGCTGCTGCTGGCCATAACCCGGCTGCTGCCCGTAGCCGGGCTGGGACTGCTGGCCGTAGCCGGGCTGCTCGTGGGACGCCTGCTGGCCGTAGGCGGGCTGCTGCCCGTACGCCCCCGTCCCACCCTGCTGCCCGTACGCGCCGGTCCCACCCTGCTGGCCGTACCCCTGCTGCTGGCCGTAACCGGGCTGCTCGTGGGACGCCTGCTGGCCGTAGGCGGGCTGCTGCCCGTACGCCCCCGTCCCACCCTGCTGCCCGTACGCGCCGGTCCCACCCTGCTGGCCATAGCCCTGCTGCTGGCCGTAACCCTGCTGCCCGTAGTCGGACTGCTGGCCGTAGCCCTGCTGCTGGCCGTACTGCTGCTGCCCGTAGCCCTGCTGGCCGTAGCCGGGCTGGCTCTGTCCTGGGCCGGTGTTCGGCTGTGAGGCCTCCGACCGATATCCCACAACTGTCACGTCGGGGTCGAGTTCGCCAGCGGCTCGACCCGCGTTGTGCTGTCCGTAATCCGGGTGCCCCGACGGTGTGCGATCGCGGTCGGGATCATCCTGTGGATACGGCGGCTGTCCGGTGCTCACCGCGTCACCTCACTTAGACTGCGCATGTGGCAAATGTCAGACGCACATGCTTGCTGCTGCACAAGGTATCGACATAGGTATCGACAGTCA
This sequence comes from Streptosporangium sp. G11, assembly GCF_051192615.1. NCBI lineage: Bacteria > Bacillati > Actinomycetota > Actinomycetes > Streptosporangiales > Streptosporangiaceae > Streptosporangium > Streptosporangium sp. G11. Next base: position 142,617 of record NZ_JBPJUQ010000010.1, read on the forward strand.
CCTTTCCGATCAGTCAGCTCTAAAGTCATGTGAGTCGGGCTCGCGTGTCAGGTGGAGCAGCATCCGGGTGTTTCCCAAGGTGTTGGGCTTGACGTGCTCCAGATCGAGGAACTCCGCCACCCCCTCGTCGTAGGAGGCGAGAAGTTCGGCGTAGACCTCCGGGGCGACGGGCGTTCCCTGGATCTCCCGGAAACCGTGCCTGGCGAAGAAGTCGACCTCGAAGGTCAGGCAGAAGACCCGGCGCAGGCCCACCTCGACGGCCGTGCGAATGAGCGCGGAGACGATCCGGTGGCCGATTCCCATTCCCCTGCGGGTCGGATCGACGGCGACGGTGCGGATCTCGGCCAGATCCTCCCAGAGGACGTGGAGCGCCCCGCAGCCGATGACCGCGCCCTCCTCGTCGGTGGCGACCCAGAATTCCTGGACGTCCTCGTACAGGGTGACGGTGGCCTTCTCCAGCAGGCGCGGGCCGACACCGCCGTAGGTGTCGACGAGCCGCCTGATGGCGCGGACGTCCGGGGTGCGGGCACGGCGGACCGTGACCGCGGGGCCCGCCACGGGTAGGGGCGAGCCACGCTCCGCCCCCTCGGATCCGGTGCCCCGCTCCCCGCCGTCGGGGGCGCGAACGACCGGGACGGGAGAATGCTCAGCAAGCTGCTCCATGACCGTTCAGCGTACGTCCTCGCCGGTCTTCAATTACGGCTCATCCTTAACTCGCAGCTCACCGCCCTCACATGACCGTTGGTGATCGCTTTACCACGGTGAGCGCGCGGCGCCTCCCCTGTGCCACAGCTCACCTTTGGCACGGTCCCGGACCTGGGAAGACCTCCGCCGCACCCGCCACCCGCGAGGTAAAGCCAGCGTAATGGCCATGTTGATCATATTGACGTGTGATCTTTCCGTGACATTTCAGTTGCGAAACCTCTACTGAATTCGCAGTTCTGGTTGAGCAGGAACCACGGGTGCACTAATCTCCGTGCTCGATGTCAGAGACGTAAAAAGCCTGACCCGCCGAATCCTCCACCGCGGGGAACCGGGGACCCACCACGTCCTCCGGGGTGAATCCGAGTGCCACCGGCGCACCCGGTAGGGCTGCCTCCGGCCCGAACCCGTCAGCTAACCCGGTAGGCGGCCGAGGAGAGGAGCCCGTTGGTGAAGCGCACGCGCGACCGCGGAGGAAACCAGGCGGGCGACGACGCCCGCCGTCGAGAACGCGCGTCGCGAGGGCTGCGCCGCCGCATGGCGGTCATCGGCCTGGCATTCGCCACCCTGACCCTCGGCACCCCGCTGGTGGCGGCCACCGCCGATCCCGAGCCCAGCCTCCAGCAGCTGGCCAAGCAGGCCGAGAAACTGCACGAGGAGATCGGCACCCTGGCCGAGCGGTACAACGGCGAGCGGGTCAAGCTCAGGCAGGCCCAGCGGGCCGCGGAGAGCGCCAAGAAGATCCTCGCGTCGAGCGAGTCCGAACTGGCGTCCCGTCGCACCAAGGCCACCCTCCTGGCGCAGAGCACCTACATGTCGGGCGGCCTGAACTCCGGCCTCGCCTTCACCCAGGCGACCGACCCCGACACCTTCCTCGACCAGGCCACCACCAACTACGCGCTCCAGCAGCAGCAGAGCGAGGAGGTCGCCCAGGTGGCCCGGGCGATCGAGGCCGCCGAGCGGGCGCAGGCCAGTGCCAAGGCGAGGACCTCGGAGGTCAAGAAGCTCCTGACGGAGATCGACGGCAACCGGACCAGGATCGAGCGGCTGGTCGCGCGGGTCGAGAGCGACCTGTTCAGCGAGGTGCGCACCAGGGCCGTCAGCAACAGGGGCGCCCGGGTGAGGACCAACGTGCCCATCGTGGGCAGCGGCAAGGCCGCGGAGGCTACCCGCTGGGCGCTCACCCAGCAGCTCAAGCCGTACGTCTGGGGCGCCGAGGGGCCCAACTCCTTCGACTGCTCCGGGCTGGTCATGTGGGCCTACCAGAAGGTCGGCATCAGCCTGCCGCACTACACCGGCGACCAGTGGACCGCGGGCACCCATGTCTCCAGGAAGGAGTTGCGCCCCGGAGACCTGGTCTTCTTCTACAACGACCTGCACCACGTCGGGATCTACATCGGCGCGGGCCTGATGATCCACGCTCCCCAGACGGGTGACGTCGTCCACATCGCCACGATCGACAACCGGCCCTTCGCCGGAGGCGTCCGCATCGCCGGCTAGAACCCGCCGGAACCCGCGTGCCGGGTCGCACAGGTGTCCGGCCCGCACGCGTGTCCGGCCCGACCTGCCGGACACGCGGCGGTGCGCTAGATCAGGCGGCGGCGCGCGGCCCAGGCCACGGCCTCGATCGCCGTGGCGACGCCGATGCGGTCGCAGATGCCTCTCAGCCTGCGCCTGACGGTCCGGCCGCTGATGTCGAGGCGACGACCCACCCGATCGACCGTGACACCCTTGGCGAGCTCAGCCAGCAGCACGAGGTCGTCGTCGCTGAGACCGATATCGCTCATGCCCAGGGGGCTGTCGCCATGGCGTGAATCCACTTCTGGATATGCCATCAAGAGTCACTCCCCCCACTCTGGAAACCGGGTGCGAGACGCCGGAAATGAATACCGTCCGCCAGGAACGGTAAACGCCTTGTTCAAAGGTCGTCAAGTTCCGCTCTTCATAGCGTGCGTCCAGTATTGACATAGTAGGCGCTACGTGAAGTACTCATGATATGTCAGTGCCTTTGCGGCTATGTCATGACCGAGCCGAGGCACCAGCCGGCAAGCACCCCCTGGCTGCGGCGATCGAAGTCCCGGCAGAACAAGGTTTCGCCAGAACCGCCGCCCCGCCGGGCTTCCCGGGGCCGGCCCCTCGGGGATCCGGCCCGCCCGCATTTCTCGGGAAAAACCGATCCCTTCCCGATACTCTTCGGCGACCATGGCCATCTACCGCCTTGACGGCACCCCACGGAAAACACGGAAATATGAGGGTCAAGAGATCAGCTTTGCGGCATTCGCGAAGTATCACGCGGCAACGACCGGATGCCGAACGATATTGGACATGCTTGAAAGGGATTTCTGAACAGTACGGAAACGCGCCCGCCATTACGGAAGGCCATGGGCGCGACGGCCGTTTCCAGGCCGTGGGGTTCACCCCGCCCGTCCCGGCCTCACCCGCACACCGTACGGGGCCCACCGCGATCCACGTCCCTGCGGACCCGCGGGGACGGGCCCTCGGCGCCGCTCCGCCACGGCGCTCCGAGCCGCCTCCACGGGGACCCCGAAGACGACCGGCAATCGGCCAGGAGGCGATCGGGGAAGGGCCCGGGGGCGATCCGGGAATCGTTCCGCCGCACCCCGGCCGTGCGGCTCACGCTCGGGTTCGCGCCCACCGGCGCGGGGCCGCGCGAAGCGTCGGCCGGTGAGGGCGAGGAGTGACGGCGAGGTGGTGACGGCGACGCGGTGACGGCGACGCGGTGACAAGGACGCGGTGACGGCAAGGTGGTGACGAGGACACGCGGTGACACGCGGGCGCTGCGAGCCGGGCCCCGGGACGCTCACCGAACCCGGCCGGTCCGCCCCCTGGCCCGCTCCAGGCCGGAGCCCGGCGCCTTTCCCTGCGCGCTCGGACCGGGCCTCAGCGCCCCGGCCCGTTCTTGACCGGGCCCCAGCGCCCCGGCCCGTTCCCGACCTCGCCAGGACCTCGGCGTGCCAGGGCTCTTGCCCGCCCCCGCCCGGACCCCTGCGCGTCCCGATTCGTACCCGGCCGGACCTCGGCGGCCCTCCCGGCTCGCTCTCGACCGGACCTCGGCCCGGTCCTGAACGGCTGCCTGGCCGTTCGTCCGGTCCCTGCCTCGGGGCGCCTCTGGCCGGGGACGCGCTCTCCCGCGAAAGCGGCGCCGGCCCTCGTGGCGGTGGCGCCGGGCACTGCCCGGCGCCACCGTACGGGGAGAACGTCCTTCCGCGCCGCCGGCGGAACTCAGGTGGTCGGCTTGACCAGCGGGAACAGGATGGTCTCCCGGATGTTCTTGCCGGTGAAGGCCATGACGAGGCGGTCGATGCCGAGGCCCATGCCACCGGTGGGCGGCATCGCATATTCCAGGGCCGTGAGGAAGTCCTCGTCAAGCTGCATGGCCTCCACGTCACCGCCCGCGGCGAGCAGGGACTGCTCGGTCAGGCGGCGGCGCTGCTCGATCGGGTCGTTCAGCTCCGAGTAGCCGGTGCCCAGCTCGGTGCCGAAGCCGATCAGGTCCCACTTCTCGGTGAGGAGCGGGTTGTCGCGGTGGTTGCGGGCCAGCGGGGAGGTCTCCAGCGGATAGTCCATGACGAACGTGGGCTGGATGAGCGTGTGCTCGACGAGGGCCTCGAAGATCTCCTGGACCAGCTTGCCCTGGCCCCACTTGGCGTCCCAGTGGATCTCCCGCGCGTCCGCGAGCTTGCGGACGTGCTCCAGGGGCGTCTCGGTGGTGACCTCCTCGCCCAGCGCCTCGGAGACCGACCCGTACAGGGTGATCCGCGGCCACTTCGCCAGACCGAGGTCGATCTCCTGGCCCTGGTGGACGACCACGAAGTGGCCGAGGGCGGCCACCACGGCATTCTGGATCATCCGCTGGGTCAGGTCGGCGATGTCGTTGTAGTCGAGATACGTGCCGTACGCCTCCAGCATCGTGAACTCGGGGTTGTGGGTGGAGTCCGCGCCCTCGTTGCGGAAGTTGCGGTTGATCTCGAAGACCTTCTCCAGGCCGCCGACCACCAGCCGCTTGAGGTAGAGCTCGATCGCGATGCGAAGGTAGAGCTCCATGTCGTAGGCGTTGATGTGGGTCTTGAAGGGCCTGGCCGTGGCTCCGCCGTGGATCGGCTGGAGCATCGGCGTCTCGACCTCCAGGTAGCCCTCCTCGTGCCAGAAGTCGCGGACGGCCCGGACCACGGCGCTGCGGGTGCGGGCCATCTTCCTGGCCTCGTCGTTGACGATGAGGTCGACGTAGCGCTGGCGGACCCGCGCCTCGGGGTCGGTGAGCCCGGCGTGCTTCTCCGGCAGCGGGCGCAGGCACTTCGCCGTGATCACCCAGCGCTCGGCGAGGATGGACAGCTCGCCCCTGCGGGAGGTGATGACCTCGCCCTCGATGCCCACGTGGTCGCCGAGGTCGACGTCGCGCTTCCACGCGGTCAGGGAGTCCTCGCCCACCCTGTCCAGGGAGATCATGACCTGGAGGTCGCCGGAGCCGTCGCGGATGGTGGCGAAGCAGAGCTTGCCGCCGGTCCTGGACAGCATCACGCGGCCGGTGACGCCCACTTTGTCGCCCGTCGCGGTGTCAGCGGAGAGATCGGCGTATTTCTGGCGGATCTCGGCGTTGGTCGCGGTGCGCGGGAAGTTCACCGGGTAGGGGTCGACGTCCTCGGAACGGAGGCGGTCGAGCTTCTCCCGGCGCACGCGCATCTGCTCGGGCAGATCCTCGGCGGGGTTGGTCACGTCATCGGTCACAGTTCCAAAGGGTACCGATGTGGCGAACCTCGTGAGTTCGCCGCCTGTCCGGCACCGGAGGGATATCTCCCCGGTGCAGTGGCGCCCTCAGGGGGTGTTGCGGTGGTAGATCAGCCGCAGGCCGATCAGCGTGAGCCAGGGCTCGTGCATGTCGATCGAGCGCGCCTCGCTGACCACGAGCGGAGCCGCGCTGCCGGTGGCGACCACGGTGACGTCGTCGGGGTCGTCGGCGAGCTCGGCCGCCATCCGCTCGACGATCCCGTCCACCTGGCCGGCGAAACCGTAGATGATGCCGGCCTGGAGCGCCTCGACGGTGTTCTTGGCGATCACGGAGCGAGGGCGGATCAGCTCCACCTTGTGCAGCTGCGCCCCCGCCGCGGCGAGCGCGTCCACCGATATCTCGATGCCGGGGGCGGTCACCGCGCCGACGTACTCCCCCTTGGCGGAGACGGCGTCGAAGGAGGTCGCGGTCCCGAAGTCGACGATGATGCACGGCCCGCCGTACAGCTGGATGGCCGCCAGCGCGTTGACGATGCGGTCGCTGCCGACCTCCTTCGGGTTGTCCATCCGGACCGGCACCCCGGTGCGGACGCCGGGCTCGACGATCACCGCGTTCACGTCGCCGTAGTAGCGGCGGCACATCTCGCGCATCTCGTTGAGCACCGAGGGGACGGTGGAGCAGATCACGATGCCGTTGACGTCGGCGCCCTTGAGCAGCGGCGACTGCCCGAGCAACCCCTGGAGCACGACGGCGATCTCGTCCGCCGTCCGCCGGGCGTCCGTGGCGATCCGCCAGTGCTCGATGACGTCCTCTCCCTCGAAGAGGCCGAGAACGGTGTGAGTGTTGCCGACGTCGATGGCAAGCAGCATCAATTCCCCCGAAGGTCCAAGGCGATGTCCAGCGCCGGCGCCGAGTGCGTGAGCGCGCCCACGGCAAGGTAGTCAACACCTGTTTCAGCAACGTCACGAGCGACCTGGAGGGTCAGTCCTCCGCTGGACTCCAGCCGCGCCCTGCCGGCCACGAGCCGTACGGCCCGCGCCAGCTCCTCGACGGTGAAATTGTCCAACAGGATCTCCTCCGCTCCCTCGGCCAGCACCGGCTCGATCTGGTCGATCCGGTCGACCTCGACCTCGATCGGCAGGCCGGGGTAGGCGTCACGGACCGCCCGGAACGCCTCGGCGACCCCGCCCGAGGCCACCACGTGATTGTCCTTGATCAGCGCGGCGTCCGAAAGCGACATGCGGTGATTGGTGCCGCCGCCGCACCGGACGGCGTACTTCTCCAGGGCGCGCAGTCCGGGCAGCGTCTTGCGGCTGTCCCTGATCCGGGCCCCCGTCCCCTCGACGGCCTGGACCCAGCGGTCGGTCAGGGTCGCGATGCCGGACAGGTGGGTGAGCAGGTTGAGCGCGGTGCGCTCGGCGGTCAGCAGGTCCCGGGTGGGACCGGTGACGGTCATCAGCACGTCGCCCCGGACGACGCGCTCGCCGTCCTTGGCCCTGCGCTCGGCCACCAGGCGGCCCTGGCTGAGGTGGGAGAACGCGCCCTCGGCCACGGCCAGCCCCGCGACCACTCCGTCCGCGCGGGCCACCACGTCGGCGGTGGCGACCTGGCCCGCGGGGATGGTGGCGACACTGGTGACGTCGCCCCCCTCCTGCAGGTCCTCGGCCGCGGCGGCCTCCAGGATCGCGGCCACCCCTGCCGGGTCCAGCCCCGCCTCGACCAGGTCGTTCTCCACCTGGGGCGGCAGCGCCGTCACGCGCTGCCCGTGCGGTACGTATGTCATGGCCGGTCCCTCCGCTGTCAGGATGGTGTCGAGGTGGCCCAGCCACCAGGTGTCGTTCCGCTCGGGAAAGTCCTCCCGCCAGTGAGACCCCCGGGTCTCCTGGCGTTCGCGGGCGGCCGCCACGAGCGCGGAGGCGACCGTCAGCAGGTTGGTGGTCTCCCATGACTCGGTGCACGGCTCGACCGCCACCGGGGTCCACCTGAGGTTCAGCAGGGCCCTGGCGACCTCTCCCAGGGACTCCTGGCCGCGCAGCACGCTCGCCCCCCGGCTCATGTGCCCCTGGATCCTGCTCCGGGCCCTGGGGTCGATCAGGCCGGTGGGACGGTCGTCGGGGAACGGCTCACCCGCGACCGGCCGCGCCGCGTCCCCGGAGTGGACGGCCCGCACCGCGTGGATGTCGGCGGCGATGCGCCCGGCGAAGACCAGGCCTTCGAGCAGGGAGTTGGAGGCCAGCCGGTTGGCGCCGTGCACGCCGGTGCACGCGACCTCGCCGCACGCGTACAGGCCGGGCACGCTGGTACGGCCGCGCAGGTCGGCGCGGACGCCGCCGCTGGCGTAGTGGGCGGCGGGCGCGACGGGGACGAGCTGAGTGACCGGGTCGATGCCGTGCTCCAGGCAGACCGCGTGGATCGTCGGGAAGCGGGTGCACCACTTCTCCTCGCCGAAGTGGCGGGCGTCGAGATAGACGTGGTCGGCGCCGGTGGCGCGCATCCGCCGCATGATCGCCTTGGCCACGACGTCGCGGGGGGCCAGGTCGGCGAGCTCGTGGACGTCCCGCATGAACCGGGTGCCGTCCGCGTCGACCAGCACCGCTCCCTCGCCCCTGACCGCCTCGGAGATCAGCGGCTGCTGGCCGGTGGAGCCCTCTCCGAGCCACAGGACGGTCGGGTGGAACTGGACGAACTCCAGGTCCCTGACGACGGCGCCCGCGCGCAGCGCGAGCGCCACCCCGTCGCCGGTGGAGACGGCGGGGTTGGTGGTGGCGGCGTAGACCTGGCCCATGCCGCCGGTGGCCAGCACCACGGCCCCCGCCGTGACCGCGCCCACCCCGTCGCGCTCGCCCTCGCCCATGACGTGCAGGGTCACCCCCGCGGTACGGCCCTCGGCGTCCTTGAGGAGGTCGAGGACGAGCGCGTGCTCGATCACCTCGATCCCCGACTCCATGACGGCCTGGACGAGCGCCCTCTGCACCTCGGCCCCGGTGGCGTCACCGCCCGCGTGCACGATGCGGTCGCGCCGGTGGCCGCCCTCCCTGGTGAGCTGGAGTGCCCCCGAGTCGTCGGTGTCGAACCGGGCACCCACCGCGATCAGGCCGCGCAGCGCGTCGGGGCCCTCGGTCACCAGGATCCGGACGGCCTCCTCGTCGCAGAGGCCCACTCCGGCGACGAGCGTGTCGGACAGGTGTTCCTCGGGGGTGTCGCGCGGGTCGAGCACGGCGGCGATGCCACCCTGGGCCCAGCGGGTGGAGCCGGAGGACAGGACGTCCTTGGTGACGACCAGGACCTTCGCCCCGGGGTCGAGGGCGGCGTATCGCAGCGCCAGGGTGAGGCCGGCGATGCCGGAGCCCACCACGACCACGTCCGCGCGTACCGTCCAGCCCGGAGGGGGGGCGGTCAACCTCTGGGGAATGGCCGGCATGCTCATTGCCGCCTCCTTGCGGGGTTCATTAGAGGCTTTTCATTTCGTCAGTGTGACGATAACGCCCTCCGGGAAGCGGCTGTTCCCCGGGGTGGGACATCTCACCCGAACCCTGAGATCACAGCAGCTTGGGGCCGTACACGGCCGAGGGAGGGCGGAACGGGAACCTAGCCGGCGGCCGGCCGGCGGCGCGGGGAACGGAGGCGCCGCGAGAACGGCGGGAATCGGCGACACGGGAGCGGCGGGAACGCGGCGGCTCGCCGCTCGCCGGACCCGCCGGGTCCAGCGGGTCCAGTGGCTCCAGCGGCTCCAGTGGCCTCAGCGGCTTCAGCGGCGAGCGGCCCGGGATCAGTGGAGGCTGAGCGTGACGTTGTCGATCAGTCTGGTGGCCCCCACCCGCGCGGCCACCGCGAGGATCGCCTCGCCCGCGTGGTCGTCGCCGACCTCCGCGAAGGTCGCGGGGTCGACCAGGACCAGGTAGTCGAGCGCCAGCGACGGCTCGGCCTCCAAGACGGCGAGCGCGGCCCGGCGGATCTCCGCGGGCGCGCGCAGCGCGGAGCCCGCCGTCAGGGCGCGGGACAGGGCCAGGGCCACCGCCCGATCGTCCGGCGACAGGTAGCGGTTGCGGCTGGACAGCGCCAGGCCGTCCGGCTCGCGGACCGTGGGCGCCCCGACGATCGAGACCGGCAGGTTCAGGTCGGCCACCATCCGGCGGATCATCGCGAGCTGCTGGGCGTCCTTCTGCCCGAACACCGCCACGTCCGGCTGGACCAGGTTGAACAGCTTCAGCACCACGGTCAGCACGCCGTCGAGGTGGCCGGGCCTGAACTCCCCCTCGACGACCGAGCCCATCTCGCCCGCGGAGACGCCGACCTGCCTGTCCGGCGGATACATGTCCTCGGCCGAGGGGGCGAACACCACGTCCACCCCCTCGGCCTGGCAGACCTCGAGGTCGGCGTCGAACGTACGGGGATAGCGGGAGTAATCCTCGGTGGGCCCGAACTGGAGCGGGTTCACGAAGATGCTCACCACCACGTGCGCGGCCCTCTCGCGGGCCAACCGGATGAGCGAGCGGTGCCCCTCGTGCAGCGCGCCCATGGTCGGCACGAGCGCCAGCGCGCTCCCTCCGGAGGGGGCTCCCGCTCCGATCCCCAGGGTCGCGCGGGCCTTGATCAGCCCTGCGCGGTCGTCCGCCACGATCACTGGAACCTCCCGGGGGTGCTCCGGCTCCCGGGCCGGAGAGGAATGACGTTCATCGGAATCCGCGGAATCCACCGGTTCCCTTCGCCGGGCGGATTCGGCTCACCGGCTCAGCTAACCGGATCGGGCCGGAGGAACGGGCACCGGGCCGGGAGTCCCCAGGCCCATGTGTCGCGTGCCCGTCCCCGATCTCGCGGGTGTCCCGGGCCCTCAGGTCCACGTGTTGCCGCCCAGGGCGTCCAGGAGGCGCTCGGCGGCCTCGGGCTTGAGCAGCCCGGCCGCCAGCGCCCGGTCGGCGGTGAGCCTGGCGAGCGCCACGTAGGCGTCCGCCGCCTCGGGGGCGGCGAGGATCAGCGCGTCCACGTGCCTGCGGACGGTCCCCGCGTCGCCGCGCACCACCGGGCCGGTCAGCCCGGCGATGCCGAGCCTCAGCACGTTGTCCAGGGCCGCGCCGAGCAACGGGCCGAGCATCCGGCCAGGCTGCTCCACGCCGATCCTCTCCAGCAGCTCCAAGGACTCCGCGATGAGCGTCACCATGTGGTTGGCCGCCCCCGCCAGGGCCGCGTGGTAGAGCGGCCGGTCCTCGTCGGCGATCCAGACCGGCTCGCCCTCCATCTCGATGACGAGGGCCTCGGCCACCGGGCGGAGCGGGTCGGGAGCGGTCACCCCGTACGAGATCCCGGTGAGGCGGCGCAGGTCGTCGTCGCGTCCGGTGAAGGTCATCACGGGGTGCAGCGCCAGCGGCAGCGCCCCGGCCTTGATCGCCGGGTTCAGCACGGCCAGGCCGTACGCGCCGCTGGTGTGGGCCACCAGCTTGCCGCGCAGATCGGCGCCGGTCTCGACCAGGCCGGAGACCAGGCCGGGCAGCACATCGTCGGGGACCGTCAGCAGGACGAGGTCCGCGCCGGCCACCACGTCCTCGGGCCGGGTGGGAACGAGCCCGAGCCGCTCGACCGCCCGCTCCCTGGAGGCGTCGGAGACGCCGCTCGTCGCGACCACCCGGTGCCCCGCCCTGACGAGCGCGGCGCCGAGCGCCGAACCGACCCTGCCCGCTCCAACCACTCCGACGGCCAGCCGTGCCGGGCGATCGACTGCGTCCATGACGTCCCGTCCTTCGACCATGTGGGGCTCCGTGCCCGATTGACCAGCGTAACGGGCCATGTCGCCGCAACCGCGTCAAGACTCGTGTTCGGCGGCGGGGGGCGCCCCCAGGCGCCCGGATCGGGCACACCGGGAGCGTACGGGACGCGCCGGACGGCCCGCGGACCTGGCTCACACGGTGATCCGGCCTGCGGCGCGCCAACGCGGCGTCGACAACGATCGTGTAAATCGGTGACAGAATGTAGTCATGAATTCACTCGAAGCGTCAGCGCGAGTCGATCTCGTTCCGCCGCCCCGGCGGGTAGCGTCTGAGAACGTGTGGCTCACCTGGCGTGCCGCGATGGAGCATGCGCTCTACGGCGAGAGCGGCTTCTATCTCCGGGAGCGCCCCTCCAGCCATTTCCGGACCTCGGTCGGGGCCTCCCCCGTCTTCGCCGAGGCCGTGCTGCGCGAGCTGGCCGCGATCAACGAGGCGCTCGGCGGTCCCGAGGTGCTCGACCTGGTCGACATCGGCGCCGGCGAGGGCGGGCTGGCGGCCGGTGTGCTCGCCGCGGCGCCGCCCGCCCTCCGGTCGAGGCTCCGGGTGACCGCGGTCGACCTGGCGCCCCGGCCCCCGGCGCTGCCCGAGGAGATCGTCTGGGCGCGGGCCGCGCCGGACGGGATCCACGGGCTGGTGATCGCCAACGAGTGGCTCGACAACATCCCCGTCGACATCGCGGAGCAGACGGCCGACGGGCCCCGGCTGGTCCTGGTCAACGTCACCGACGGTGAGGAGCGGCTCGGCGGCAGGCCCTCCGAGGCCGATCTCGCGTGGCTGGACCGCTGGTGGCCGATGCGGGCCCCCGGCGAGCGGGCCGAGATCGGCAGGCCGCGCGACAGGGCCTGGGCGTCGGTGATCGTACGGCTGGCGCGCGGCCGGGCGATCGCGATCGACTACACCCACGCCCTGGAGGACCGGCCGCCGTACGGCACGCTGGCCGGCTACCGCGACGGGGCGTTGGTCGCGCCCGTGCCCGACGGCTCGTGCGACATCACCGCCCACGTGGCGCTCGACGCCTGCGCGGCCTCCGGCGAGAGCGCCGGAGCCGTCACGACGGCGCTGACCACGCAGCGCGAGGCTTTGCGCGCCCTCGGCGTCACCGGGAGCCGTCCAGCGGTCGAGCAGGCCGGAAACGATCCGCGCGGCTACCTGCAGGCCCTCGCGAGGGCCTCGGAGGAGGCGGAGCTCATCGCCGCCGGAGGACTCGGCGGGTTCGGCTGGCTCTGCCAGAGCCGTCCCTGACCCGCCGAACCGCCGCCGTCGTTCCGATGGGCCCGCGATCCGCGGCGAACGGAGGGGCGCGCCGATCGTCACCCGCTTCATGCGTGACGTCGCCCGCGTCGCCCGCGTCGCCCGCGTCGCCCGCGTCGCCCGACCGTGCGCTCCGGCCGGGCCGGTTCAGACCCGTACGTCGAGGGAGGTGAGACCCCGGATGACGTAACCCGGTCCCCAGGAGGGCTCGGTGACGAGTTCCATCTTCGGTGCCTTGCGCAGCAGGGCGCCGAACGACTCGATCAGCTCGACCCTGGCCAGCGGTGCCCCGAGGCAGAAGTGGATACCGGCGCCGAAGGAGATGTGCGGGTTGTCGGCCCGGCCCACGTCCAGGCGGGCGGGGTCGGCGAAGACCTCGGGGTCGCGGTTGGCCGAGCCGAACAGCAGCGCCACCTCGGTGCCGCGCGGGATGTCGATCCCGCCCACCGAGACGTCCTCCAGCACCCAGCGCTCGAACATCTGCAGTGGGGTGTCCCAGCGCATCAGCTCCTCGACCGCCGTGGGCAGCAGGGCGTGGTCGGCGCGGAGCCGCTCCAGTTCGGCCGGGTTGCGGAACAGCGACCACCAGCCGTTGCCGGTGACGTTGACGGTGGCCTCGTGCCCGGCGTTGAGCAGCAGCACGCAGGTGCCGACCAGCTCCTCCTCGGTGAGGCTGTCGCCCTCGTCGGCCACCAGGGCGAGCGCGCTGATCAGGTCGTCACCGGGATCGGCCCTGCGGGCGCGGGCCAGCTCGACGAGATAGGCGGAGAACTCCTCGGCCGCCCGTACGGCCGTGCGCTGGGCCTCGACCGACGGCTGGAGCTCGTACATGCCGCAGATGTCGGCCGACCAGGGCCGCAGCAGGTGCCGGTCGGCCTCGGGCACGCCGAGCATCTCGGCGATCACGGTGACCGGCAGCGGCTCGGCGACCTCGGCGATCAGGTCTCCGCCGCCGCGCTCGACGAAGACGTCCACCAGCTCCCCGGCCATGCGGGCGACCTTGGGGCGGAGCGCCTGGACCATGCGGGGGGTGAACGCCTTCGACACCAGCCGCCGGAGCCTGGTGTGCACCGGCGGCTCGACGTCGAGCATCCCCGCCCTGATCACCCGCCAGAACGGGTCCTGGAACTCGGGGTCGTCCGGCCTGCCGAACTCCTGGTGCGAGGCCACGTGCAGGTAGGAGCGGCCGAGCCTGCGATCTCGCAGCAGCGCGTTGACGTCGGCGTGCCTGGCCACCAGCCACTGGCCGGTCGGCTCGAAGAAGCTGACCGGCCGCTCCCGCCTCAGCTCGTCGTAGACGTCATAGGGGTGGGCGACGAATTCCGGATTCCAAGGATCAAAGCGCACGTAAGCATCGTAATCCCGCGCTAGGAGCCTGCCCGTCCGTCCGGCCTTCCCCCCTCGACCTGCTCGTCCGCCCGGCCCGCCGGAGCCTTCCGGCCCACCGGGGTCTCCAGGGTCTCCTGGGTTTCAGAACCAGCCTGCTCATCCGCCTCGTAGCGGGCGCGCAGCTCGACCGGCTTCCGCCTCGCCTTGCCGCGCATCCGGATGTTCAGCAGCTCCACCAGCAGCGAGAACGCCATCGCGAAGTAGATGTAGCCCTTGGAGATGTGCTGCTCGAACCCCTCGGCGATGAGCACGACGCCGATCAGCACCAGGAAGGACAGCGCGAGCATCTTGATGCTCGGGTGCCGCTCCACGAAGCGGCTGATCGGCCCGGAGGCGACCAGCATCACGATGACCGAGACGATGACGGCCGCGATCATGACGCCCAGCTCGTCGACCATGCCGACCGCGGTGATCACCGAGTCGAGCGAGAAGACGACGTCGAGGATCATGATCTGGATGATCACCGAGGTGAAGGACGAGGCCACCCTGCCCTCGGAGTGGTCGGACTCGCCCTCCAGGCTGCCGTGCATCTCGTGGACGCTCTTGCCCAGCAGGAACAGGCCGCCGAGTATCAGGATCAGATCGCGCCCCGATATGCCCTGCCCGAAAACCTCGAACATCGGCTCTGTGAGCCTCACCACCCACGACAGCGCCAGCAGCAGCAGGAGGCGGCTGAGCAGGGCGACGAGGAGGCCGAGCTTGCGCGCCCTGTCGCGCTGAGCGGGCGGGAGCTTGCTCACCAGGATCGAGATGAAGATGATGTTGTCGATTCCCAGGACGATCTCCAGGGCGACAAGGGTGAAGAACCCTATCCATATCTCCGGGTTGGTCACCCAGTCCATTGCTTTCTCCTTCGTCGTCCGGTGCTCGAACGCACCGTCGTCCAGCTGGCTGAATGCTTCTTCGGCTGACTGCCAGGACGACCGGGGAAGGCCCTGAGTTCCTTCCCTCTCATCACGCTTCGCTGGCAAATTCACCGGGCGCTCCCCGGAGCGCCTCTCCGGAGGCGATATCGGGTTGATCACGTTTCGGACTTGCGGGGCACCGCGGGGAGTCGGTTATAGTTCCCCCGTAGGTCATGAGTGCCAGTGACAAGCCCCGGCTCGCTGGCCGGCAACCCTCGCGTCCGCGGCGGGGTGCCCCGGGTGAGGACCTGGTCCGGCACGAGGTGTGCCGGGCAAGCGCGGGCTCCAGGCACCTATGCCATGGGTTGGGGTCCGATGACCTCGAAGGAGCCATGGCGTGTCCACCCTGACGATCTTCACCCCCGCGAACACCGCGAACCCGGCGAACACCACGTCCACCGTGTCCACCGTGTCCACCGCCGCCCCCGCCGTCCTCCCCGCCGTCCCGGTGACCGTCCCCGAGACCCGCGCGTCCGACGACCGGCCGATCCCGGCCGTGCTCGGCTCGGACCTGGAGGTCCCGGTCAGGGGCGGCAGGCTCGTCCGCTACGCCAACCTCGACTACGCCGCGAGCGCCCCCTGTCTGGAGCCGGTGAGCGCCGCCGTCGCCGCCGCGCTCCCGGCATACTCCAGCGTCCACCGTGGCGCCGGGTACGCGTCCCAGCTGACCACGGCCCGCTACGAGCAGGCCAGGCACACGGTGCGCGCCTTCGTCGGCGCCCGTCCCGACGACTCGGTGATCTTCACCCGCAACACCACGGACGCGACCAACCTGCTGGCCCGCAGCCTGCCCGAGGGCACCACCGCCGTGGTCTTCGACACCGAGCACCACGCCTCGCTGCTGCCCTGGGAGCGGGTCGTCCGGCTGGCGGCCCCCGCCTTCCCCGGCGAGGCCGTCCGCGCCGCCGACGAGGCCCTGGCCTCGATCGACGGCCCCAAGCTGCTGGTCGTGACCGCCGCCTCCAACGTCACCGGGGAGCTCTGGCCGATCGCCGCGCTGGCCCACATCGCCCACCGCCACGGTGCCCGCGTCCTCGTCGACGCCGCGCAGCTCGTCCCGCACCGCCGCCTCAACCTGACGGCGCTCGACCTGGACTACGTGGCCTTCTCCGGCCACAAGCTCTACGCGCCGTTCGGCACCGGCGCGCTGATCGGCCGTTCCGACTGGCTGACCGACGCCGAGCCGTACCTGCGGGGCGGCGGCGCGGTGAAGGCCGTGAACGACGACGGCGCCGAGTGGTACGACGACCCCGAGGCCCGGCACGAGGCCGGAACCCCGAACGTGCTGGGCGCCGTCGCGCTCGCCGCGGCCTGCGACGCCCTGACCGCCACCGGCTGGACCCCGCTGGTCCGCGAGGAGGAGCGCCTCCTCGGGCGCCTGCGCGCGGGCCTCGCCTCCGTCCCCGGCGTCCACGAGCTGTCCCTGTGGGGCCCGGACCACCCGCGCGTCGGCATCGTCTCCTTCGTGGTGGACGGCTTCACCGCCCGCGAGGTCGCCGAGGCCCTGTCCGGCGACTACGGCATCGGCGTCCGCGACGGCAAGTTCTGCGCCCACCCCTTCGTACGGCACCTGCTGGGCGCCAAGGACGGCGGCTGCGACGACGTCACCGCCTCCGCCGTCCGCGCCTCCATCGGCATCGGTACCACCTCCGAGCACGTCGACCGGCTGATCGGCGCCCTGCGAGATCTTGCCTCGCGCGGCTGACGTGACAGCATGGCCCTATGACTGAAGGCGCACCCCGTGAGCTGAGCGTGGGGCTGGGGGCCGGAGCCGAAGCCGTGCGGGGGGCGCACGGCAAGGAGCTCGCGACCGAGGACATGATCCTCAACATCGGGCCGCAGCACCCGTCCACGCACGGTGTGCTGCGGCTACGGCTCACGCTGGACGGCGAACGGATCGGCTCGGCCGAGCCGATCGTGGGCTACATGCACCGGGGCGCCGAGAAGCTCTTCGAGGTGCGCGACTACCGGCAGATCATCGTGCTGGCCAACCGGCACGACTGGCTGTCGGCGTTCGCCAACGAGCTCGGCGTCGTCCTCGCGGTGGAGCGGATGCTCGGCATGGAGGTGCCGGTCAGGGCGGTCTGGACGCGCACGCTGATGGCCGAGCTCAACCGGGTGCTCAGCCACCTGATGTTCCTGGGGTCCTACCCGCTGGAGCTCGGCGCGATCACCCCGGTCTTCTACGCGTTCCGGGAGCGCGAGACCCTCCAGGCCGTGATGGAGGAGATCTCCGGCGGGCGCATGCACTACATGTTCAACCGGGTCGGCGGCCTCAAGGAGGAGATCCCCGAGGGCTGGGCGGGCCGGGTCTCCCAGGCCGTGGCCGACGTGCGGCGACGGCTGCCCGACATCGAGAACCTGATCGCCGGGAACGAGATCTTCCTCGCCCGCACGCGCGGCGTGGGCGTGCTCGACCGCGAGACGATCATGCAGTACGGCGTGAGCGGCCCGATCGCCCGCGCCTCCGGCGTCGACGTCGACCTGCGCAGGGACGAGCCGTACCTCGCCTACGGCGAGCTGCCGGTGAAGGTCGTCACCCGCTCGGCGGGAGACTGCCACGCCCGGTTCGAGGTGCTGCTGGAACAGGTGAAGGTCTCCCTCGACCTGGCCGACGCCTGCGTGGAACGGCTGCTCGACCTGCCCCCTGGGCCGGTCAACCAGCGCCTGCCCAAGGTGCTGAAGGTTCCCGAGGGCCACACCTACGCCTGGACGGAGAACCCGCTCGGCCTCAACGGCTACTACCTGGTCTCGCGCGGGGAGAAGACACCGTGGCGGATGAAGCTCCGCTCGGCCTCCTTCAACAACGTCCAGGTGCTGCGCGAGATGCTCCCCGGCCACCTGGTCTCGGACATGGTGGCCATCCTGGGCTCGATGTTCTTCGTCGTCGGCGACATCGACAAGTAAGGCACGGTTGGAACCGCATGATCGAACCCGGCGGGGAGCAGGAGAGGGCGACCCCCTCGGCGCCCCCCACGCCCCCCGCGTCACCCTCCCTGAAAACCCCCGGCACCCCTGCCGAGACCACCGCGACCTCGGACCCCGTACCGCCCGAGGCTCCCCCGGCCGCGGACGGGCCACGGCGGGACCGGTACGTCGACTGGCTGCGCGCGTTCAGCCTGATCGTCGTGGTCGTCTGGCACTGGGCGTTCACGATCCTGCAGTGGGGACCCGACGGCCCCTCGCCGACGAGCCCGCTGGGCTTCACCTCGGGCCTGTGGATTTTGACGTGGCTGCTGCAGGTGCTGCCGCTCTTCTTCTACGTGGGCGGGTACGTCCACCTGCTGTCGTGGAACCGGGCCTGCGAGCGCGGGGTCGGCATCGGCACCTTCGTGTGGCGGCGCATCCGGAGCCTCGCGATCCCCGCGCTGGCGCTGGCCGGGACCTGGATCGTCTTCGGCGCGATCGTGACGCGGGCGTTCGGGATCGAGTGGATGGACCGGGTGGTCCTGCTCGTCATCAGCCCGCTCTGGTTCATCGGTGTCTACCTCGTGCTGATCGCCCTGCTGCCGATCTCGCTCTGGCTGCACCGGCACTACGACGTGCTGGCCCTGATCTGGCTGGCGGGGGCGGCCCTCGTCGTCGACGTGCTGCGGCTGCGCTACGGGTACGAGGCCGCGGGCTGGCTCAACATGATCATCGTCTGGGGACTGGCCCACCAGGCCGGATTCTTCTACGACAGGGTGGTGGCGCTGCCCCGCCGCTTCGACGTCGCCATCCTGTGGACCGGGCTGTTCGCCCTGTTCGGCCTCGTCTACTCGGGCATCTACCCCGGCTCGATGGTGGGCGTCCCCGGCGACAAGCTGTCCAACATGGCGCCGCCCACCTTCGTCATCGTGGCACTGCTGATCTTCCAGATCGGCCTGGTGGAGGTGCTGAGGCCGTCCATGGAACGCCTGCTCGAACACCCCAGGTGGCAGCGCGTGAACGAGACGGTCAACCGCTTCGCGCTGCCGCTGTTCCTGTTCCACACGACCGGCATGGCGATCTGGGTGGCGCTGACCTGGTGGCTGGCGGGCGGCGGGCCCGGGGAGGGCGTGCGGCCGGACCTGTTCTGGTGGCTGGAGCGCCCGCTCGCCGTCGCCGGGGCGCTGGTCTGCACCCTCCCGGTCATCATGCTCTTCGGACGCCAGTGGACGGCACGGCGACGACGCTAGCGCGCCCCCTCGACCCTTCGGTTCCTCCGCGCCGGACGGCGAGGCGGGGCCGGCGCCGGGCGCGGCACCTCAGCGATCGCCGTCCGCGGAGTCCTTGGGCACCTTGCAGCAGTGTTCCAGGTACAGGGCCGAGCAGACCAGCAGCACGCACACCAGCAACGACCCGCCGGTGATGAAGAAGTCGCGGCGGGGGACCTCCTGCTCCAGCAGCTCCACCGTATAGAGGGTGAACCCGGCGAAGATCCCGCCGAAGACCGCCCCGCCGTACGCGGAGGCCTTGGCCAGGGCGGCCAGGCGGGCCACGGCCAGGGGCTCGACGGGCTTGGTGTCGGGCTTGCGCTCGATCCTGGCCTTCGTCATCCACCCGCTGTAGAACTCGCCGACCGCCAGCAGCAGCACCGTCGGGATCGCCGTCCACGGCACGGTCGGCAGATCCGAGTAGAGCGGTTTGAGGAGCGCCCAGGTGAGGATCGTGAACACGAGGAAGATCCCGACGAGCACGCCGGGGCGGGTTGGCTTCACGCGGGCCTCTGGAGGATCAGGTCGGGGCGGGGCCGTACGTAGCCCTGGTCGAGGCCGGCCAGCAGGTCGGCCACCCGGCTCCCGGACAGGACCGCGCCCGGGTCGGCCCGCACCCAGGGAACCAGCACGAACGCGCGCTCGTGCGCCCTGGGGTGCGGCAGCGTGAGATCGGGGTCGTCCATGACGACGTCCCCCACGGTGATCAGATCGACGTCCAGCGTGCGCGCTCCCCAGCGCTCCACCCGGACCCTGCCGAAGGCGTTCTCCACACCTTGAGCACGATCGAGGAGCGCCCGAGGTTCCAGCGCGCTCTCGGCGATCACCACCGCGTTGAGATAGGCGCCCTGCTCGGGGCCGCCGACCGGGTCGGTCTCGTAGACCGGCGACACCGCGACGAACGTGAGATCCGGCTTCTCGAAGAGGGCGCCGAGCGCGCCCCGCAGGGTGTCGAACCGGTCGCCCAGGTTGCTGCCGAGCGCCAGGACCACCCTCATGCCCGGCCCCGGGTGATCGTCACGATCACGTCGTCGAACGGCAGCGGGATCGGCGCGGCGGGCTTGTGCACGCTCACCTCCGCCACCTGGACGAGCTCACGGGCCAGGCAGACGTCGGCCAGGCGCTGGGCCAGGGTCTCGATCAGGTCGACCGGCTCGCCCCGCACGACCTCCGCCAGGTCCTCGGCGAGCTCGCCGTAGTGGACGGTCTCGGTGAGGTCGTCACCGGCCGCCGCCGGAGCCGTGTCGAGGAACAGGGTGACGTCGACGACGAACTCCTGGCCGAGCTCCCGCTCCGCCGCCAGCACGCCGTGCCGCCCGTGCACCCGCAGCCCCCTCAGGCTGATCCGGTCGGCGACCGTCCTGCCGGCCGCGCCCGGTGGCAGGCCGTACGTCGCGTCCCCGAACGAGCTCAGGGCCGGGTTCTCCAGCGGATTCCGAAGCGAGCCGCCGACCGGCTCATCGGCCGAATCGCCGATCAGGTCGCTGACGCCGTCGTCGATCCGCAGGGGCGCCCCGGCGTGGGCCCGGAATCCGCCCCCCTCCGGGGAGTCGCCGTGCCCACCGGGCCGCTCGTCCGCCACAAGATCGCGACTCCCACCGGGCCGCCCGTCGTCCGCGGGAAAACCGCCGTCCCCGCCGGACCGCTCACCGGTGCGTTCGCTCACGCGGCTTCCTCCTCCTCGTCCTCGTCGTCGCCCTGCAGCACGGGCGAGCCGTGGTGCAGCCAGAGCCGCCACCCCGCCGACGTCCGCACGAAGGTGTTGCTCGCGACCACCTTTCCCGCCGCGAAGCTGGAATCACCCTCGTCGCCCGCGGTGAGGATGTTCTCCTCGCAGGTGAGGATGGCGACATCGCCCAGGACCATGACGCGGACGTCGGTCAGCACGAACTGGATGTAGGGCGTGTTGGCCATGATGAGCGCCCACGAGCGCAGCACCTCCTGCCGGCCGTTCACGATCGGCCAGCCGGGATGGACGCAGCTCACCTGCTCGCCCTCGATGTCCTCGGCCCAGATCTCGGTCATCCGGTCGAGGTCGGCGTCCTCGATGGCGGTGTAGAACGCCTGGTTGACCGTCTCGACGGCGGTGGTGTCGACGCTCATGATCTCGCTCCCTGAACTGCGGCAGCCACACGGACGGCGTCCGCGTTCGGACGGACGTCGTGCACACGCGCGCACCATGCCCCCGCCTGCGCGGCGAGCGCGGTCACGGCGAGTGTGGCGTCGTCACTGCGACTGAAGGGGCGCGGAGTGCCGTCCGGGTCGGCCAGGAGGCGACCCAGGAAGCGTTTCCGCGAGGCCCCGACGAGCAACGGGTAACCCAGCTCTCCGAGCCTGTCGAGGCCCGCGATCAGAGCCCAGTTGTGTTCGGGGTTCTTGGAGAAGCCCAGCCCCGGGTCGAGCACGATCTGCTCCTCCGCCACCCCCTCGGCCAGCACGGAGGCGACCCGCTTGGCGAGCTCCTCGCGCACCTCGGTCACCACGTCGCCGTACACGGCCCTGCGGTCCATGGCGTGACTGTGCCCCCGCCAGTGCATCACCACGTACGCCACGCCGGAGGCGGCCACGACCCTCGGCATCGCCGGGTCGGCCAGCCCCCCGCTGACGTCGTTGACAAGTTTCGCCCCGGCCTCCACGGCCATCTGGGCGACCTCGGCCCGCATGGTGTCGACGCTGACGGTGACGCCCTCGCGGCTCAGCTCCCGGATGACGGGCTCGACCCTGGCCAGCTCCTCCTCCAGCGGCACCCGCGCGGCGCCGGGCCTGGTGGACTCGCCGCCCACGTCGACGATGTCCGCGCCCTGCTCGACCAGTTCCAGGCCGTGACGCACGGCCACGGCCGGGTCGAACCACCTGCCGCCGTCGGAGAAGGAGTCGGGAGTCACGTTGACCACGCCCATCACGAGGCACCGGCCCGCGTCCGGCAGCCCGGGCACACTCCACGTAGTCATGGCGACAAGCCTAGGCGTTGTGCACCGTACGCCCGTCTCGTGGGTCCGGCTTGCGCCATAACGAATCCGCACACCCGTCACAGGGCGGACGGCCTTCGGCCGGTGTCCCGCCCGGGACGTCCGCTGGCCGCCATGCGTTCTCCTCCACCCGGCGCCGACGGCTCCGTGGGGCCCTCGGGCGTGTCCGTCGCGATCCGAAAACCGGAGAGAACCCGGTCGGGGCGCCCGGCCCTGCCGGGTGTGGCGATAGTAGACCGGTCAAGGCCGGCTTGGGGGACTTTCCCCGCGCCGCAGCCCTTCCCGGCCACAAGCCCGGTTACGGGCTCCCTCATGACCCCTGCCACGGACGCTGTCACGGGCTCTTTCACGGACGCTGCCACAGACGCTGTCACGGCTGCTGCCCCGGACCGGGCCACAGGTCCGTCACCCCCCTCAGGAACGCGGAAACCCCGCCCGGACCACCGATGGGCGGTCCGGGCGGGGTGCCCGTACGAGCTCTCGAAAACACGCGAGAAGGCGATCAGCGGATGATGAGGGCCATCGCCTCCGCGCGGGTTTTGTCGCTGTTGCGGAAGTCTCCGCGCACCGCCGAGGTGATCGTCTTGGCACCGGGCTTGCGGACACCCCGCATGGTCATGCAGAGGTGCTCGCACTCGATCACGACGATGACCCCTCGCGGCTCCAGCACGCTCATGAGCGCGTCGGCGATCTGGGAGGTCATCCTCTCCTGCACCTGGGGACGCCTGGCGTACACGTCGACGAGGCGGGCGAGCTTGGACAGGCCAGTGACCTGCCCCTTCGCGTTCGGGATGTAGCCGACGTGGGCGACGCCGTGGAACGGCACGAGGTGGTGCTCGCAGGTCGAGTAGACCTCGATGTCGCGAACGAGCACCATCTCGTCGTGGTCGACGTCGAAGACCGTGGTCAGGACGTCCTGTGGGGTCTGTCCCAGCCCGGCGAACTGCTCCGCGTAGGCGCGGGCGACGCGGGCCGGGGTGGCCTGGAGGCCGTCGCGGTCGGGATCCTCACCGATGGCGATGAGGATCTCGCGGACAGCGTTTTCCAGCCGGACCGTGTCGACCTGAAGCGGCTTGGCACCCGCCACGCTCAGTTCACGTCCTTTGGCGAGGAGTCGGGGTGACCCGTCCCCGCGGGAAGGGCACCGTTGCCACCGGCCACCTGCTCGCCCGTGGGGAGCGCGCCGTTGCCGGACTGCTCCTTGCGGGACAGGATCGGCGGGCGGTTGGAGGGCAGCCGCTTGCCGTAGCCGGAGTAGGAAGGCCTCTTCTCCTTGACGACGACCGGGGCGAAGATCTGCAGAACCTGGTCGCGGGAGAGGGTTTCCTTCTCCATCAGCTCCAGCACCAGGTTGTCGAGCACGTCGCGGTATTCGACAAGGATCTCCCAGGCCTGGTCGTGCCCGGACTCGATGAGACGGCGGACCTCCTCGTCGATCGTGGAGGCGATCTTCTCGGAGTAGTCGCGCTCGTGACCCATCTCACGGCCGAGGAAGACCTCGCCGTTACCGCTGCCGAACTTACGGGCGCCGAGCTGCTCGCTCATGCCGTACTCGGTGACCATGCGGCGGGCGATGGTGGTGGCCTTCTCGATGTCGTTGGAGGCGCCGGTGGTGGGCTCGTGGAAGACGAGCTCCTCCGCCGTACGGCCGCCGAGGAGCATCGCGAGCTGGTCCAGCATCTCCGAGCGGGTCGCGAGGAACTTGTCCTCCATCGGCAGCGTCATCGTGTAGCCGAGGGCGCGTCCGCGGGACAGGATCGTGATCTTGTGGACCGGGTCGGAGTTGGGCAGCGCGTGCGCCACCAGGGCGTGCCCGCCCTCGTGGTACGCGATGATCTTCTTTTCCTGGTCCGACATGACGCGCGACTTGCGCTCGGGACCGGCCATCACGCGGTCGATGGACTCCTCGAGGAGCTCCATCGTGATCAGCTTCTGGTCGGCCCGCGCGGTGAGCAGCGCGGCCTCGTTGATCACGTTGGCCAGGTCGGCACCGGTGAAACCGGGCGTCCGGCGGGCGATGATGTCGAGGTCGACGCCCTCGGCGAAGGGCTTGCCGCGGCCGTGCACCTTGAGGATGCCCTTGCGGCCCTCCAGGTCGGGGCGGTCGACGGTGACCTGGCGGTCGAAACGACCGGGGCGCAGCAGCGCCGGGTCGAGGATGTCGGGCCGGTTGGTCGCGGCGATCAGGATCACGCCGCCCTTGACGTCGAAGCCGTCCATCTCGACGAGGAGCTGGTTCAGCGTCTGCTCGCGCTCGTCGTGGCCACCTCCGAGACCGGCGCCGCGGTGACGGCCCACCGCGTCGATCTCGTCGATGAAGATGATCGCCGGAGCGTTCGCCTTGGCCTGCTCGAACAGGTCGCGGACCCGAGAGGCGCCGACGCCGACGAACATCTCGACGAAGTCGGAACCGGAGATGGAGTAGAACGGCACCCCGGC
Organism: Streptosporangium sp. G11; assembly: GCF_051192615.1. Classification (NCBI taxonomy): domain Bacteria; kingdom Bacillati; phylum Actinomycetota; class Actinomycetes; order Streptosporangiales; family Streptosporangiaceae; genus Streptosporangium; species Streptosporangium sp. G11. The sequence continues at coordinate 166,956 of NZ_JBPJUQ010000010.1, forward strand.
TTCACCGGCGACGGCCCTGGCGAGCAGGGTCTTGCCGGTTCCGGGCGGGCCGTAGAGCAGGACGCCCTTGGGGATCTTGGCGCCGATCGCCTGGAACTTGGCCGGGGCCTGCAGGAACTCCTTGATCTCCTGGAGTTCCTCGATGGCCTCGTCGGCACCCGCGACGTCGGCGAAGGTGGTCTTCGGGGTGTCCTTGGTGATGAGCTTGGCCTTCGACTTGCCGAAGTTCATCACCCGGGAGCCGCCGCCCTGCATCTGATTCATGATGAACAGGAAGATCAGCACGATGATGACGATCGGCAGGAAGCTCACCAGGAGCCCGAGAAGGAAGTTCTCCTTGGGAACGTCGACGTTGTATCCGCCGGGCAGCTTCTTGGCGGCCTGTGCCGCCTGGAGCTTGTCGGCGAGCTGGACGCCCTGGCCCGTCACCCACGAGGAGTAGTAGCGCTTCTTGTCGGTCAGAGTGACCTCGATGCGCTGGTCCTTGTCGATGATCTTGGCGTTGGAGACCTTGCCCTCGTCGATCCAGCTGATGATCTGGGAGGTGTCGCGTCGCTCGAAGTTGCCCTCACCGCCCCACATGGTGGTGACGAGAAGGAGCAGAACGACGATGCCCAGGATCCACAGCAGTGGCCCACGTGTAAATCGCTTGAGATCCATCCGATGCGGAACCCCGGCGGGCCCGTCCCTTCCTGACCAGAGCCTGGCAACCCCGGGCGAACCCGGGGTTCGCGGTATCCCTAACCGCTCCAACTGACTACCCAGAGGCGGCGCGAGGCCACCTCTTCGGTTGTCCGAAGGTACACCGGCGTGGCGCACGGGGTCACCGCACGGACAGACCGGCTTTGCCCTACCAACGTACGTCAGGTAGGTCCGTGTTCCCCGCCGCTATGGGCAATGTCGCGTTTGTGAATGACACACTTCGCGCAGGGCGTACTTTTCAGCCCGCTCCGTATACGTGGGGGGCGAGAGTTCCGATGAAGGGAAGGTTGCGGTAGCGCTCGGCGTAGTCGAGGCCGTAACCGATCACGAACTCGTTGGGGATGTCGAAGCCGACATACTTCACGTCGATCGGCACCTTGATCGCGTCCGGCTTGCGCAGCGCGGCGCAGATCTCCACCGAGGCGGGGTTGCGCGACTTCAGGTTGTGGACCAGCCACGAAAGGGTCAGGCCCGAGTCGATGATGTCCTCGACGACCAGCACGTGGCGTCCGGCGATGTCGGTGTCGAGGTCCTTGAGCACGCGCACGACGCCCGACGACCTGGTGCCCGCCCCGTAGGACGAAACGGCCATCCAGTCCATCTGCACGGGCAGGTGCAGGGCTCTCGCCAGGTCCGCCATCACCATGACCGCGCCCTTGAGCACGCCCACGATCAGCAGGTCCTTGCCCGCGTAGTCCTCGTCGATCCGGCTCGCGAGCTCCTTGATCTTGGCTTGGAGCTCTTCCTCGGGAATGAGGACCTTCGAGAGGTCTCGGCCCATGTCGGCTGCGTCCACCTGGGATTTTCCTTACGAAACGGGGCTGGCTGGCTGTCTGGCGAGTATCAGGGTGTCATACCGCCGAACCGCGCCAACCCCCCCGGGCACCTCTACGCGCCGCTGCCCCCTCCACGCCGTGATTAGACGGTCGACCTGGAGGACGTGCGAGGCCGCGAGCGTGCCCGGCGGCGCCCCCGCGTCGATCGCGGCCCTCCGCAACACCCTCCGCCTCACGGCGGCGGGAAGACCCTCCAGGTCCCGTACGGCCATCGTCACCGTTCTCGTATCGCTAAGAGCGCAATCCCTCACGGCGACGCGGGTGTAGACCTCACCGGCCCAGGCGTCGAGCGCGTCGGCGTCGTCACGGCACAGGGACGCGGTCCTGGCGAGCGCCTCGGCGACGCCGGGGCCGAGTTCGGCCTCCAGGGCGGGCAGCAGCCGCTCGCGGACCCGGACCCGGGCGTATCGGGGGTCGAGGTTGTGCGGGTCGTCCCACGGGACCAGGCCGAGCGCCGCGCAGGCCGCCACGGTCGTCGCGCGGCCGAGTTCCAGCAGCGGCCGCCGGTAGATCCCGGCCCGCGCGGGCATCCCGGCCAGCGACCGGGTGCCGCTCCCCCTGGCCAGCCCGAGCAGCACGGTCTCCGCCTGGTCGTCCCTGGTGTGCCCGAGCAGCACGGCCGCCGCCCCCAGACGCTCCGCCGCCTCCGACAGGGCCGCGTACCTGGCCTGCCTGGCCGCCGCCTCGGGCCCGCCCGAGGTGCCGACGGAGACCGGCAGCGCCTCGGCGAGGTCGAGCCCCAGGCCTGGCGCGAGCCGCACGACGTCGCCCGCGCGGTCGCCGGAACCCTCCTGCAGGCCGTGGTCGACGCTGAGCAGACCGGCGCGGAGCCCGGCGCGCGGAGCCGTGAAGCCCAGCGCGGCGGCCAGGGCCAGGGAGTCGGCGCCACCGCTGCACGCGGCCAGCACGAGCCCGCCCGGCTCCAGGTCGCCCAGCGCGAGCCGTACGGCGCGTCGGACGTCGGCGACGGCGGGATGCGGACCCATGCCCGCCATTGTCGGGCCTCGAAGGGGCGACGGCACGACCGCCCCGCTCGCGGCGGCGACCGGGCGGCCGGGAGGTCCGATCGATCGGACCTCCCGGCCGGCTCGATCAGCCGGTGGTGCCGCTGGCCTCGGGGATGGCCGGGGTGCCGATCACCCTGGCGATCCAGCGCTCGGGCCTGGCGATCTCATCCTGGGTGGGGAGCGTCTCCGGCGAGGTCCAGACCTTGTTGAAGCCGTCGATGCCCACCCGCCCCACGACCGTGCGGACGAAGGCCGACCCCTCGGCGTACTGCTTCATCTTGAGGTCGAGGCCGAGCAGCCTGCGGATCGTGCGGTCGAGACGGGAACCGCCCTCGCGGCGGTGGTGGAACTTGGCGCGGATGTCGGCGACCGAGGGGACCACCGAGGGGCCGACCGCGTCCATGACATAGTCGCCGTGTCCCTCGACCAGGGTCATCACCGCGGTGAGCCGGTCGAGGATCACCTTCTGCTCGGGCGTCTGGATCGCGTCGATCAGGTTGCCCTCGCCGCCCCTGACGACGTCCGTGAAGGTGCCGGCGGCCGAGCGGAGCCGCTCCAGCAGCGCGGGCAGGTCGATGTCGGAGGCCAGCAGGAAGTCGGTCGTCTGCGACCTGACGTACTCGCGCAGCCAGGGGACGCCGGTGAACTGCACCCGGTGGGTCTCCTCGTGCAGGCAGACCCAGAGGCGGAAGTCACGCGGGTTGACGTTGAGCTCTTGCTCGGCGTTGACGATGTTGGGCGCGACCAGGGTGAGGCGTCCCGTGGGCGCCTGGCCGGTCGGGTCGGGCGGCAGGAACAGCTCGTACTGCCCCAGGACGCGGGAGGCGAGGAAGGCCAGCACCGCGCCCACCTCGACCCCGGTGACGCGCGAGCCCACTGCGCTCACGATTGCCGGCGCCTGGTTCCCCCGGGCGGCCATCCGCTCGGTGAGCGGCTCCAGCACCACCCGGAACCCGTTGATGTTGGCCTTGATCCAGCCGGGCCTGTCGACGATGGTCGCGGGTTGCGGCGCGGTCTCGGTGTCGATTCGGGTGAACTCGCGGACGTGCCCCTCGGCCTCGCGCGAGAGCCGCCGTAAGTCGGCGACGGCCTGCCGGGCCTCCTCTCGGCTCACTTGCGGCCCGGGGCGCACCAGGCGCGTTCCGGTCGCTACGGCAAGATCCCAATCGATCACCTGCATAACGTCCACCGTACGTGCTCTCCCCCCGAGTCGCGCACCCGGAACCCGTGATCAGCCGGTGGCGACCGTGGCGGCGAGCCTGTCGAGGGCCGCCTCCGCCTTGCCCCAGCCCGGCGGGACCTTGTCCGCCATGAAGGCGAAGGTCACCAGGCGTCCGCCCCGCGTGGTGGTCATGCCCGCCAGGGTGTTGACCCCGTCGAGGGTGCCCGTCTTGGCGCGGATCAGCCCGTAGGCGGAGCGGAGCTTGTCGAACCTGTGCCCGAGGGTGCCGCTGAAGCCGGAGACCGGCATGCCGCTGGCGATCTGGTGCAGGGCGGGGTTGGCCGGGGAGGCCGCCACCGCGACCAGGCGGGCGAGCGCCTCGGGGGCGATGCGGTTCTTCGGCGACAGCCCGCTGCCGTCGAACACCCGCACGCCCTTCGCCGCGCCGAGCCTGGTCAGCACCCTGCCGACGGCCGCGGCTCCGCCGTCGAAGGAGGCCGGCTCCCCCTCCTTGATCGCTACGTGCCTGGCCAGCGCCTCCGACAGGTCGTTGTCGCTGAGCGTGAGAGCCCGCTCGACCAGGGCGTAGACCGGCGCGGAGTCGACCCGGGCGATCTCCTGGGCGCCGGCCGGGGCCTTTGACCGCTTGGCGGACTTGGAAACCGTGACCCCGTACTTCGACAGCAGCGACACGAACGCGGCGTGCGCCGCCCGGGAGGGGTCGGAGACCCTCTGGTCACTCCCCCGCGAGATCCTGCCCTCGTCGATCATGAGTGCCGTGACGGGGGCGACGCTGCCCTCGGGCACGTAGCCGGGCTTCCACGTCGCGGCGGTGCGCGGCCCCGTGTAAAGGGAGTCGTCGTAGGCCACCGTCACCCTGGACACCCCGGCCCCCTTGAGCGCCCTGGCGGTACGCGAGGCGAGGGTGGCGAGCGAGGCGGGCCGGGGATAGACCGGGCCTCCCGCCGTCTTGGGGCTCGCCAGGGTGGGGTCACCGCCCCCGACGAGGATGATCGAACTGGGCGAGGCTCCCCGCACCACGCGGGTGCTCAGCCTGGCGTCGGGCCCCAGCGAGGCCATCGAGGCGACCGCGGTGACGACCTTGGTCGTGGAGGCGGGGGTGATGCCCGTGGCCGCGCCGCTGCCGAACAGCAGGGTGCCCGTCTCCGCGTCCAGGACCGCGGCCCCGACACTTCTCCCCAGCGCGGGGTCACCCAACGCCTCGGTCAGCCGCTCCGCCAAAGTACCCTTGGCGGGGAGAGGGCCGTTCCCCCCCGCGGCCAGCACCGGACCCGCGGTGATGACCGGGACGGGGGGCGGCTCGGCCGACGCGACGACCGTCTCGGGCTCACCCGTCACCAGCACATCGCTGGTGAGCAGGTGTGCCCCGGCCGCGACGACGAAAATCTGCAGCAGGACGAGAGTGACCAAGGCCACCCACCGCTCACGCCGCATTACCGTCGCCGTCCTCTCATCACTGGTATCCAAAAGGCATAAAACGCCTACGAGACATTAACGCCCAACCGGGGGTGCCCGGGGGCCTGAGTGGAGGAACCGCGGTGGAGTTCGACGTTCTCGTTGAGATTCCCAAGGGGCAACGGAACAAGTACGAGGTGGACCACGAGTCAGGCCGCATCAGGCTCGACCGCATGCTCTTCACCTCCACGCAGTACCCCGCCGACTACGGCTTCATCGAAGACACGCTCGGCGAGGACGGTGATCCACTCGACGCCCTGGTGCTGCTCCAGGAGCCGACCTTCCCCGGCTGCCTGATCAAGTGCCGTGCGGTCGGCATGTTCCGCATGACCGACGAGAAGGGCGGCGACGACAAGGTCCTGTGCGTCCCCGCCACCGACCCCCGGATGGAACACATTCGCGACATCCACCACGTGCCGGAGTTCGACCGCCTGGAGATCCAGCACTTCTTCGAGGTGTACAAGGATCTGGAGCCCGGCAAGTCGGTCGAGGGCGCCAACTGGGTCGGCCGGGTGGAGGCCGAAGAGGAGATCGTCCGGTCCATCAAGCGGGCCAAGGACGAGGTTCACGGAAAGCACTGAGTCGTGACCGGATTATTACCCGGTCTTCAACCGGTCGCCCTTTGGCCGGTCGCTCCTTCGCCGGTCACCTTTCGGCCGGTCGCTCTTTGACTGGCCGTCCTTTGGCCGGTCGTTTCTCACCCGGTCACCGTTTTGGCCGGTTGTCACGTGGGACGGGTCGCGCCGATGAGGTCGCTGCGCCACATCGGCGCGACCCTGACCACGTCCCCCGTCTGCGGGGCGTGCACCATCAGTCCCCGTCCGATGTAGATCCCCACGTGGTGGATGTCGCCGGGATTGCGGGTGATCTGCCCGTAGAAGAGCAGATCGCCTCGCTGGAGCTCACTGAGCCGCACGTGTGGGCCCGCGGTCCACTGGGTGCCGGTCCAGTGGTCCATGGTGATCCCGACCCGTTCCCAGGCCCGCATGGTCAGCCCCGAGCAGTCGTAGGCGGCCGGCCCGTCGGCCGCCCACACGTACGGCTTGTCGAGCTGGGTGAGCGCCCAGTCGGCGGCGATGTCGCCCTTGGCGGAACCGGCCGTCATGTTGAGCGCCCAGCGCGACACGGGCTCTCCCGAGGCCACCGCCATCCGCGCCGCCTCGCGCCGCGCCGCGGCCGCCTGATATCGGGCGCGCTCGGCGTTCTCCCTGGCGATCCTGGCCTGCTCCAGGGCCGCCTCGCGCTTCCTGGCGAGCAGGTCGGCGGTGCCACGCGCCTCGGCGGCCAGCTTCTCCAGCCGCGCCTGCTCCTCCTTGATCCGCCGGGTCTCGTCGACCTGCCCGGCGACGGCCTCCTCGGCGGCGAGCTTCGCCTCCTCGGCCCTCGCCTGCGCCTCCTGCTGCGCGGCGTACGCGTCGTCCGCCTGCGCCTGCAGGATGGCGAAGACCTCCTGGGCGTCCCTCAGCTGCTTGAGCGTCTCCGCCTGCCCACCGCCCATGTGGGCCAGGATGCTGGCCCTGCGCAGGTAACCGTCGTCCGTGGGACCGCCGCTGTCGGTCATCATGGCCATCATGGGCTGGGAGATGTCCAGCCCGCCGTAGTTCTGGGCGGTGATCGCGGCCACCGCCTCCCGGGCCTGCCCGACCTGGGAGCCCGCCGTCCTGGCCCGCTCGGCCGCCTGCTCGGCGAGCTCCTTGGCGCGAGTCGTCTTGACCAGCTCCCCGTTGTACGACTCGACGAGCCGCTCCGCCTGGGCGACCAGCTCCTCCAGCCTGGCCTGCGCCTCGGCGACCCGGACCGTGGTCGCGCCGAGCCTCTCACCGCGCTCGCGGGCCAGCGCCCGCGCTTCGGCCACCTCATCGGCCGACGGACCCGGCACACCGCCGGTCGCGGCGTCGTCGGCCGGTCCCGGCCGGCCGGGAACGGCGCCGGCGGGGAGCCCCGGTCCGGCGATCAGGCAACAGGCGAGGCCCGCCACCGCGGCGGCATGACGGCGCCGTCTGACTGAATGCATGCGTCTCCCCCCGGAGTCCCCTTGGATACCGCGTGTCGCGGTCTCACCGCGCGAAGCGGCGCGTCACCGCGTGCCAGGCGGCGGCCTACCTCAACATTCCCGCTCGTCACTCTCCGCACACATGCCACTCACACACCGTGGTCATCGCCCGCCACAATACCCCCGCCGACGAGGGTCCGGTCCCCGTCCTCGCGACCAGGCCGCCCGTACGGCGGGTACGGCCGCGGATTTCCCTCCGGCCGTCCATCCATACGGTTTTCCTCCGGACATCCGTACGGCCCGCCCGGTGGAGGTCCGAGACGGGCCGAGAGCCGGGCGAGCCGGAAAGCGCGGAAGGTGGGGAAGGCTGGGGCGGGGGGCGGCGGACCGGTCAGACCGGTGCGGCGGGCGGCCCGGAGGCGAGGGTCACGAGGGTGATGCGGCGGGATCCGTACCGGTGGAGGCCGACGGGGAACCTCCCGAGGATCGTCCCTGCCCTGAACCGTCCGAAGACCGCCCCTGACCCGCGCCGTCCGGGATCCGTCCCCGGCTCGTACCGTCCGCGGTCCGCCCGTGACCTGTGCCGTTCGGGGTCCGCCCGTGACCCGCGCTGTTCGAGGTCCGTTCCGGGCCCGCGCCGTCCGAGGTCCGTCCCCGGGTCGTACCGTCCTGGGCCCGCTCCCGGCCGGTGCCGCCCGGGGTTCGCCCCGGGTCGGTACGGGCCGGTCGGGAGTCGTCGGAAACCCGCCTCGGGCCGGACCTCGGGTGGCCGGGGTTCGTGCGCGGGTGTCGCGGATCGGCGTACGGCGGCCGGGGGTTCGCCCGCGGAGGCCTTGGACCGGCTTGCGGGGATTCCGGATCGGCGAGGGGAGGCCCGGCCGCGCGTGGGGGCCGGTGCTCTCCTCCCGCGCCTCTCGGTGGCCTCGGATTCGTCCGAGGGGGTGCCGGGTCCGCCTGCGGGGAGTCCGGGGTCGCGGGTCGATGGGTGATCCCGCAGCGGCGGGAGGAGTGTCCGTGGCGGTATCGGGACGGATGCCGCCTGTCCGGCGCGCCGGTTCCGGGGGATCCCGGCGACACGGACGGCACGGGCGACACGGGCTGGGCCGGGCTCTCCGCCGGAACCGCCGGGCGGTCGGCCGGTCCGTCACCCGACGGCCCGTCGTCGACCGGGCCTGCCGATCCGTCACCCTGCCGCCGGGGCGGGTCCTCCGCCCGGGGGTCGGCCGGGCCCGGCGCTCCCGGCCGCCGGTCGTTTCCGAAGTCGGGTTCGGTGGCGCTGACCGGCTCCGTCGCCCCGAGCGAACCGATCCGCTCGACGGCGACCCCCTCCCCGACGGGCTCCAGTGTCACGGGCGCGCCTCCCCGCCGGAGTTCCCCCGGTCTCCGGGCGTCCGGGGGCTCCACCACCGCGGGGAACGTGTCCGAGGCGATGCCGGAGCCCGCGCCTCCCGGCTCGACCACGGTCTGGGCGAGGACCAGGGCCACCGCCACCGCCGCGGCGACCGCTGCCGCCGCACCGGCCAGCGCGTAGGGCCGGCGGCTCGCGCGAACCCTGCCGACGGGGAACCCGGCGTCGTCGAGGGGACCGGCCCGGTGGGCGACGTCACGCCGGTAGGGGACCCGCTCGGGGTCGGTGAAGTGGCTCATCACCCACGCGCGCAGCGTGGGCGGCAACGCGATCGGCGGGAGCAGATCGAAGACCTTGGCCGCGGAGACCTGCCTGACCCGGTGCGGGGCACAGGTGTCGCAGCGGTTCACGTGCCGGATGACCCGCTCGCGCGCCTCCGGCGTGAGCTCGCCACTGAAGCCGGTCAGCATACGGGCCCGGCTCGCGCAGTCGTAGGGCCCCTTGCGCACGAGGACCTCCGCGGTGACGACGTCGCGCAGGCGCTCCCTCGCCGACTCGTACAGCGCGCCGGCGACCTTGGGGGTGACGCCGAGGACCGCGGCGAGGTCCATGGGCCCGAAGCCGTGCCGGCAGCTCAGGTCGAGGACCTCCCGGTCGTCGGGCGACAGGCTCCGGGTGGCGTTCCACGCCATCACCCGCAGGTCCGCGTCGTTTCCGATGGCGACCGCCGGGGCGGGGACCACCGGGCCCGGCCCCTCGGCGAGATCACGCCGTACGCACTCCCCCCGAGCGAGTGCGTACAGCCACGCCTCCAGCCGACGGGAGTCGGTGAGCGCGTGAATATGGGCCTCGGCGGCGATGAAGGTGCCGAGGAGTGCCGACTTCGCCGCTTCGGGAGTGGCGAGCATTGATCGGCAGTATCGGTAGACGCTTTCCGCGTATGAGTCGTAGAGATCGGCGAGGGCCCCAGGACTCCTCGCGCACAGCGCTGCGACCAGGACACCGTCAGTCATGTAATCGAAGGTAAACGCTGGGTAGCCGGAAATTCAGCGGTTCGCGCATCGTGACTTCGATTGTCTTTACCGCGTCAATGAGTCGAGTAAAGAGCGAACGCTAATGGCAATCATAAATATTGATGAATAGCTATTTAACCGAATTAATAGTGCATATCGGTGCGCCGGGGAAGGGCTCCCGATCATGGACGAACGGCCACGGATGAACAGTCACGGACGAACAGCCACGGACGAACGACCACGAGCGAGCCTCCACGAGCGAACGGCCACAGACGGATGATCACGGGTGTCCGGTCACGAACGGGCGATGGCGATCACTGGTGGACGGGGCCCGCGCCCGCGAGGGGTGCTTGCCTGCCCCGGTCCCTGGCGAACGGGGGCATCTTCGGCTTGGCCGTGTTCAGGGGCAGGGAACCACCGAGGGCGAGTTGCTCGAAGGGACGGCTGCTCGACCCCCAGGTGCGCGCGGTCACCTCGGCGGAGGCGATGTCGCGGGTGTTCTCGATGCTCTTGATCTGCAGGATGAACCGGCGCTTCTGGCCCGCCTGGACGTTGTCCACGAACGTGCTCCCGCCCCCGAGCAGCTTGCCCCGCTTGTCACGCAGGAGCGCGGTGACGGCCAGGCTGCGGGCCGGTATCACGTACGGGGTGCTGACGTAGCCGGTGACGAGATAGTCGCCGTCGGCCGTGCGGTCGGTGAGCACCTCGCGGACCGGGAAGGGCTGGAAGGCCGAGACGATCCGGCCCGCCTGGTGCCAGCGCGCCGGGCGGTACGCGATGCTCACGTTGGCGGGCTTTTCCTGGGTCACCACCTGTCCCGTGAAGGGGAGCGTCCCCGCGGGGGGCACGGCGTCCAGCGGCTGTTCCAGCCGGACGACCTCCCTGCCCTGGGAGTTCTTGGCCACCACGGTGGCCACGACGTGCTCGCCGAAGTGCCACGGGTTGGTGTTGGCGAGCACTCCGGCCCAATTCACCACGTACCCGTCATCACCCTTGATGACGGATGAGGCCTGCTCCCTGACCGCGAGCGGCTGGAGCGCGGCGGCCTGCTTCGTCTCCTCCTCGTCGTCGGTGCATCCGGCGCATCCGAGAAGGAGGAGGAGGGCGAGGGCGCCGACGATTCGGGTGCTGTGCGTCACCTAGCCGTGATAACCGGTGACGGCCCCCCGCCCACCTGGACACGCCGGAAACGGCCCGAGTCTTTACCTCTGCCGGACCACCCTGGCCTCATCCCATACCGGTTCGGATGATTCGTAGACCTTTCCATCGGCACCGAAGACCAGATACCGGTCGAAGTCATCGGCGAACCAACGGTCGTGGGTGACGGCGACCACGGTCCCGTCGAAGGCGTCCAGCCCCTCCTGGAGAGCCTCGGCGCTGGCCAGGTCGAGGTTGTCGGTCGGCTCGTCCAGCAGCAGCAGGGTGGTGCCCGACAGTTCGAGGAGCAGGATCTGCAGCCGGGCCTGCTGGCCGCCGGACAGCGTCTCGAAGCGCTGCTCGGCGATGGTCCCGGCCAGCTCGTAGCGGGACAGCACCTTCATCGCCTCGTTCTTGAGCCGGGCGTGCTCGGTCATGACGATCTCGCAGGGCGTCCGGCCGATGAGTTCGGGGCGGGCATGCGTCTGGGCGAAGTGGCCGGGGACGACGCGGGCGCCGAGCCTGGCCGCGCCGGTGTGCCGGACCTCCTCCCCGGCGATCAGGCGCAGGAAGTGTGACTTGCCCGAGCCGTTGGAACCCAGCACCGCGACCCGCTCGCCGTACCAGATCTCCAGGTCGAACGGCTTCATCAGGCCGGTGAGCTCCAGTTGCTCGCAGATCACCGCCCGCTTGGCGGTCCGGCCGCCCTTGAGCCGCATGCTGATGAACTGCTCCTTGGGCGCCGCCTCCGGCGGCCCGGCCTCCTCGAACCTGCGCAGCCGGGTCTGGGCCGAGTGGTAGGCGGCGGCCATGGTGTCCATGTACTTGGCCTTCTGCTTCAGCATGAGGACCAAGCGCTTGATCTTGGCGTGCTCCTCGTCCCAGCGCTTCTTCAGCTCGTCGAGGCGCTCGTTGCGCTCCCTGCGCGCCTGGGCGTACGAGCGGAAGCCCCCGCCGTGGACCCAGATGTTCCCGGACTCGACGGTGATGATCCGGTCGGCCGCGTTGGCCAGGAGCTCCCGGTCGTGGCTGACCAGCAACACCGTCTTGGCCGTCTCGCGCAGCGCCCGCTCCAGCCAGAGCTTGCCCGGCACGTCCAGGTAGTTGTCCGGCTCGTCGAGCAGCAGCGTCTGGTCGGGCCCCCGCAGCAGCGCCTCCAGCACCAGCCGCTTCTGCTCACCGCCCGACAGCGTGTTGACCTCGCGGTATTTGCAGTCGTCGTACGGCATGCCGAGGGCGGCCATGGTGCAGGTGTCCCAGAGCACCTCGATGTCGTAGCCGCCCGCGTCGGTGTAGTCGGTGATGGCCTGGGCGTAGCGCATCTGCGCCTTCTCGTCCTCGCGCTCCATCATCACGAGCTCGGCGGCGTCGAGCTGCTCGGCCGCCTGCCGCACGCGCTGCGGGGCGACGCTGACCAGCAGGTCGTGCACGGACCTGCCGTCGCGGATGCTGCCGATGAACTGCCGCATGATGCCCAGGCCGCCGGAGCTGGCGACGCTCCCGTCGACCGGCTGCAGGTCACCCGCGATCAGCCGCATCAGGGTCGTCTTGCCCGCCCCGTTGGGCCCGACGAGCGCCGCCTTGACCCCCTCGCCGACCCGGAAGGACACGTCGTCCAGCAACGGCCGCCCGTCCGGCAGAACGTATGTCAGATGGCCAACCTCAACGTGCCCCACGACGATTTCCCTCCACAGTTCCCCGCGCAGGGTACACGCCGGTTTCCGGATCAGGCATCCCGATATCGGCGCCGGCGCCGGTCCGCACGCTTTCCCCCGGCTCTCCCCGGAGGGCCCCGTCGACGCCGGGCAGGGCCGAACAGGGCTGAACAGGGCTGAGCAGGGGTGGGCTGAGCAGGGCCTGGCTTGGCGGGGCAGGGAAAATGCGGTGGGAAACCGTCGGTGCCCGGTGATAGAAAACAGTTTCGACCTTCATCCTCGATCTGCTCGGGAGCGAGCTTGTGGCCACCAGCAGTTCGGAGTTCTCCGTGTCCGGCCGCCCGCACGACAGGCGGGGTCCGGTGCGCTGGCTCTGGTCCCATGTTCGCCGCCATCCGCTCCAGCTGACCGGGTTCCTCGGCGCATCACTGATCATGGTCGTGCTCAACGCCATGGTCCCCGGCCTCACCGGCGCGGCCTTCGACGCCGTGCTGGGTGAGGAGGGCGGCGGGGCGCGGGCACTGGGCTCGATCTCGCTGGGGCTGCTGGTGATCGTCCTGGCCCGCGGCGCCTTCGACCTCGTCGCGCGCCTGGCCAGCGAGGTCCTGGCCAAGCGGCTGGAGCGGGACGCCAGGGACGAGCTCTACGTCAGCCTGCTCGGCAAGAGCCAGACCTTCCACAACAGGCAGCGGGTCGGCGACCTGATGGCGCGGGCGGCCAACGACATCCGGCAGCTCTCCACCATGATCAGTCCGGGCGTCGACCTGATCGTCGACTCCGGCCTGAGCGGCCTCGTGCCGCTGGTCTTCATCGCCGCGATCGATTCGCGGCTGCTGCTGGCGCCCGGCGTCTTCGCGGTCGCCTTCGCCTTCGCGCTCTGGCACTACATGAGACGGCTCAACCCCGTGGCGACCCGCATGCGGGAGCAGTTCGGCGATCTCAACGCCGGGCTGAACGAGGCGGTCCGCGGCATCGAGGTCATCAAGGTGACCGCGCAGGAGGAGCAGGAGCGGCGGCGGTTCCGGACGCGGGCGCGGCGCTATCGCGACTCCTTCGCCCACAACGGCCTTGTCCAGGCCCGCTACCTGCCGACCCTGCTCTTCGCCTTCGCGATGGCCGGCGCGCTCTGGCACGGCCTCCACCTCCACGCCACGGGCGCCGTCACGATCGGCGAGCTGGTCGCCTTCATGGGCCTGATGGGCATGCTGGGCTTCCCGACCAGCATGTCGATCTTCACCTTCTCGCTGGTCCAGATCGGCATCGTGTCCTCCCGCCGGATCCTGAGCATCATGAACGCCGAGACCGAACTCGGGCAGCGCGCCGACGGCCACGCCGCGCCGATCAGCGGGGCGATCGTCTTCGAGAACGTGACGTTCGGCTACGGGGAGGGCGATCCGGTGCTGCGCGAGGTGACGTTCACCGTGCGGCCGGGCGAGACCGTGGCGATCGTCGGCGAGACCGGCTCGGGCAAGAGCACCCTGGCGAAACTGGTCCCCCGGATCTACGACGTCACCGCGGGCCGGATCCTGGTCGACGGCGTGGACGTACGCGAGTGGGACCTCGACTCGCTGCGCTCCCAGATCTCCACCATCGAGCAGGACATCGTGCTGTTCTCCCGGTCGGTGGCCGAGAACATCGCGTTCGGGCTGGGCCAGCAGGTGGAGCGAGACGCCGTCGTCCGGGCGGCGGAGGAGGCCCAGGCCGCCGAGTTCATCGGCGAGCTCGACGACGGTTACGACACGGTCATCGGTGAGCGCGGCATCACTCTCTCCGGCGGCCAGCGCCAGCGCCTGGCCATCGCACGGGCGCTGCTGACGGATCCGGCGATCCTCGTGCTCGACGACTCGACGAGTGCGATCGACTCCGCCACGGAAGACAGGATCCAGCAGGCCATCGGCCGCGTTCTCGACGGGCGCACCACCCTGCTGATCACCCACCGGCTCTCCCAGATCCGCTGGGCGGACAAGGTTCTGCTGCTCCGCCGAGGCGAGCTGGTCGACTACGGCACGCACGACGAGCTGCTCACCCGGAGTCGCCTCTACCGGCGGATCTTCGCCCACTATGACGAGGTCGACGTGGCCGACGGCGCCGTGTCCGGCAACACCACCGACCCGGCCGTGGTCCTCGCGGGCGAGCAGGGAGCGCGGGACTGATGGGCTTCATCATGGACGGCCTCGATGCCGAGGACTACGACCGCACGTACAGCGATCGTGACCTCCTTCGCCGGATCCTGTCCTATTTCCGGCCGAAGCTGGGATCGATGATCCTGGTCGCGGTCATGATCGTGCTGTTCTCGCTGAGCCAGGCGGCGATGCCGTTGCTGGTCAGCTGGGGTGTCGACGGGATCGAGGACGGCACGATCGCCGACGTGGGCCTGCAGCTCACCGCCGGCCTGCTGCTCGCCGGGGTGCTCGGCTGGCTGTTCAACTTCGTCCGCCAGTGGTACAGCGCGAAGGTCACCGGCGACGTCGTCCTGCATCTCCGCGAGGACGCGTTCGACGCCGTACTCAAGCGTGACCTGTCGTTCTACGACGAGACCCCGTCGGGCAAGATCGTCAGCCGGGTCACCTCCGACACCGACGACTTCGCCACCGTCTCCACCCTGACGATGGACCTGATCAGCCAGGTGCTGATGGTTGGCTTCGTCACGATCCTGCTCTTCCTGCGCAGTGTCGAGCTCGCCCTGCTGACCCTTCTCGTGGTGCCGGTCGTGATGGGGATCGCCCTGCTGTTCCGGCGGGTCGCCCGGAGCAGCACCCGCAGGGCGCAACGCTCGCTGAGCCGGGTGAACGCCACCCTGCAGGAGACCATGGGCGGAATCACCGTCGCCAAGAACTTCCGCCAGGAGCAGCGGATCTACGACGAGTTCCGCCCCATCAACCGGCAGAGCTACCAGGTGACGCTCAGGCAGGGGTTCGTCTTCTCCGGCATCTTCCCCATGCTCTTTCTCGTCGCCGGGCTGGCCACGGTCGCGCTCGTACAACTGGGCGGTACGGCCGTGCTCGGCGGTGGCCTGTCCGGCGGAGACTGGTTCCTCTTCCTCCAGGGCGTCTCGCTCTTCTGGTTCCCGCTCACCTCCATCGCCGCGTTCTGGTCCCAGTTCCAGCAGGGCCTGTCCGCGTCGGAGCGGGTCTTCGCCCTGATCGACGCGCCTCCCCGGGTCGTGCAGACCGATCCCCAGCCGGTCGGCAGGCTGGCGGGCCGCATCGAGTTCCGCGGCGTCACCTTCGGTTACGAGGCGGGAAGCACCGTGCTGCGAGACTTCGACCTCACCATCGAGGCGGGCGAGAGCGTCGCGCTGGTCGGCCACACCGGTGCGGGCAAGTCGACGCTCAGCAAGCTGATCACCCGGTTCTACGAGTTCCAGGACGGCCGGTTGATGATCGACGATCGTGACGTCCGCACGCTGGACCTGGCCGGATACCGGCGGCAGATCGGCGCGGTGCCGCAGGTGCCGTTCCTGTTCAGCGGCACCGTCGCCGACAACATCCGCTACCCGAGGCCGGAGGCGAGCGACGAGGAGGTGCTCGCCGCCGCCGCGGCGGTCGGCGGGGGCGACTGGATCGACGCCCTTCCCGACGGCCTGCGGACCGACGTCGGCGAGCACGGTCGCGCCCTGTCCATGGGCCAGCGCCAGCTCGTCGCGCTGGCCCGCCTGCTCGTCCAGGATCCGGCGATCGTGGTCCTGGACGAGGCCACCGCCAGCGTCGACCCGCTGACCGAGGCCCAGATCCAGGAGGGCCTGGACCGGGTGCTGGCCGACCGCACCTCCATCGTCATCGCGCACCGGCTGTCCACGATCGAGCACGTCGACCGCATCATCGTGCTGGATCACGGCCGGATCGTCGAGGAGGGCGACCACACCACGCTGCTGGCTCGCGGTGGCCACTACTGCCAGGTCTACAACACCTACTTCCGGCACCAGTCCCCCAACTATCGGCCCGGTTCCGGGTTCGTCTCCGTCGCCGGATCCGGATCCGCGTGACCGAGGCCGCTCGAACCGGGATTCCTCCGGGCACACCGGCCTGGCGGGGCACCCCACCGCCGTCGCCGTGCCCGGGGCCGGCGGTGCCCTAACCGGCGGGCTCGGCGATCAGTGCCGTGCCGGCGCGGCGGAAACCGAGCCTGGCGTAGATCCGGGCGACATCCTCGTCTCCCGCGGACAGGAAGACGGTCTTCACACCCCGGGAGCGGGCGTCGGCGATCAACTCCGCGGTGACCGCGAGCGCGAGGCCGCGACGGCGGGCGGCGGGCAGCGTGCCGACCCCGACGATCTCGCTGACCTCCCCGACCTGGTTGTGCTGGCCCGCGCACAGCGCCGTACCCCCCTCGACGGCCGCGGCGATCACCGTCAGCCCGGCCCGGACCCGTGCGGCGCCGCGTTCCAGCGAGCCGTCACCGGTGCGGGCCAGGAGCGCCTCCGCCAGGTCCGCCGTGTCCGCCGCGCCGACGCGGGTGCCGGGCTCGGCGAAGGCGAGGTGGGGAACGACCAGCGCGGAGGGCAACGCAGGGTCGTCCGCCTCCAGGACCCGCACCGCCGGGTGCGGGGGCGGCCCCTCCGGCGTGACCGGCGCCGCGTCCGTTCCGAGCACCATCAGCGGGTGCTCGTGGACCGCGAGTCCCGCCCCCTCGACCGCGGCGCGGAGCGTGGGCGTGGTCTCGGCGACCCACTCGAAACTCTCCGGGATCCCGAGCTCGCGCTGCCGGTCGCGGACCCTGGCGACGTCGCCGGCCCGCACCGGGCCGGACCACCCGGAAGCCGGGCGCGCGTAGAAGGGCCACCCCTCACCCTCCCGTACGAACAGGGTGAGCGGTCCGTGGTCCTCGACCCTGGCCTCGCGTCGCGGGACCGCGTCGTAGTAGTGCTCGATCAGGTCCAGCAGGGCCCCGGGGCCTTCGGCGGAAGTCATGACCAGCATCCAAACAGTGGCTCATGAACCGATGCCACCCGATTACGCGCCGGTCGCCACGACGCGCCACGAGACGACACGACACGAGACGACACGACGCGGGAAGACGCCCGCCAGGGGCGCGGCCTCCCTCGGGGGAGGCGCCGTCCCACCCTTGAGGCCGGCGGAGCCCCGAACTCGCACACCAAGCCCGTAAATATCCCCTGAACCTGTATTAAAAACGCCTAAATACCTACTTATCGGCTGGCACATCGGAAAGGGAGCTTTCCCGATCGGGGCGCGTCCGCACGGAGTGTCCCTCATCGGGAAACCGAACTCCGACTTATGATAGAAGCATCTTTGTCACCTTATTATTGTTGATTTGCATCTTTCGTAGGCTCGATGGCGAGCGATGATGTTGCGATGAGTGGCGATAAGAGATGAAAAACGGCGATGAAAACCGCAGCCAGGTGCGGCGGCCGCTCCTGATCATCCGCTCGCAGCTCCCTCCGGGACCGCTGCGCGATCTCAAAGACCTGCTGTACGAGCTGTACCTGGAAGCCGGTTCCCCCACTCTCGACGGCATCGCCGCGGGGATCGGCGACGACCTCCCCGGTCCCGACATTCCAGGACGCGACACCGTCCACCGGATCCTGGCCTCGGCGGAGACGCCTCCCAGCCAGGCCGACCTGACGGCCGTCATCACCGTGCTGGCCCGCCTGGCCCGGCGGGACCCCGCCGACGCGGCCGACCGGGGCCGCGAGCTGTGGAGACGGGCCCGCCTGGCCTCGCCGGCCGGGTTGCCGATCCGCTCGCTGGCCGACCCGTTCTCGCTGGGGGTGCACCGGGCGGTCGACGCGGGCACGGAGGCCGCCGGGGTGACCGACCTGCCCACCCTGCCTGATCTGCCCGATCTGCCCGCTTACGTGTCGCGCCCCCACGACGACCGCCTGGCCGCCGTCGTACGGCGGGCGGTGGCCGGGCACAGCGCGGTCGCGATGCTGGTCGGCGACTCGTCCACCGGCAAGACCCGGGCCTGCTGGGAGGCCGTACGGCTCCTGCCCGGCGGGTGGCGGCTGTGGCACCCGGCCGATCCCGGCCGTCCCGAGGCGACCGCCGTGGCCCTGGGCTCCATCGCGCCGCGGACCGTCGTGTGGCTCGACGAGTCGCAGTCCTACCTGCTCACTCCGGCGGGCGGCCTGGGCGAACGCGTCGCCGCCGGGCTGCGGGCCCTGGTGAACGATCCGGAGCGCGGCCCGGTGCTGGTCCTGGGCACCCTCTGGCCCGAATACTGGGCCGCCCTCACCGCGGCCCCCTCCGCGAGCGGCGGCGCGGCTCCCCGTACCCAGGCGCGGGCGCTGGTGACCGGCACGGCCATCCACGTTCCCGGCCGTTTCACCGGCTCCTCCCTGGAGGCGGTGCGCGGCGCGGCGGACGGCGATCCGCGCCTGGAGCGCGCGTACGCCGGGGCCCGCGACGGCCGGATCGCCCAGTACCTCACCGGCGTGCCCGGCCTGGTGGAGCGTTACCGCGACGCGCCCGCCCCGGCCAGAGCCGTGATCGAGGCCGCCATGGACGCCGGGCGCGCGGGGCACGGCCCCGCCCTTTCCCACGCCCTCCTGAAGACCGCCGCGTTCGACTACCTGACCGGCTACGAGTACGGCGCCCTGCCCGGGGACTGGTTCGAAGAGGCCCTGACCTACGCCTGCGGCGCTCACGGCCCTCTCTCGCGCGTCCGTCCCCGCCACGACGGGCCGTCCGCGTACCCCCGCTACCGGCTGGCGGACTATCTGGAACAACTCGGTCGCGCCGAGCGCCGTACCCGTCCCGTCCCCGCCGCCATGTGGGACGCGCTGATCTCCCACGCCGACCCCGAGGACCGGCCGCGCCTCGCCGCCCAGGCTCGGGCCCGCGGTCTCTACCACCACGCCCTCCTGCTGTACGGCGCCGCCGCCACGGCCGGTGACCCCGACGCCCCGCGGCAGGCGATCGCCCTGCTCAGGGAGACCGGACGTACCGAGGAGGCGCTCACCTGGCTGCGGGTCCACAGCGGGGCGGACGACGCCCGGACCCTCGGCTGGAGCGCCGCCGTCCTCGACGAGGCCGGACACCGCGAGAGGGCGATCGCCGCCTACCGGCGCGCCGCGGAGGCGGGGAACGCCGACGCCCCGAGAGAGGCGATCGCCCTGCTCGTGGATGAAGGAAGGGTCAGGGAGGCGCTCACCTGGCTGTGGGCCCACGACTGGTTCGGTGACGATGGCCTTCCCGTCTGGACCGCGGCCCTCCTCGACAGGACGGGACACCACGAGCAGGCCCTCACCGCCTACCGGCGCGCCGAGAAGACCGGGAGCGTCGACGCCCCGGAGTGGCTGGCGTCCCTGCTGTACCGGACGGGCCACAGGAAGGAGGCGATCGCCGCCTGCCGTCGCGCCGCGGGAACCGGCGAGGGCCACGTCCTCAAGCAGGCCGTCGCCCTGCTGCGGGAGATGGGACGGACGGAGGAGGCGCTCACCTGGCTGCGGATCCGCTCCGAGGCGGGCGACACCGGCGCCCTGTGGGAGGCGGTCGAGCTGCTGCGGGAGTCGGGGCGTGCCGGAGAGGCGATCACCTGGCTGGAGACCCGCGCGGAGAAGGGCGACCACCGCGCGATCTCGAAGACGGTCGAGCTGCTCCGGTACACGGGCCGGACCGAGGAGGCGATCACCTGGCTGCGAGCCCGCGCCGAGACCGGCGACACCTACGCCTACTGGCGATCGATCGGCCTCCTCCAGCGGACGGGACAGATCGAGAAGGCGATCACCCTGCTGAGCGCCCGCGCCGAGACCGGCGACCGCCTCGCACTTGAGGAGGCGGTCGAGCTGATGCGGGAGTCGAACCGGGCCGGGGAGGCGATCATGTGGCTGTACGCCCGCGCGGAGACCGGCGACCGTTCCGCCCTCGATCTGCTGCCACACCTTCTGGAGAGGGCGGGGCGGACCGGGGAGGCGATCGCCGCCCACCGGCGCGCCGCCGAGGCGGGGAACGCCGATTCCCACTGGCCGCTGGCCGCCCTGCTGCACCGGGAGGGCCGTCTGGAGGAGGCCCTGGCCGCGTACCGGCGCGCCACCGAGACCGGACACACCGGCGACGGCTGGGGAATGGTCGAGCTGCTCCGGAAGACGGGCCGGACCGAGGAGGCCCTCGCCGCCTACCGGCACGCCGCCGAGACCGGGAACACCGACGCCGGGTGGCGGATGGTCGAACTGCTCCAGGAGACGGGCCGGACCGAGGAGGCGATCACCTGGCTCCGGGCTCGCGCCGAGACCGGCGACGCCGACGCCCTGTGGAAGGTGGTCGAGCTGCTCCAGGAGTCGGGGTGCGCCGAGGAGGCGATCACCTGGCTGCGGGCCCGCGCCGAGACCGGCGACATCCACGCCCTCAGGCGGTTCACCGTCCTGCTACACCAGGTGGACCGTTCCGAGGAGGCGATCATCTGGCTGCGGGCCCGCGCCGAGACCGGCGACGCCGACGCCCTGGGTCACGCGGTCGACCTGATGTACGAGACCGGCGGGGCGGAGGAGGCGATCACCTGGCTGAACGCCCGCGTCGAGGCGGGCGACACCGACGCCCTGATCTGGTTCGCCGTCCTGCTGCGCGAGACCGGTCACCCGGGCAGAGCGGTCCTCGCCCACCTGCGCGCCGCCGAACTGGGCCTGCCCGGCGCCCTGCGACAGGCGATCGGCCTGCTGAGACGACTGGGCCGCGTCGGCGAGGCCGAACGGCTCCGGCGGTACGGGATCACGCCCGCCCGGGGTGACCTCGAACCTTGAAACGCGCGGGCGGGTACGCGCCGCTCGAAGAGAACACGGCAGGCGTACCCGGTGACCCGCGCACCGGCGGGCTTCGGCCGGTCATGACGCGGGGCGACATGCGGCGGCGCATGGCGGCACGCGGCTACGTGCGGCGGCGTGCGCTGTGCGCTGCCACGCCGCCGTCCGCGAGCGGCCACCGGGTACTTCCTTGGGCGGTGCCAGCCGGTGTCAGCCGGTGTCAGCCGTCGCCCTGGCCGAAGGGGTTGTTCGGACCACCGCGATCGTCGCCGTTGTTCCTGCCAGGACCGTTGTTCCCGCCGGGACCGTTGCCTCCACCAGGGCCGTCGAAGCCGCCGGAATCGTTGGGATCGTTGATCTCGATGCCGCCCTCGTCGTCCGGCGGGGGCGCCACGGGCTGGCAGCTCTGGCTGCAACCGCCGAACCGCTCCGTGTTGATCGGGGTGAACGACGTCGGCTCGACGTTCTTCAGCGCCGCCAGCATCGTGTCCTTCCAGATCGGGCCCGAGATGCTGGCGCCGACGACCGACCCGTAGTAACGGCCGCCGATCGTGACGCCGGACAGCTTGTACTTCTGCGAGCCGCGCGGGTCGCCGATGCTGACCGCGCCGGCCAGGTCCGGGGTGAACCCGGCGAACCACGCGGTGGCGTAGCTGTCGGTGGTGCCGGTCTTGCCCGCCGCGTCGCGGCCGATGCCACCGACGGCCCGCATCGTGCCCTTGGTGAACACGCCGGACAGCACGTCGGCCGCCGCGTCGGCGACCTCGGGGTCGAGCGCCTGGCGGCACTTGGGCTTGTAGTCGGTGACCTTGCCGTTCCTGTCGGTGATCCGGCTGATCGCCATCGGCGCGCAGTACTTGCCGCGCGCGCCGATCGCGGCGTACGCGTTGGCCACGGTCACCGGGTCCATCTCGTTGGTGCCGAGCGTGAACGTCGAGAACTCCAGGAGCTTGAGCCCGTCGGAGCGGTGGATGCCCAGCGACCTGGCGGTCTTGATCGTCTCGCAGAGCCCGACGCGCTGCTCCAGCTCCATGAAGAACGTGTTCACCGAGCTCCAGGTGCCGGTCTGCAGGGTCTTCCAGCCGGGGGCGCCCTCGTCGTTGGTGACGGTGTGGGACGGGTCGCCGATGTTCTCGCCCTTGCAGTTCTGGAACGCCGAGTAGCCCGAGGCGCGGAAACCGGCACCGGCGCTGAAGCCGTCGTTCACCTTCATTCCCTGCTTCAGCGCGGTGAGCAGCGTGAACGTCTTGAAGGTCGAGCCCGCCTGGAAACCGACGCCGCCACCGTGCGCGGCGTCCGCGACGAGGTTGTAGGAGATCTCGTTCTTGGCCTTGCTCCGGCCGTACGTCCGGCTGGCCGCCATGGCCTTGATCGCCCCGGTGCCCGGCTGGACCAGAGCCTCGGCCGCCACCGGGTTGTCGGAGGGGTGGACCCACTTCCTGATCGCCCTGTCCGCGGCCGCCTGCATGGTCGGGTCGAGCGTGGTCCTGATCGTCAGGCCGCCGCGGTTGAGGAAGTCCCCGCGGGCCTTGGCCGTCTTGCCGAAGTCGGGGTTGTTCAGGACCTCGTTGCGGGCGTAGATGCAGAAGTAAGGATAATCGCTGGACTCGCAGCCGCCGGGGAGCTTCATCCCCTTGTAGCCGAGCTTGGCGGCCTTCGCCTTCGCCGCCTCGGCCGGGGTGATCTTACCCAGCTCGGCCATCCGGTCCAGCACGACGTTGCGCCGGTTCAGCAACCGCTCGCGCTGCTTCCTGCCCAGGTTGGGGTCGGTGGCGTTGGGGTCCTGCACGGCGCCCGCCAGCGTCGCCGCCTGCGGCAGGGTGAGCGCCTCCGCCCTGATGCCGAAGAACCGCTTGGCCGCCGCCTCCACGCCGTAGGCGCTCGCGCCGAAGTAGGCGATGTTCAGATACTTCTCCAGGATCTCGTCCTTGGAGTACTTCTCCTCCACCGCCATCGCGTGACGCAGCTCGTTGAGCTTGCGCGCGTAGCTGGCCTCCAGCGCTTTGTCCTTCTCCTTGTCGGTGTCCGCGGAGTTGAGCAGGACCTGCTTGACGTACTGCTGGGTGATGCTCGACCCGCCCTGGCTCACCCCGCCCGCGTGCAGGTTCTTGGCGAACGCGCGGATCGTGCCCTCAAGGTCGATCGCGCCGTGCTGGTAGAACCGGTAGTCCTCGATCGAGATGATCGCCGTCTTCATGACCTCGGCGATCTGGTCGAGCTTGACGACCTCGCGGTACTCCTCGTAGAACCGCGCGATCTCGTTGCCCCTGGCGTCCTGCACGATCGAGACCTCCGCCGGCGGAGGTTCGGTGAGGTCCTCGGGTTTGAGATTCAACTCGGTGGTCGCCGACATGAAGCCGAGACCCACGCCTCCCACGGCCGGCAACGCGATTCCCGCGACCAGCAGGCCCGCTGCCGCCCCTATGGCGGCAAGGCGCCCGATCTTGGACGCGACTCCTGGCTGCCCTTCACCCCGTTCAGACATAAGCCATAGATTATGGGGTTTTCCAGGTGCTCCCCGCACGCGATGCGCGATGCCCGCTCATCCCACCGGGAGAGAGGGCACGGTTTTCGTCGGTCAATTCACGACAAAGACCCAGAGTAGGCATCGTCGGCGGCCCTGTTCCACAAACCAGGCCGAGCTGTACACAGATGATGGTAAATGCCATGATCACGCCTCATGGACACGGACCCCTCCGGAAGAGAGCCGGGGCGGTCAGACCGGAAGACCGGTACCAGGGAGCGGAGTGGCCGTTGATGGAGTTCCAGGTGCTGGGGCCGCTTGAGGTGAGCCTGGACGGCCAGGAGGTTTTCGTCGGCGCCGCGTACAAGCCCCGGCTCGTGCTCGCCGTTCTCCTGGCCCGCGGAGCCGGGCAGACGGTGTCAGTCGACCGGCTCGTCAGCACCGTCTGGAACGACGCCCCTCCGGCGTCCGCGCGGCGCAACATCCAGCTGTACGTGCACCGGCTGCGGAGCGTGCTCGGTACCGACCGCATCATCCGGCAGCCGGGTGGATACACGATCGTCACCGGCGACGGACTCGACTCCACACGCTTCCGGAGGCTCGCCGCGGAGGGGAGCCGGGCGCTCGACGGCGACCCCGAACGGGCGAGCCGCGTCCTGCGCGACGCCATCGATCTGTGGCGAGGCCCGGCGTTCGCCGAGTTCGTCGAGTGCGAGCCGATCGCCGAGGAGGCGGCGCAGCTGGAACAACTCCGGCTCGTCACCCACGAGCGGTGGGCGGAGGCGGAGCTGGCCCTGGGCAGGCACAGGGAACTGGTCGGCGTGCTGGCCCGGCTGGCACGGGCGCACCCGTACCACGAAGGGCTGCGGGCGCACCTCATGGTCGCGCTGAACCGCAGTGGCCGCCAGGCCGAGGCGCTGGAGCTTTTCCAGCAGACACGTGCCCTGCTCGACGAGCAGCTCGGTGTGGAGCCGGGTCCCGCGCTCCAGCGGCTGCACCAGGACATCCTGCGTGGCGACGACCGGCCCCCGGCCCCCGAGCGCGTCGAGCCCGGGACGGCGACCGCGGTGTCGGACGTCGTCCGTACGACACTGCCGGTGCCCCGGGAGCTGCCCACGAACATTCCCGGCTTCATCGGGCGTGAGGTCGCGTTCGAGGCGCTGGACAGGATGATCCCCGGGGGGCCCGGCGGCGCCGATCCGATCACGATCTCGGCCATCACGGGGATGGGGGGTGTCGGCAAGACCGCGCTCGCGGTGCGGTGGGCGCACCGGGTGGCCGACAGGTTCCCGGACGGGCAGCTCTACCTCAACCTGCGGGGCTATTCACCCGGAGCCCCGGTACATCCCGCGGACGCTCTCGCGGGTTTCCTCCGGGCGCTGGGTGTCTCGCCGCAGCAGGTGCCCGTCGAGGCGACGGAGGCCGCCGCGCGCTACCGCTCGCTCATGGCGGGACGGCGGATCCTCATCCTGCTGGACAACGCGAGCTCGGCCGAGCAGGTCCGGCCCCTGGTGCCCGGCAACGCCGGCTGCGCGGTGCTGGTCACCAGCCGCGACCGGCTCACCGGGCTGGTCGTCCGCGAGGGCGCTCAGCGCATCACCCTCGACGCGCTCGTCCCCGCCGAGGCCAGGGCCCTGTTCGGCCATCTTCTGGGCGCGGACCGCGTACGGGCGGAACCCGAGGCCGTCGCCAAGCTGGCCGAGGTGTGCGCCCACCTGCCCCTCGCGCTGCGCATAGCGGCGGCGCGCCTGCTGGACCGCCCGCACTCCCCGATCGAGGACTACGTCACGGAGCTGAGCACCGGCAGCCCGGTCAGTGCCCTCACGATCGAGGGCGACGAGGAGACCGCCGTCCGCGCCGCCTTCGACCTGTCGTACCGGCTCCTGCCCTCGTACGTGCAGCGGATCTTCCGGCGGCTCGGGCTGGTCGACTGCCCCGACTTCACCCCGGCCGCGGCGGCGGCCCTCGCGGGCGTCTCCGAGCAGGAGGCGGCGCTGGCGCTGGACCGGCTCGCCGGCGTCCACCTGGTCGACCAGCACGGCCCCGACCGCTTCACCGTGCACGACCTGCTCCGCCGGTACGCCGGCGACCTCTCGGCCGCCGAGGACGGTGAGGAGGAGCGGGCCGAGGCGACGAACCGGCTGTTCGAGTGGTATCTGTCCGTGGCCGGCGACGCCGCGAAGGTGCTCTACCCGGACATGCTCCAGCTGCCCATGCCCCCCGAGGTCGTGACGCGGACGGTGGACATCGACAGCCCGTCCGCCGCCATGGCGTGGCTGAGCGCCGAACACCACAACGTGGTCGCGGCGATCGGTCACGCGGTCCGGTACGGTCCCAGGCCCATGGCCTGGCTCCTGGCCGACAGGCTCCGCGGCTATCACAACTTCTCCAGGCGCATGGTCGACTGGCTCGCCACCGCACGCGCCGCACTGGCCGCGGCCCACGCGGAACGGGACCGGCGGGCGATGGCGTCCGCGTTCCTGAACCTCGCCCACGCGTACCACTGCCTCGCCCGCTACAACCGTTCGATCGCCTACCTGAACAGGGCCATCGCCCTCAGCAACGAGACGGGATGGACGCAGGGCGAGGCGAGTGCCCTGAGCAACCTGAGCACCACGTTCATATTCGTCGGGCTCCCCGACGAGGCCACCCGCCCCCTGTCCAGAGCGCTCGAACTCCACGACCGTCTCGGCTCCGAACAGGCACGCGCCAAGATCCTGAACAACCTCGCGAACGCCTGCAGGCAGTCCGGCCGTCTCCACGAGGGGCTCGACCACGCCGTCCAGGCGTTGACGCTGATCCGCGAGACCTCGGCGCCGAGAGCCGAGGCGGTCGCGATGACCACCATCGGTGAGCTCCACCACCAGCTCGGCCACCTCGGCGCCTCCGCCGACCACCTGACCACCGCTCTGGCCCGTCACCGGGAACTCGGCGATCGATATCTCGAGGCCGACACCCTGGCGTGGCTGGCCCTGGTGCGCCGCGACTCCGGACACCTGGAGCAGGCCCGCGACACCGTCGAGGCCGCGCTGAGGATAGCGGCGGACATCGGCGACCGGTTCACCGAGGTACAGGCGTTGAACACGCTGGCCTCCATCCTCGACCACGCCGGGGACCTCGACGAGGCCGTCCGTCTCCACCGGACCGCGCTGGGCGTCGCCAGGGAGATCAACGCCCGCCACCTCGTGAGCGAGGCACTCCTCGCGCTGGGCATAACCCACCACCGCGCCGGCGACCACGCCGCCGCCGCCGACCTCGCCGAGCAGGCGCTGGAACTGGTCGACGAGCCGCATTTCCGCGTCGTCGAAGGGCGGGCGCTCACTGTGCTCGCCTACGCCTGCCACCGGCGGGGGCTTCTGGCGGAAGCCGAGGGATACGGCCGCCGAGCCCTGGACAACCACCGGGCGACCGGGCACCGGATGGGCGAGGCCCAGACCCGGGTCGTCCTCGCCGCGATCTCGCGTGACAACGACGACGCGGTCACCGCGGAAACCCAGGAACGCCTGGCGACGGAACTGTACGCGGAGATCGGGGCTCCCTTCTCGGAGGAGTTGACCGGCTGATTCTCGGAGGCACTGATTCCGACGTTCCCGTGCCCTGGGCCGGAGAGCGTGCCCCCCGACGTCCGTGACGGCGGCGGGGCCACGCCGCCCACGCCCTTCCCCGCGGGGCGGCAGGCGCTCCGCTCAGGGACAGGTGCCGTACAGGAAGCAGTCGTCGATGGGGGGACCGGGCTGGCCCGTGGGAAGGAGAGGCCTGAACCAGTCGAACGGGTTGGGGTAGTCGATGGGGGGAATCTCGGCGACCGCGCTGTGGGCGGGCAGACCGTGAACGGCGGTGGACAGCGACGTGGCCAATACGGTCATCATCGCGAGCATTACCCAGCGCTTACGCAACATGATGAGTGCCCCCTCCTCGACACGTCGCCAGGCCCTTTGGCGAAACGCTGCGCCGACGGTACACACCACATGTATATCGGCTGTATATCACCTACTCAGAAAGGGTTTTCCGGGTTTCGGCCTTCGATGTGACCTCCTCCGCGCGTCCCTCGTGTCCGTATTTCCCGGTAGGGCTTCGGCGCCGGGACCAGGACCGGGATCGGGACCGGGAATCGTCCGGCGGAATCGGCTCGGACTTTCCGGTCGACAACGAGAACTCGTGGTGGGCGGCCGCTATACCGCCGCTATACCGAGCCGGCGCAGAATCTTTCACGGCACCAGCGTGCCGGTTCGGATCTCGTGGGATCCGAACCGGCATCGGAGATGCAGCCTGGTTTGCAACGGGGCCGTAAACCGGCTGCTATCCATCGTGCTTAGAGGTTCGAGCGGGAAAAGCTGTGGATCGGCTGGGCGGAGAAGCCGTGTGTCGGCAACACCGCCGGCGCGAGCCGGGACATCGGACAGACGGTCTCCGTCAGCCGGTCCATCAGCGCGCGGGCAGGTCGTGCGCGGGCCACCGGTCCGTCTCCGGCCGCCCAGCGATCTCCAGCGGGCACTCCGGCGGCTCGGCCGACGCCGGGTCGCCGGCCCGGAAGGGGCCGGTGCCGTTCACATCTCCCGCCGAGCCCCTCTCACCCGGGGCCGGTTCACTGGGCGTCTCGAAGCTTCGCCACCGCCACCCTCGCGGCCCGCCTGCTCAGGCCGGAGTCGAACGTCGAGAAGTACCCGTCGCTCACCAGCAAGGTGACGGTGTTCTTGACTTTGACGAGCACGACATCCGACGCGTGGACCGGGCTGAGAGCCGCCTCGGGGACCTTCTTGCTGTACCTGATCCCGTACGTCCAGTCCCCGGCTCCGCCGACGGAGAGCTTGGTGATGGTCTCCCTGACGTCTCTGCCCGTCCTGTTCCTGACGCAGTCACGAACCATGACCTGGCCCGCCTTCCGCCATGAGGCCATCCTGGCGGGGGTGCCGCTTATGACGAACTGCCTGACACCCGCCGGCTTCCCCTTCTTGTCGATGAAGGACGCCGCCTTGCTCCTGAGGATGGGCCTCAGTGCCGCAAGAGCCTTCACGCACTTCTTCGTGTGGGCCTCCTCGGACCCCAGCGTCCCGCGGAAGCGCTTCGGGTTGAGCGTGAAACCGCTGCCCAGGTCCTCAGGGGTGATGAGGGCCGCGCGCAGCTGAGCCGGACTCAGGGGCTTGACGGGGGCGGCGGCCACGGCGGGAGCGGCGGAGGCCAGCAGGAGGGCGGCGGTGAGACCGCCTAAGATCACGGGGGGCATGAAACGGATCCTAGGGTTTACGACAGTCCGGCATGTGTCGTACCGCCTTTGTGACAGCACTGTCCGGCAGGTTCGTCCATCCCGCGCGTTCACGCCCACGTGACCCTCTCCGCGAAGACCGAGGCTCCCGCCGACGCCGTTGAGGCGGTGATCGCTTTCGAGCGGAGATCCGGAGTTGCGGCGAACTGTGATGCCCGGCTCTGGGACCCCACGAAACGGACCGCGGGATGGACGGCGAGCGAGAGCCTGCCGGACGGCCCACGGATGGCGCTCACTGTGCGAGCGGCACGGGTAGTGGTCACTCTTGATTCGATAGTACGGATGACGATATATATCAGATATGGCACTACGCGAGCAGAGCTACCTGATCCTGCTGGCCCTGTCCCAAGGCCCGCTCCACGGCTACGGAGTGATCAAAGCGGTGCGAGAGCTGTCCGAAGAGCGGGTACGCCTCGGCGCGGGCACCCTCTACGGCGCCCTGGACCGGCTGGCAGGCGACGGGCTGGTGGTCGTGGTCGGGGAGGAGGTCGTTTCCGGCCGTCACCGCCGCTACTACGACCTCACCGGCCACGGCCGCCAGGTGCTGGCCGAGGAGACCACCCGCCTGACACGCCTGGCCGCCACCGCTCAGCGCCGCCTGAACCTCCAGCCCGGGATGGGAATGTGACGACCCCCGACGCCACCTCCACCTACGAGCGCCGCTGCCGGTCGCTGATGCGCCTGGCCTACCCGCCCCGTTTCCGGGAGTTCCGCGGCCCCGAACTCCTGAGCACCCTGATGGACCTTGCCAAGCCGGGACAGAGCAGCCCGACCTTGCGCGACGGCCTGGACGTATTACGCGGCGGCCTCATGCTGCGCCTGCGTGAGCGTCCGCCGATAGGGAACTGGCTTCTCTACCGATGGGTTGGCATCCAGGTGCCATGGAAGTATCGCTGGTGGGCCAGAGACGATATCCGAGGCCGCTTCTTCTTTGAGCGGCACATAGCTTCCACCATGTTCTACATCAGTCTGTCGATGACGTTGGGCCAAGTGCTCACGTCGCACGTGACTCATCTGTTTTTCTTGGGCTTACTGGGGTCATCTGTAGTTGTCTACCTGCTTTTACTGCCGGCCAAAAGCCAGTTCCAACGTAGATGGCTCGCCAGACACGAGTTCCATCCCGACGGCACCTCCTACGTTCCGATTCCACCGGAAGCCCGCCTCGGCGGCTGATCCGCCCCCGGTTCCGGTTCAGCACGAGGGAAACCACGAGAGGGCGGGACCTTGAGCCCGCACCCGCCCCTGCCAACGCATACGATCCACGGTGACCCATCGTCGTCCGTCGTTGTCCGTGGTCGTTGTCACGCAGTTGGTCACGCAGAAATCCCTCAGCTTGAGATTTGATCTCCACACCGGCCGCTGTGGTGGACCTGGCACAGTGGGCCTGTGCGAACAGAGGTGAAGGACTGGCCTGAGCCGGTGTCGACGTGCTGGAACCACTGGGTCGCGGTCCCAACCGGTGATCAGGCGGGTGTCATGGAGGTTTTGGGCCTGTCCTCACCCAGACCGATCACGTTCGCCGAGGCCCGAAAAGTGATCGACGCCGACGCACACGGCGACCCGGATGATCGCCCTCACCTGTCACGGGTCTTCGTCACCCCTGAAGTGGACGGCTGGACCCTGGTCATCGGAGCCTGGTGTGATCCTCGCGACAGCGAGCGCCACGAGGATGTGCTCAGGTCGTGCAAGGCGCTCAGCGCCCGCTACGGACGGGCTCAGGCTTACTACTACGGCGAGCAAGGAGACGGCTCGGCATGGCTGGTGGCCGAGCGCGGCAGCGTCGTGCGCCGGTACGCGGCGACCGGCGAGGCCGATGACGAGCTGCTCACCCTCGGCGATCCGCTGCCTCAGGAGCAGGCACGGCGCTTGGAGCTAGGGCTCCCGGCCGAGGGAGACCTGCGAACCGCAAGCGGTGAACAGATCGAGGAGTGGACGTGGTCCGCTTTCCACCTGGCCCCTGAGATCGCCGCCGCGTACGGCGTCAGCCCGTTCACCCTGACACGCGAGACAAAGGTGCGGGGAACCGGCGTGCTCGCACTGACGTCAGATGCAACCAGCCATGGGTTCTAAGCACGAGAGGTACGAGCACTGTCTCAGATCGCCACTCCGGAGCATGACCGGATCGGTCCCAGAACAGCTGACTCCGTTGCTGTGTTTCGCTGCTGTACGGACACGAAAAAGGCCCTCCGGGATCATCCCGGAGGGCCTCTGACCTAAGAGCCGCCTTGGGGAATCGAACCCCAGACCCCTTCATTACGAGCAAAATCGAACGCATGATCTATCACTGGGAGTTGTCAGACGGGCCGTGTCGGACCGTCCGCCAGCGTCCACCTACGTCCGTGATCGCCATCCGTCGTTGTCACCCAGGTAGACACCCAAAGATGTCAGGTCAATCGTGCGAAGCACGCAGGAGACGCGCGAAGCGCCTTCACGCTGTTGCGTTCGCCGCGCTCACCGAGAACGGTGGCAGGGGGCGGCCTACTTCATCATCAGGTGGAGCGCTACAGCGACTGCGAGGCCCGCTGCGGGACTACCGGCGACGAAGCCGGCGCATCTGGCCGCTGATCGTCGTCACCCCCCAACTCCTTCAGCATCACGCAAAGACAGGCGCCTCCGGCACAGGGGTTCCGCCCGAAGTCATCTCTCGATGCCGGGTGACCAGGCGTATTCCCGACGTATTCCCGTCGTATTCCATGATGCTGCCGACGCGTGCAACGATCACTCCGGTGAACCTCGGGCCGCCGGGATCGCTCATGTCAGGAGCCTCGTCGGAGGCCGTATTCCGCCCGCTGGCACCAGGCGCTCCGGCGGGCTGATCTGCGTGCGAGAGAAGGAAGAACGATGAACCCGCTCAAAACGGTCACCGTCGGCGTCGCTGTCGCGGTGGCGAGCGTCATTCTCGCGCAACCGGCCTTGGCGGCGAGTTTTCAACGGGATGTCGGCGACGGGATCGTCCGCTACGCCGACCCCACGAACGAGCTGTGCGTCCGGGCCGATGACACCACAGGGACAGCCTGGGTGGAGGTGACCCTGACCCGCCCGGGTGTGATCGGAAAGCCCATCGTCATCAGAGACGACAACATCCGGCACCCCGGCGCCACCTGTGCGGTGCTCACCGGCTTCGAAGACGTCACCTACCGGGCCGATTACGAGAGCTACTGGAGCGGGCGAGACACCGTCCTGCGCGGGACGTTCACCTTCCAGACCTGACGCTCACGCAGGGCCCCCGCACCATCGATCGCCGTTCTTCGTCGCGATCCGCCACGAGGCGATACCTCGCACATCTCCCCCCGCCGGCCACGCGGGAGCGCTGAAGTGCACGCTCCACGGCCAACCGAACCAACCGAGACATCTCTTGCTGGAGGACTGTTGAAGACACGCATTCTGGGCGCCGCGCTGGGCATCGCAGTATTGAGCGGGCTGCTGGTGCCAAGCCCGGCGCAGGCGAGAGACGGAGCGGCCTCCGCCAGCGTGCCCCCCTACCGCGACCTCGGTGGCGGGTCCGTCCGGGCGACCATCGACTTCACCAGCCGGACGAGGGTCGTCGTTCGGAACTTCACGGTGCGCGACCTCTGTCCCGGCGACAACGCTCCGGTGAGTGCCCGGTTTGTCTGGGTTCACACCGACGGAACGGACGGGACCAGCGCCTGGAGGTCGGACACCAACGGCTGCGGCGACCACGGCACCAACTTCGGAAACCTCACCCGCACCGGCCGCAAGCCCATAAGGAAGGTCTACCTGCATGTGCGGGCCAGGGAAGGTTCTTTCGACTTCAGCGCGGACCAATACAACCAGTACAACTGAGCCGCTGAGTCTTAGGCTTTCAGCTGGTCGGCGTACCAGGACTTGATGACGTTGCCGATGATGGCCAGGCGTTCGTCGAAGGGGATGCAGGCGGACTTCATCGCGTTGATGGCGAACCCGCGGAAGTCGGGCAGGCCGAAGGCGTCGGCGAGCAGGGCGAGTTCGCGAGTCATCGAGGTGCCGCTCATCAGGCGATTGCAGGTACTCGAAGGCGTCCAGGTGCCGGGTGGGCGGGTAGCCCGCCTCGGCGCCGGCGATGTCGAAGCCGACCACCCCGGCGTCGCGGTCGGAGATCGCCAGCTCAGCGATCTCCATCGACCGGGCCCGGTGCCGTATCGCGGTCAGCTGCGACGTCCTGTGCGCCATGCTCCGCACCAACACCCCCTACCAACCACCCACGCTCCGCGCGGCTTGACCAACCCCATAGGGGCACTCCCCGGACACCTCCGCTCAACCGCCGACGTAGTGGAAGCCTGGCTTCGGGTGCATCAGGAAGTCGTGGTGTGAGATGTTCCATGCGTAGGCGCCGGCCATGAGGAACTCCACCACATCGCCCGTCTTCAGGCTCACCGGCACGTGCCGCGCCATGGTGTCCTTCGGCGTGCAGAGCTGGCCGACAATCGTGGCCGGCTCCCCCGGCTCGTCAATGACCATGGGCTGGCTGTGCCCCTTGGTCGCCGGGGTCCTGATGTGGTGCGTCCCGCCCGCCACCACGGCGAACAGCTCCCCATGGACGCGCTTCACGTCCATGACTCGCGTGACGTACCGCCCGCAATAGACAGAAATGGACCGGCCCGGCTCGATGCGCAGCGTCTCGCCGGGGCGTCGGAGAGCGGCCAAGCCAGCACCGTACGCCTCCCAGTCGAACCGTGACCCCGGGTCGGCGTAGGACACGGCCATGCCGCCGCCGACGTTCACCTCCATGACGCCAAGCCCACGGGCATAGCCGAGAATCGCGCCGGCCAACTCAAGCATGGCCGGCGCGTCCAAGCCGCTGGCCAGGTGAGCATGAATACCGCGAAGCCGAACGGCGTCCTGACCCTTCAGCATGTCGAGACACTCGGCAACGCCCTCGGGGTCCATGCCGAACGGCGTAGCACCGCCACCCATCGCCAGGGACGCGCCCTTGATAGGGATGTCGAGATTGACCCTCAGGAGCACGTCCGCCGACCGGCCCGCCGCGAACAGACGCCGGATCTCGCTCGGGCTCTCGATGTGGAGCCGGTAGACATCGGCAAAGAGCTCGGCATCCGTCTTGCCAGGTCCGCCAAGGGCGATGCGTGATCCGGGGAAGTGTTCGCGCACGTGTGCAAGCTCTCCCCCGGATGCAATTTCGAAGCCTTGGACATAGGGCGCAATGACCTTCATCAGGTTCGGGTCCGGATTGGCCTTGACGGCGTAGTAGACCTCGATGTCGCCCATGGCCGACCGGATGGCCGCCATGTGCGCGTCAAGGTCGGCCAGGTCATAGATGTAAGCGGGCAGTTGGCCCGCGGCGGCCAACTCCACGGCCCGGGCGCGGATCGGCAGGGTGGTAGCTGTCATCTCGCATTGAACCGCGCCGAGTTTCGTGGAGACTTTGATGTACCCCGAGTTCGGTGGAGTCGGCTTGGTTGACTCTCATGCCGACTGGACGTTCGGGTAGAGCATCTCGTAC